>NZ_JADPUN010000109.1 GCF_015690345.1 Plantactinospora alkalitolerans | reverse complement strand
CGCTCGCCGCCGCCGAGGCGCGGCTCGCCGGAGCGCTCTCCGGCGATCCACGGGTACGGGTGATCACCGGCGCCGACCTGGCCGCGCTGTACCCGGTGCCCGACTACCACGACGCGTACGGCGAACGGTCCGCGGACGTGCCGTACACCCGGACGATGTTCGCCGCGCTCGGCACGGCGGTGGCCCGGGCGGCGCACGCCTGGCTCACGCCACGCCCCAAGGTGATCGCGGTCGACGCCGACAACACGCTGTGGGACGGGGTGGTCGGCGAGGACGGCGTGCGGGGGGTCCGGGTCGGCCCGGGGCGCCGTGCGTTCCAGGAGTTCCTGCTCGCCCAGCGCGCCGCCGGCCGGCTGATCGCGATCTGCAGCAAGAACGCCGAGGCGGACGTGCTCGCCGTGCTGGCCCAGCATCCCGACATGGTGCTGCGGCCCGAGCACGTGACCGCGCACCGGATCGACTGGCAGCCCAAGTCGGCCAACCTCGCCGTGCTGGCCGCCGAACTCGACCTCGGGCTGGACGCGTTCGTCTTCCTCGACGACAATCCGGTCGAGTGCGCCGAGGTGCGCGCCGCCCACCCGGAGGTCCTCGCGCTCGCGCTGCCCGCCGAGCCGGGTGCCGTGCTGCCGTACCTGCGGCACTGCTGGCCGCTCGACGTCACCGAGGTCACCGCCGACGACCGGAACCGCGCCGAGCGCTACGTGGTGGAGGCGCGGCGCCGGGCCGCCCGCGCGGCGGCACCGTCCCTGGCGAGCTTCCTCGACGGGCTCGGCCTGGTCGTCGATGTCCGGCCGATGGCGTCCACCGACCTCGCCCGCACCGCGCAGCTCACCCAGCGCACCAACCAGTTCAACCTCACCACGGTACGGCGCACCGCCGCCGAACTGGGCACGGTGGACGGTGAGGTGCTGGTCGTCGACGTACGGGACCGACTCGGCTCGTACGGCCAGGTGGGTGTCGTCGTGCACCGTGCCCACGGCGCCCGGCTCGAGGTGGAAACGTTCCTGCTGAGCTGCCGGGTGCTCGGCCGCGGCGTCGAGCACCGGGTGCTGGCGAGCCTCGGGGCACTGGCCCGGGAGCGGGGCCTGGCCGAGGTGGCACTCGCCTACTCCGCCACCGAGCGCAACCGCCCCGGCCACGACTTCCTGTCCGGCCTGCCGGGCGTCCGGCGGGACGGGACCGGGTTCGTGATCTCGGTGGCGGACGCCGTCGCGGCCAGATACGAGCCGCATTCGGTGCGACCGGCTCCCACCGGCCCGGAGACGGCAGCCCGGTTGGCCCCGCCCGCCGACGCCGAGCGGGTGCACCGGACCGCGACCACCTGCAGCACCGCCGGGCAGGTGCTGGCCGCGATCGAGGCACGCCGGAGCAGCACGCCGGCCGCCGCCGTCGACACCGACGACCCGACCGAGGCCCAGGTCGCGGCCATCTGGGCCGAGTTGCTCGACTTTCCGCCGACCTCGGTGCACGACAACTTCCACGAACTCGGCGGCGGATCGCTCACCCTGGTTCGGTTCGCCGTACGGGTGCGCGACGACTTCGGCGTGGAACTGCCCGTTGACGCGCTCTTCACCGACGCGTTCACCGTCGCCGACGTCGCCCGAACCATCCGTGAGCATTCCTCGGCGGACGTCGACGAGCTGCTCGCCGAGTTGGCGCAGCTCTCCGACGACGAGATCCGCGCACTACTCGACGCCGATCGCTGACCGCCGCCATGGCTACGTTCCTGACCAGCACCTTCGGCACCCACGGCGACGTGCTGCCATTCATCCGGATCGGGCAGGCGCTGCGCGGCCGGGGTCACGAAGTGGTGCTGCACACCCACGAGTACTACGGCAGCACGGTCCGCGCCGCCGGCCTGGAGTTCGTACCCGTCGACACCGAGTCCGGTTACGCACGGACCCTTCTGGAGGCCCGGCGCCTCCTGCTCAACGTGCTGGCGGACGTCGACCACCTGGCCGACTACTACCGGCGCAACGGCCTGTGGGAGCAGGTCCGCCGGGAATACGAGTCGATGGCCGCCGTGGTACGCGAGCGCGACCCCGCCCAGGTGGTGGCGGTCAGCCGGCACACCTCCGGGCTCTCCGTGCTGATGCTGCGCGAGGCGTACGGGATACCGGCGGCCTGGGTGGCCCTCGCCCCCACCCAGCTCATGGCGATGCCCCTCACCGAACGGCTCTTCCCGCGCACCCTCGCCGTATCGGCCAACCAGGTCCGCGCCGCGGTGGGTCTGCCTCCGGTCGAGGACTGGGCGCCGTGGCTCTCCTCCGCCGATCTCCAGTTGGGGCTCTGGCCGGACTGGTTCGACGGAGCCGGTGACCCGGCGTCCGCCGGAACCGCGCTGCCGGGCTTCGTGTTGCACGACGACGCCGAGACCGGCGAGCTACCCGCGGAGGTGGCCGAGTTGGTGGCCGACGACGTTCCGCCGGCCCGCCGACCCGTCCTGCTGACCGGTGGGTCGGGACAGTTGCTGCACCACGAGTGGTACCGGCTCGCCGCCGAGGCGTGCGCCCGGACCGGCCGGCCCGGCATCCTGGTCTGCCGCCACCGGGACCTGGTTCCGGATGTCCTTCCGGAGGGCGTCCAGTGGCATCCGTCCCTGCCCTTCCGCACGCTGATACCCGAGGTCGCCGCCGTCGTCCACCACGGCGGCGTGCTCACCAGTGCGCGGGCGATCGCGTCCGGCGTACCCCAGGTCGTGCTGGCGCACGGCGTCGACCGGCCGGACAACGCCGTGCGACTGCGCCGGCTGGGCCTCGGCGAGTGGCTGCCGGCGGCCCGCTGGACGACCGAGACGATCGCCGCGCTCCTCCGTCGGGTGCTGGACGACCCCGGTTACGCGGCCCGGAACCGGGCGCGGTCGCCGCTGGTGGACTCCAGGGCCGCCGTCGAGGCCGCCTGCGACCGGCTGGAGGGGCTGCTGGGCACCACCACCCCGCAGCCCGTTGCCGGCGCAGGGACAAGGGAGTACACGGTGCGAGACCGAATCCAGCAGCTCTCGCCCGCGCAGCGGGCTCTGCTCGTCAAGCGTCTGCGGCCGGCGCCCCGGCCACCGCGGTCGGCGGGCGAGGAGGTGTACGACTGCTCCTACCATCAGCGCCGGTCCTGGCTCACGGCGCAGGTCGACGCGGACGGCGCGAGCGCCCACGTGGCGACGGTGATCCGGCTGCGTGGCCCGCTCGACGCGGAGGCCCTGGCGGCGGCCGTCGCCGAGGTGGTGGCCCGGCACGACGGTCTGCGCACGGTGCCGGTGACCGGCGGCGAGGAGCCCCGGCAGCGGGTGGTCGGCGGGCTGTCCGCGCCGTTGCGGGTGGAGACCTCGGTCGGGTTCGAGCCCGCCGCCGTCAGTGGCTCCCGGAATTCCGGGGCGGACTCCGACGGTCCGGCGAGGTGGGTCGAACGGCTGCGGGCGGAGCCGTTCGACCTGGTACGCGGGCCGCTCGTGCGTACCGCGCTGCTGCGCGTCGGTCCGGACGAGCACCTGTTCCTGATCGCCGGCCACCACTTCGTGCTCGACGCGGCGTCGCTGGGCATCGTCAGCGCCGAAGTGGCGGCCGCGTACGGGGCGCGGGTCGGTCGGGCCGGGCCGGCGTTCGAGGCCCATCCGGTGCAGTACCCAGATGTCGCCACCCATCAGCGTCGGCAGCTGGCCGGCGGTGGTCTGGAGCGGACGCTGGCGTACTGGCGCTCCGCCCTGGACGGTGTCGGGCCGCCCGTCGCGCTGCCGCTGCCGGCGCCGGTCGCCCACCCGCCGGGGGTCGCGGAGGCGGTCCGCATGCTGGCGCCCGAGTTCGTCGACCGGCTCACCGCCTCGGCCGGTGTCTCCGGTCGGCTGACCCTGGCGCCGGTCCTGCTGGCCTCGTACCAACTGCTGCTGGGGCGCTACACGGGCCGGACGGACGTCCCGGTCGGCGTCTTCGTCGGCGGCCGTACCGAGCCGGGGACCGAGCAGGTGGTCGGCGACTTCACGAACATCGTCGTGGTGCGGGCCGATCTCGCGGGCGAGCCTCCGTTTCCGGCCGCCGTGCGCCGGGTCACCGACGCGTTCGCGGGAGCGCTGACCCACCAGGACGCGCCGTTCGAAGCGGTGGTCGCCGCTCTCGCGCCACCCCGGGTCGCCGGCGAGCCACCGCTGGTGCGGTTCGGCTTCAACATGCAGGACTACCGGCTGCACGAGATCGCCTGGGCGGGGCTGTCCGCAACGGTCCTGCCGGTGCCGGCAGGACACTCCTATCTGGACCTCACCCTGATCGTGCTGCCCACCGACACCGGCCAGGTCAAGCTGGTGTTCGAGTACCCCGCCGACCGGTTCTCGGCCGATGCGGTCGACGCGCTCGCCACCGCATTCCACGAGCTGCTGCGGTTGCTGGCGGCGGAGCCCGACCGGCCGGTCACCGAGGCGGTGCGGGCCGGCGTACCGGGGCCGGTGCGATCGCCCGCCAACACCGTCCCGCCGCCGACGGTGGAGTACGTACCGCCCCGCACCGAAGGCGAGGAGCTGGTGTCGGGGGTGGTCGGCGACGTGCTCGGACTCGACAAGGTCGGCGTCCACCACGACTTCTTCGCACTCGGCGGCCACTCGCTGCACGCGATGCGGGTCGTCGGGCGGATCAACGCGGCGACGGGTCTCGACGTACCGGTGCGGGTGGTCTTCGCTCATCCGACCGTGGCCAGCCTGACCGAGGCCCTCGAGGAACTCGCCCGATGACGTCGGCGCTCGCCCGACGGTGGCGGGCCGAACCGATCGCCCCGGCCATCGTCGCCTGCACCGACGGCAGCGCGCCAGCGCTGTCGTACGCCCAGGAACGGATGTGGTTCCTGGAGCAGTACGCGCCGGGCACCGCGACGTACCACATGTGGCTGCCGTTGCGGGTCGCCGGCCCGCTCGATGCCGACGCCCTCTGGGCGGCGCTGGACGCACTCGTGGCGCGGCACGAAAGCCTGCGGATGCGATTCTCGGCAAGCGACGACGGCCAGCCGAAGATGGAGGTGGCCCCGCCGGGGCGGGTGGAGCTTCGGTCGGTGGACGTCAGTGGCGCCGCCGATCCGGTCACGGCGGCCCGGACCGCGCTGACCCGGGCGGTGGCCGTGCCGTTCGACCTGGCCGCCGGCCCGCTCTTCCGCGCCACGCTGGCCACGATCGGCCCCGACGACCACGTGCTGTGCCTGACGATGCACCACATCATCAGCGACGGCTGGTCGACCGAGGTGATCCTGCGCGAGTTGGGCATCCTCTACGACGGGCACCGCACCGGTCGGCCCGCCGGTCTGCCGGACCTGCCCATCGGCTACGCCGACTGGGCGCGCTGGCAGCGCTCGCTAAGCGGGGCCGAACGCGACCTGTCGTTCTGGCGCGAGCGCCTGGCCGAGGTACCCGCGCTGGAACTGCCGACCGACCGGCCGTACCCCCCGACGCAGACGTCGGCCGGCGCGTTGCACACGTTCCGGCTCGACGCCGGACTGACCGCGGCGCTCGGCGCGGTCGGGCAGCCCCGCGGCGCGACACCGTTCATGGTGCTGCTCGCCGGCTTCCAGGCCCTGCTCGGGTGGTACACCGGTCAGGACGACTTCGCGGTGGGTGTGCCGGTCGCCGGGCGGGGACAGCCGCAGACCGAGGGCCTGGTCGGGCTCTTCGTCAACACGATCGTGTTCCGCGCCGACTTGGCCGGCGACCCGACCTTCGACGACCTGCTCGGCCGGCTGCGGGAGACCGCGATCGACGCGTTCGCACACCAGGAGTTGCCGTTCGAGCGGCTGGTCACCGAGCTGAGGGTGCGGCGTGACGTGCGGCGCCCGCCGGTCTTCCAGGTCAGCTTCGCGATGCAGAACTACACCGGTGCGCCGGCCACCCGGTTCGGCAACCTGACCGTCGCGCCGTTCGACGTCGCGCCGACGACCACCCGACACGAGTTGGCCCTCTACCTGTACCACGAGGGGGACGAACTCGTCGGCACCGTCACGTACAACACCGACCTGTTCGACGCCGCGACGGTCGTACGGCTCTTCGACCGGTTCGCGATACTGCTGCACCAGGTGGCCGCCGACCCCGCCGGTCCGCTGTCCACACTGGATCTGCTGTCGTCGCGGGAGCACGAGGTGCTGCGGCGTTTCGGCGGGCCGGCGCCGGCAGACTCCCCGGCAGCCCTGCTGACCGACGCGTTCGACTCCTGGGTCGACCGGACCCCGGACGCACCCGCCGTGGTGCACGGCGACACGTCGTTGACGTACGCGGAGCTGGACAGTCTGGCGAACGGGCTGGCGCGACGCCTACGGGAGTGCGGGGTCGGGCCGGAGGCGCGGGTGGGGATCTGCCTGGAGCAGTCCACCGACTCGGCGGTCGCCGTGCTGGGCGTACTCAAGGCCGGCGGGGCGTACCTGCCGCTCGACCCGGAGCAACCGCCGGCCCGGCTGGCGTACCTGCTCGCCGACTCCGGTGCCGAGGTCCTGCTCACCTCCCCCGACCTCGCCGGACTGTTCGAGGGCTATCCCGGGCGGCTGGTCACGGACGTCGCCGCCGGCGGATCCGGCCCGCTTCCGCCGATCGCCGCCCCCGACAACCTCGCGTACGTCATCTACACCTCCGGGTCCACCGGGCAGCCGAAGGGCGTGGCGGTGCAGCACCGCCAGCTCGTCCGCTACCTCGACGGAATGCGCGAGCGACTCGACGTCGTCCCCGGTTCCCGCTTCGGCCTGCTGCAGTCGCTGTCGTTCGACTTCGCGGTCACCATGTTCTATCTGGCGCTCGCCACGGGTGGCCGGGTGACGCTGATCCCACGGCGGGGCACCGCCCAGGAGGTGGCCGACCAGGTCTCGTCCGGCCGGATCGACTACCTGAAGCTGACCCCGTCGCACCTCGCCGCGCTCGCCGCCGAGGTGCCGGCCGCCAGCCTGCTTCCCCGCCGCGCCCTGGTGCTCGGCGGGGAGGCGTCCCGGGCGGACTGGACCAGGGAACTGGCCGGCCTCTCCCCGGCCGCCGTCGTCAACCACTACGGACCGACGGAGGCGACGGTCGGCGTCACGACGTACCAGGTGTCGCCGGCCGTCGACCCCGGTTCGGTCACCACGCCGATCGGGCGCCCGCTGCCGCACGCCCAGGTGCACGTGCTCGACCGGCTGCTCCGACCGGTGCCGGTGGGTGCGGTCGGCGAGTTGCATATCGGCGGTGACCGGCTGGCCCGTGGCTACCTGGGCCGGCCGGAGCTGACCGCCGAGCGTTTCGTCCGGAGCGCGTCGTACGGGCGGCTCTACCGCACGGGCGACCTGGCCCGCTGGCTGCCCGGCGGCGACCTGGAGTTCCTCGGCCGGCGGGACCATCAGGTGAAGCTGCGCGGCTACCGGATCGAACTCGGCGAGATCGAGGCCACCCTCGCCGCCCTGCCGGAGGTCACCCGGGCCGCCGTCGCGGTGCACGCCGATCGGCTGGTGGCCTACCTGGAGCGGGCGTCGGCGCGGGAGCTGCCGCTCGCCGAGCTGCGTCAGCGGTTGGCGCCGACCCTGCCCGAGTACATGCTGCCGGCCCAGGCCGTGTGGCTGGACGCGCTGCCCCGGATGGCACATGGCAAGATCGACCGGGGTGCCCTGCCCGCACCCGAGATCGGGTCCCGGAACGCCTTCGTCCCGCCGAGCGGACCGGTCGAGGAGGCCATCGCCGAGGTCTGGCGCGCGGTGCTGGGTGTCGAGCGGGTGGGTGCGGAGGACGACTTCTTCGACCTCGGCGGGCACTCGCTGCTCGCCATCACGGTGGTGAGCCGGCTGCGCGGCCTGCTGCCCACGCCGGTCACCGCGATGGACCTGTTCAAGCATCCGACCGTACGCGGCCTGGCCGGCCTCGGGAACCGGGCCGGCCCACGCCCGCTGCTGCACGAGCTGACCCGTACCGGGCCGACCCGCACCCTGTCCCTGGTCTGCGTTCCGTACGGCGGCGCCAACGCGATCGTGTACCAGCCCCTCGCCGACGCCCTGCCCGACGGGGTCGCGCTGCACTCCGTCGCCGTGCCCGGCTCCGACCTGGGTCTACCGGAGGAGGCCCGGCCGCTCGACGAGGTAGCCGCCGCCGTGACGGACGAGGTGCTTCGCCGGGTGTCCGGTCCACTCGTCCTCTACGGACACTGCGGACCGGGTGCGGCGTTGACCGTCGAGGTCGCGCGCCGACTGGAGGCGGCCGGTCGTACCCTGGAGGCGGTCTACCTCGGCGGCGTCTTTCCCTTCGCCCGGCCCCGACTCGCCGGGCTGGCCCGGTTCGACCGACTCCGCTCGGACACCGTGTACGCGAACTGGTTGCAGTCGATGGGCGCCGACGTGGGCGCACTCGAGCCCGCCCAGCGCCGGCACCTGATCCGGGCCATGCGGCGGGACGCCGAGGAGGCCGAGGAGTACTTCACCCGGCTGATGGGTGGGCGGGTGACACCGCTGCGGGCTCCGATCGTCTCGGTGGTGGGCGAGAAGGACCCGGGCACCGACTACTACCAGGAGCGTTACCGGGAGTGGGAGTTCCTGTCCCCGCGTACCGGCCTGGTGGTGCTGGACGAGGCGGGGCACTACTTCCTCAAGTACCGGGCGGCGGAACTGGCCGGGATCGTGACCGGTCCGGTGCCGGCATCGGAGCCGGGCCCACCGCCCGCTCCCGGGCCACGACCCAGCATGGGCCGTTTCCTCGCCGTCGCCGCCGCCCAGACGGTGTCGATGACGGGTACGGCACTGACCGAGTTCGCCCTGCCGATCTGGACCTACCTGGAGACCGGATCGCTGTTGCGCTTCGCGCTCTTCGCGGTCGCGGGCGTGCTGCCCGGCATCCTCGTCGCGCCGATCGCCGGTGCCCTCGTCGACCGCGGCGATCGGCGACGCGCGCTGATCGGAGCGAGCGTCCTGGCAGGGCTGATCCAGGGGGCTCTCGCACTGCTGCTCGCGTTCGACGCGCTGGGGGCGGGACTCCTCTACGGGCTCCTCGCCGCGCTCTCGGTGGCGCTGACCCTCCAGCGGCTCGCGTACGCGTCGGCGGTGCCGCAGCTCGTACCCAAGCGGTATCTGGGACACGCCAACGGAGTCGTGCAGTTGGCCACCGGGGCGGCGCAGTTCCTGGTGCCGCTGGTGGCGGTGGCGATGCTGCACTCGCTCGGCATGCTCGGCATCCTGCTGTTCGACGTGGCCAGCTACGTGCTGTGCGTGGCCGTCCTTCTGGCCGTCCGCTTTCCGCGCACGATGGCCTGGCAGCGCCGGGAGACGGTTCTGGCCGAGATCCGGGGCGGCTTCCACTACTTCTTCCGCCGCCCCGGACTCCGCGCGATGTTGCTCTTCTTCGTCGGACTCAACGCGCCGCTGGCCGCCGTACTCGTGCTGGTCTCCCCGCTGGTGCTGGTAGTGGGCTCGACGGCCGACGCCGCCCGGGTCGCGATGGTGTCCGCCGCCGGTGCGGTCGCCGGCGGCCTCGTACTCGCGCTCTGGGGCGGGCCGAAGCGGCACCGGATGCGTGGGCTGCTCTGGGCGGCGGCCGGGGTCGCCGCGAGCGCCGCCGTGGCCGGCCTCCGCCCGTCACTGGCCCTGATCGCGGTGGGCACGTTCTGCCTGTCGTTCGCGCTGGTGCTGGTGAACGGCGCCTGGATCACCATCATCCACACGAAGGTGCCGCAGCGATTCCACGCCCGCGTGATCGCGCTGAACCAGATGGCCGCACTCTCCGTCCTCTCGCTCGGATACGCCGTCGCGCCACTTGCCAGTACGGCGCTGCAACCGCTGGTCGATCCCGGCGGTCCGCTGGCCGGCACGGTGGGCGCGGTGATCGGCGTCGGCGCGGGGCGCGGCACCGGCCTGCTGTACCTGCTGTGCGGGCTGGCGATGGGCGCACTGGTCGCCGTCTCACTGCGCCTTCCCGTGCTGGCCCACTTCGACCGGGACGTGCCGGACGCCGAGCCCGACGACCTCGTCGGGCTGGCCGCCCTGGCCGACCGTCGTCCGCCTGCCTGATCCTGGCGGTGCCGCTCGCGTACTCGGTCAGCCCGGGCAGCACCGGAGCGGGTTGCGGGCTGGGCATTCGGGGAAGGGAGAGGTTCTGACCTTCACCCCCCTCATCGGACGGAGTTCGACATGCTGGAAAACCTTGCCGTGGTCGGTGGCCCGAAGACGCCTGTCGCCACACCGGTGCTGATCGGCTTCTTCGTCCTCGTCGGGGTTGCCATGGTCGTCATCCTGTTCCTGCGCTCGCGCAGCAAGTAGCACCGCACGACCGGGCCGGCCGCCACCGGCCGGCCCGCCGGGTGCCGGTGCTCCTGCTCGGGGCTGTCCGTCCGGTGGCTCAAACGGTCGCGGGCGGGGTTGCGAGCCAACGACGCAGGCGAATACAGTCGTCCCGACGGGGGATCTGGCTCACTTTTTCGGTCGTCGCTGCTGGCGCAACCAGCCTGCCGACCGAGGAGTGCGAGCGACCCAGCCGACCGCGTGCGACCGTTCGTCGCGGACCCGGGGTGCGATCCGGCCGCCGCCAACCCGCCTCATCGCCGAGGACGAATGGAACGCACCGCTGCCGGTGAGGAGTTGCGTTGGGGAACTGGCGGGAGAGGCTGTGGCAGGAGCGGGTTGAGCCACGGATCTTCCTGCTGGCGCAGCTCAGGATCGCCACTGATGGGCTCGCGCTCGGCACGGCCGGGTTGAACCTCGTGGTCGGCGCGCTGGGCGGTGGTTTCGTTCTGGCGTCGAGTTTCGTGGTGGGTCGGATTCCGGCCGCGATGGACGCGGGCGTCGGCTCGCCGCAGTGGCGTTCGCTCGTCACGGCCTTCCTCGTCGCCTCCGGTGTCCTTCTCGCGCAGCAGATCCTGACACCGCTGTCGGCGGCGCTCGGCCAACTGGTCAAGCATCGTGTCGACGGTCTGTTCTACGACCGGCTGTTGGAGGCTTCGCTCCGCAGCACCAGCGTCGCGCCACAGGAGGACGACGAGTCGCTGGCGAACCTCCGCCTGGCGGCGGAAGGCCTCGAAAAGGGGAGCCGTACGCCGGGAGATGCCGCGGCCGGGACGTTGGCGCTGGTGATCCGCTACAGCCGGCTGGGCGCTTTCGTACTGATCATCGGAGCGGTGATCTCCTGGTGGGCGGCTGCCGCCATCGGCCTGGTCACCATGACGTTGCGAGTCGGGCACCGGGACGTCGTGCGTACCTACACCCGGCTGGTGCCGGTGATGAACCCGCTGCGCCGCGAGTCCGACTACTTCCTGGGACTCGGCGTGGGCCCGGTCGCCGCGAAGGAGACGCGGGTGTTCGGCCTGACGTCCTGGATCATCGAGCGGTACCGGTCAAGCGCCCTGGCCGCGATCCGTCCGCTGTGGCGCGAGCGGCGGCGGGTGAACGTGACCGCCTTCCTGTGGCGCTCGGTGTTCAGCCTGATTGTCGTCTGTCTGGTGGTCGCGCTCATGCTGCGGGCAGGCGCCGCCGGTACGCTCACGCTGACCGAACTGACCATCGGTGTGCAGGCCACCATCGCGGCAGTGCTTCTCGGTGAGTTCTACCACGAATCCGACACCGGCACTCAGTTCGGCCTGATCGCCGTCCGTGCGCTGGAGCGGTTCCGGAGCCAGGTGGCGGCCAGCGAGGCGGTCCCGCCCACCGTGGCCGGCGGCGCTTCGGCCGCGACGGCGGCCCCATCGTTCTCGGAGATACGGTTCAGTGACGTAACGTTCTCGTACGCCAGCGGTGGCCGGCCGGTGCTGGACGGCCTGGACCTGACGTTGCGCGCCGGCGAGTGCACCGCCCTGGTGGGGCTCAACGGCTCCGGCAAGACCACGCTGGTGAAGCTGCTCGCCCGGCTCTACGAGCCCACTCGGGGCGCGATCCTGGTCGATGGCCGGGACATCGCGACACTCCCGGTCGACGTGTGGCGTCGGCAGATCGGGGTCGTCTTCCAGGACTTCATCCGGTACGAGCTGTCCCTGTCCGACAACATCGCGTTCGGTGCGATCGAGCACCGGTACGACCCGGGACAACTTGCGGCGATAACGGCCAGAGCCGGCCTCGCCGACATCGTCGCTGGCCTCCCTTCCGGGTTGGACACGGTGTTGGCGTCCCGGTACGACGGTGGCGTCGAGCTGTCCGGCGGGCAGTGGCAGCGCCTCGCGATCGCGCGGGCGCTGTTGGCCGTCGACGCGGGAGCCCGGATTCTCGTTCTGGACGAGCCCACGGCGGCCCTTGACGTCCGCGCCGAGGCGGCCTTCTTCGACGAGTTCGCCGAGCGCACGCGGGGACGGACAACGCTGCTCATCTCGCATCGCTTCTCAAGCGTCCGGCACGCGGACCGGATCGTGGTACTGAGCGGGGGGCGCGTTCTCGAAGACGGCACGCACGAGTCCCTGCTGGCCCGCGACGGTCGGTACGCGGAGCTGTACCGACTCCAGGCCAGCCTGTTCACCGCCGACGTGGAGGGCGGGGAGGACGACGCTGTCGGCAGCACGAGCCCGGGGGCGGAGGTGCGACGGTGAAACCGACGCTCGCCGCGTTCGGTCAGATGATGTCCCTCGCCTGGCGCAGCGGTCGAGTCAAGATCGTACTGTCCACCGCACTCATGATCCTTGGCGGCGTGGCCTGGCCGATGCTCGCCTTCGCCCTTCGGGAGGGCATCAACGCCGTCACCAACCACGACCCCGCAAAGGCCGTCGCGGCCGGTGTCTCGGTCGGATTGCTGGTCATCGCCGCGCTGCTGTTGCAGCACTTCGCGTACGTGCCGTACGCGGAAACGGCCGAGTTGGCGGTGGTCGCCATGAACTCGGAGCTGATCGAGCTGGTTGCGGGCTCCGGCCGGCTGGAACAGCAGGAACGCACGGAGTACGCCGACCGGATCGCGTTGCTGCGCAGGGAGATCGCACAGTTCTCCGACGGCATGACGGGGCTGATGGCGGCGCTCGCCCTGGCCGTCTCCATGATTGTCACCGGCATCCTGCTTGTATCGGTGCATCCGCTGTTGCTGCTGTTGCCGGTGGCCGCCGTGCCCGCGCTGTTCGCGACCCAGCGGGCACAGCGACAGGTCGCCGCCGCTCGAGACCGGTCGGCGACCGCCGTCCGCCAGGCGCAGCACCTGTTCGACCTGGCCACCAGCGCGGTGCCGGCCAAGGAGCTACGCGTCTTCCGGCTACAGGCCGAGGTCCGGCGGCGACACCTGGAGCTGTGGGTCGGGATCGGCAGGGTACTGCGCTCCGGCGAGCTGCGGTCGGCCGTGATCGAGGCTTCGGGCCAGGTGGTGTTCGCCGTGACCTACGTCGCCGCGGTGCTGTTCGTCCTCCGGGAGACGGTCGCGGGTGGTAACCAGGTCGGCGACGCGGTCCTGGTCATCGCGTTGGGAGCACAGGTCAATCAGCAGGTCAGCGGCGCGCTGGACCTGCTGCGGCGGCTCCAGCGGGTGGCGGAGTCCATGGCGCGGCTGCGCGGGCTGCGAGCGTCCGCCACCGGGCGGACCGCGCCGACGGCGGACGTCGAGCTGCCCGACGGCATTCGGCACGGGCTGACGATGCGGGACGTCAGCTTCGGCTATCCCGGTGCCGACAAACTGGCGCTCACCGACGTCAACCTCACCCTGCCCGCCGGTTCCGTGGTGGCGATCATCGGCGAGAACGGCGCGGGCAAGACCACCCTGGTGAAGCTGCTCTGCCGCCTCTACGACGCCACCGCGGGAACCATCGAGGTGGACGGTACCGACATCCGCCGCTTTCCGGTGGACCAGTGGCGCCGTCGCGTCACCGCGGCGTTCCAGGACTTCGTACGCTTCGAGGTGCCGGCGCAGCAGACCGTCGGCGTGGGACAACTGGCACAGATCGACGACCGCGCGGCCGTGCTTTCCGCACTGGACCGGGCACACGCGGGCGACCTGGTCGATCGGTTGCCACAGGGTCTGTCGACCCAGCTCGGCAACTCGTGGTGCCAGGGCACCGAACTGTCCGGCGGGCAGTGGCAGAAGCTGGCTCTCGGCCGCGCCATGATGCGGGAGTCGCCGCTGTTGCTGATCCTCGACGAGCCGACCTCCGCACTCGACGCCGAGGCCGAACACCAGCTGTTCGAGCGGTACGCCGCGAACGCCCACCGGATCGGTCGTGCCACCGGCGCCATCACGGTCCTCGTCTCGCATCGTTTCTCCACCGTACGGATGGCCGACCTGATCCTGGCGGTCGCCGACGGTCGCATCGTCGAAGCGGGCAGCCACTCGTCACTGCTGGCGGCGAATGGCATGTACGCCGGGCTCTACAACATGCAGGCCGCCGCCTACCGCCGTTAGTTCCGCACCGGCTTCTGCCTTTCAGGAGGAAACACCGTGCATACCGAGGTAGTGAGGGCTGTCGCCGCCGGGGATGCGGCTTCCGGCCCTCTTCCCCTCACCTGGGCCCAACGCAACATGTGGAACGCCATCTGGGGTTACGGGACCGACGTCTCCGACCTGACGTTGCTGCGCAGCATCGTCCCCACCCACGAGCTGTCGATGACGGATGCTCTCGACGCGGTGGCACAGGTCGTATCTTGGTACGAGGTGGCTCGCACGACGTTCGATCGGGAGCGCCTGCGCCAGCGGGTGACGCCGGACGTCGAGCTTCCCGTGGCCGTCCGCGAGGTCTCCGACGACCCGCGTGCGGACGCCGTCCACCTCCTGGAGGGCCTGCGCGGAACGCCGTTCGTCCACGAGGACGAGCCGCCGGTTCGGGTGGGGCTGGTCAGCGACGGTTCCCGCGTCGCATCGATCGGTCTGGCCATGTCCCACCTCGCGTTCGACATGAGCGGCGTCGACCTGCTGCGCGACGCCTTTGCTGCCGAGCTGACGGCGGACCGCCGAGCGACACCGGTTTCCGGCAGACAGACGAGCTGGCTCGTGACGTTGGAGGCCAGCGAGGCGCTTGCCCGGCTCAGCACGGCCACCATTGCCAAGTGGTCCGCCGCGATGGCGAAGCTTCCGAGCGGGTGCGGGATCGTGCCACCCACGCCTGGCGTGTACACGGTCACCGGCCTGCGATCGACGGCGCTCGCCGTGGCCGCCCAGGTGATCGCGGTCCGGACCCGCACCGGAAGCGGCAGTGTGATCATAGCGGCGCTCTGTACGGCCCTTCGGGAGATAATGTCCCAGGCTCCGGCCGCGCTGCGCATCATCGCCGGAAACCGTCAGCACCGGGATCTGGCCGACTTCGCCGGGATAGCACTCCAGAACGGCCTGTTCGTCCTTCCGGATGTCGCCGGCCGGCCGGACTTCGACGAGTTCGTCCGCGGCAGCCACCGAGCGGCGATCTGGGGGTACGTGAACGCGCGGTACGACACGGGGCGGCTACTCGAGGTCGTGTCACGCGATCAGGAGCGGGGCCTGGCCCCGGACCTGTCGTACTTCTTCAACGACCTGCGCAGTCGTGGCAGGGACTGGTCGGGGCTGGATGCGCGCTACGCCGAGCTTCCCAGGCTGGCGCGCGAAGAGTTGGCGGAGCCGACCCGGCTCGGTGGGCATTCTGTGCGGGACTGCACCCTGTTCCTGCATGTTCTGCCGGTCAGCACGGAATGCTCGCTGCGCCTGATGTGTAATGACTCGGTCCTCGAGCCGGCCACCGCCGGTACGATCCTCCGCCGGCTGCGGGAGATCGTGATCGACGCCGCCCTCGGCGGGAGCGGCGCAACGAGCAACACCGCACCGGCCGACGGATCCAGCCGTCCTATCTAGACCGGAGGAAGTCGGACATGTATCTGTCGTCGACTTCGTACACGCATGGTGAGCGGCGTCTCATCCGCGACCTGGGGGAGGCGGGCTGCGACGATCCCAGGCTGAAGGATGACCGCCTTGAGGCGTACCGGGAGACGACGGCGTCCGCACTCGCGATGGCGACCGAGGTCGGCGCTCGGACGGTTGCGGCGGCCGGTGTGTCGCCGGACTTCGTGGTCTACGCGACCGAGTCGACGGACGCGGAGGACGCCCTGGTCAGAAGTGCACGCCTCGCCGACGGGTTGGGCTGCCCGGGTTCGGTGGTGATGAGCGTCGCCGGTCACGGGTGCGGCAACCTGGGGCTGCTGCTGCACGTCGCGGACGGGTTGCTGGGCACCTCGCGCGCGGCGTCGGTCCTGCTCATCACGTCGGACCGGGTCGTGTCCCGGCCGCGGATCATGGCCGACGGCCTGTCAGTGCTGAGCGACGGCGCGGCCGCGACGCTCGCCTCCCGGGAGGCGCCACCGGGCGGCTCGCCGGGATTCCTCGTCCACGGCCTCGCGATGAGCTGCGACTGGAACGCTGACCCGGGCGGCGACCCGATCTCCGCGCAGAAGCGCTCCGTGCGGCTCGGAAGGTCGGCTGCCGCCGCATTGCGGTCGGCGTCCGGCCACGGGCCGAGGGAGTTCACCCGCGCCATTTTCAGCAACTACCGATACGGATCGCAGCGGTTCCTCGCCGGCGCCGCCGGGTTCGCCCCTGCACAGCTGCTGACCGGGCCTACGGACGAGTACGCCCATTGCTTCGCGGCCGACCTTCTCGTCAATTGCGACCTCCTCGCGACCGCGGGAGCCTTTGCACTGGGTGACCGGCTCGCCCTGTCCGCGACCGGACCGCACACCTGGGCCATGGTCGATCTGGAGGTGGTGGCACTGCCGAACGCCGGAGGCGAAGGCGAAGAGGTTCCGGCCGGCCCGACGACATCCGACCCGACGACCTGAGTCAGGAGATCCGATCGGAATGGACGAGATCGAGCAGATGGTACGCCAGGTCTGCGCCGAGGCATTGGGACGCGACGATGTCGGGCCGACCGACGACCTCGTCGACGCGGGTCTGGACTCGTCGCTCACCATCGAGGTCATCACCCGGTTGCAGATGCAGTACGGCGTCGACGTCCTGGACGAGTTCTTCGTCGAGCCGACCGTGGCGCACCTCGCCCGGGCCATACAGGAGAGATCCCTGCCCTCCACCGAGGGCTGATCGGCGTCACCATCGCCCGGTCTCAATATGTGGTTGGCTGGTCGCGTCGACTCCCACCGATAGGCACAGTGGAAACACCAGGTCCTTGCTACCACGGCACAAGTCACGGGGGAAGTGCGTGTCAGCAGCAGGAGCGACCGTCTGCGTGTTCGGCGCCGGCCTCAGTGGCCTCATGGCCGCCATCAAGATCCGCGAAACGTGTCCCCGGCTGCGGGTGGTGATCGTGGAGAAGTCGGCGCCGGAGAGCAACACGCAGATCTCCGGGATGCGGATCCGGGCCGGCGTCGGTCACCGCCGTGACCGGCCGGCCGCGCAGGAGCTGTACCGGGTCCTGGCCGACCGTGGTGACGGCGTGTGTACGCCGGAGATGCGCCTGTTCACCGACGTTCTGGTGGAGCAGTTGGACCATTGGCAGCGCCGGCACGACTTCGTCGGTCAGGTCGACCGCCCGGAATGGTTCGGCCCGCAGTGGGGCCGGCCGAACCGGGCAGGGTACGGACGAGGGCGGTCGGTGCTGGCCTGGCTGCGGCGGGCGGCGACGGCCGCCGGTGTTGAGTTCGTCCGCGGCGAGCTACGCCGTCTGGGCATCGAGGGTGACCGCGTCACCGGCGCGCTGACCGTCCCGCACCGCGGCGCACCCGAGGTGGTACGCGCGGCCGCGTATGTGTTGGCCTCCGGCAGTGCCACCGGCCTGCTCTTCTCCTCCACCAACAAACGCATACACTGGTCGGCCCACGAGGTCGCGTTCCACAGCGGACTGCCGCTGGTCGGGTCGACGCTGCACATGGTCCACCCGTTCGGCAACTGCGGGGCGGACGGGCGTCCCCGGGTCGGCTGCCTGGAGACCGACCTGCTCGCCGGTCATGTCGTCCACGGCGCCACCGGCCCGGACGAGTGGGCCTCTGCGCTGCTGGCGCGGCACCTGGCGCACGACCACCTCTCGGAGCTGGCCCGCCGGCTGTCGGAGCAGCCGCAGCCGCTCAGGCTCGTCGACGCAACGGGCCACGTCACGCATGCCAGGACGTCCCAGCACTACCACCATCTGGGGGTACTCACCGCCGACGGGGTCCGGATCGTCGGGCTGTCCAACGCCTTCGCCATCGGCGACGCCTCCAGCATCGGGCACTGGACGGCATACCGGGAGCGGCATCCGGGCTTCGCGCTCGCCAAGTGCCTCGTCGACGCCGAACTGCTCGCCCGGGCTCTGGCGGGCAGCGAGCTTGCCGACACGGACGGAACTGCCCCGGCGGCGGCCCGGTACCGGCCTCCGGAGCCTCGACCCAGCGCGGCGGACCTGGCCGACATCGCCTCGGTGAACACCGCCCACCTCTTCGCGCTCGTCCGTGCGGCCGACGGGCACGCCCGCGAGGAGGTCGCCCGCGCGTGGGTCGGGGCTGCCCGGAAACTCGTACGGCGCGACAACCCCAGTACGCTGGCGCTGTTGGGGCTCGTGGTGGCGCAGGCGCACACTCAGGTGGCGGCCGGCGCCCGCGAACCGGTCCCGTTACACATCGACGGGGCAATGCTGGTGATGACCGAATCGGCAGTGGCCATCCGGTCGACGCCGGCATCGACAGTGAGGCTGCCAGGAGGCACGGCATGACATCCGTCCAGTCACCGGGCTACGCACCGGTGCCGGCGCTCGCCCCTGCCGACAGTCCACGCTTCGACGACCTCGTGTGGGCGCAGGCGCGCCGGAGTCCGCATGCACCAGCGGTGCTGGGCCCGGGACCGGTACTCACCTACGACGAGCTGGTCGACCGAGCGGCGGCGCTGGCGACCCGGTTGCGGTCCGCCGGTTGCGGAGCCGGGACGCCGGTGGCGCTGGTGCTGGAACGATCACCCGAGCTGTTGGTGGCGATCCTGGCCGTGCTGCGGGCCGGCGGTGTCTGCCTGACGATTGCGCCGGGTGACCCGGAGCTGAGGATCGAGCAGGTCCTCGACGAGGTGGACCCGCCGCTGGTGGTGGTGGCTGACGCGACGCGGGTCGGGACGGTGCCGGGGCAACGCACGGTGCTGTCGGTCGTGGAGGGCGTGGCAGAGCCGGCGGACGATCCGGGCTCCGGCGGCGACGCCACCGCGGCCGCGTTCATCTTCTGCACCTCCGGATCCACCGGCCGTCCCAAGCCGGTCGTCGTGACGCACCACAACTACACCAGCCAGCTCGACTGGGTCGTCGCGAACTTCGGCCTCTCCCCTGCCGACGTGCACCTCCTCAAGGCGCCCACCAGCTTTGTCAGCCTGCTGCGCCAGGTGATCTGGCCGCTGGCCACCGGAGCCGCGATCGTTCTCGTGGAGCCCGGCCGCGAGCATGATGTGGATCACCAGGCCGAGCTGATCGACCGGTACGGGGTGACGTTCGCGACCTACATCACCCCGGCGCTGGACGCGTTCTGTCGACATGCCCGGCGACCACTTCCGTCCGTCCGGAACGCGGTGACCGGTGGTGACCGGTACCCGATCGGTCTTGCTTCTGCGTTCTGCGCCGCCTTCCCGCGCGCCCGCCTGCACCACACCTACGGGATGACCGAAGGCACCCTGATCACCTGCGCCCTGATCGACCGGCCGGACGCCGACGAAGCCTCCCTCGGCGTCGTCGTCCCGGGCGCCCGAGCCGAACTGCTCGACGACGACGGTGCGCCGGTGGCCATGGGCGAGGTCGGCGAGATGCACATCGGCGGCGTTCCTCTCACCCCGGGCTACCTCGGTCGGCCCGAGCTGAACTCGGAGCGCTTCCGCACCGGCCCGGCCGGACCGCTGTTCAGCACCCGCGACCTGGCCCGTCTGCGATCCGACGGCCGGTTCGAGCTCGTGGGCCGCGCAGACGACATGGTCAAGATTCGCGGGTACCGGGTAGAGCTGGGCGAGGTGGAGCGGGCGCTGCGCCGCCACCCGTCCGTTGCGGACGCGGTGTGCCGAGCGACCACGGGCGGCGCCGGAGACATCCGGTTGACCGGATATCTTGTGCCGGTCGACACAACATCCCCGCCGCCGGACGCCGAGGTGCTCGACTTCCTCGCCGACCGGCTGCCCGCGTACATGCTGCCGGCACACCTCCTGTGGCTGGACGCCCTACCGCTCACCCCGAACGGCAAGGTGAACCGCGCACAGTTGCCGGTGCCCACCGCAGGCCCGAACGTCGCCGCAGACGCCGGTGACGCCGGCACATCAGGCGGTACGGCAGCGGCCGTGCACGCCGCGTGGGTCTCGATCCTGGGCGTCACCGAAGTCGGGCCGCACTCCGACTTCTTCGCTGACGGCGGCAACTCACTGGCCGCCGTGGAACTGGCCGGGCGGCTGTGCGAGGAGCTCGACGTCGACGTTCCGGTGACCCTGGTCTTCGACCACCCCACGCTGCCCGCTTTCGCCGCTGCCGTGCACGAGTTGGAGATTTCCGTCGACGGATGACGATTGCGCTCCCCTCCGTGGCTGGCGGCGGAGATCGGTCGCGACGCCGGCGAAGCTGACAGCGCAGGTCGACGACTGTGCTCACCAGATCAGGCACGGCGCGGGTTGGCGCCGTGCCTGATCTGGCGGTACGCCGGGCACGCGATCAACTACGCAGGCTCCAGCGCTGATTGGCCTGGCCGTTGCAGGCCCACAAAACGATCTTCGTACCGTTGGCGGTGCCGGCACCGGTGGCGTCCAGGCACAGCCCGGACTGCTGGCCCGTAATGGTGCCGTTGGAGTTGACGTTCCACTGCTGGTTCACCTGGCCGTTACAGTCCCAGATGATGACCTGAGTGCCGTTGCTCGTGCCAGCACCGCTGGCGTCCAGGCACTTGGTGCCGCCGTGCGCCGTCAACTGCCGGCCGGAGGTGTACGTCCAGCGCTGTCCGGTGGCGGTGCCACAGTCCCATAGCTGTACCTGGGTACCGTTGCTGGTGGTCGAGTTCGGCACGTCCACGCACCGCGCGGACTGACCACCCACTATCTGCTGCCCCGTCGGCGCTGGCGGCCCATCCCCAGGCGGCAGCACCGTGATGGTGGAGGTCTCGTCGATGTTGTTGTGCGGCACGTTCACGGTGGTGCCGTTGTTCGTCAGCGTCACCACGGAGTCCTGCACGGTCACCGGGCCAGCCACCGCGCCGCCGCCGTTGTACGGGACCCGCTCGACAACTACCCGCACCTGGTTGTTGCGGACGATATCGGTGGTGGCATCGAGCCGCTGCAGGTTCACCGCCACGTTGCCGGTCGTGCGGCCACCACCGACGAGCACCTTCGCCACCCCGGTGTCCCTGGTGGCGAAGGCGTCATAGTTGGCGCTCGGTGTCACCGAGGCGATCTGACCGGTCTGCGAGCCGTAGAAGCGGTAGACCCACCACTCCCCCTTCGGCTGGTACTGACCCGCCGAGTTGCGGGTGAGCAGGTTTCCCAGATCGTTGTGCAGGTTTCCGCCGCCTGCCCAGTTGGCGCGCAGCCCGTCAGCCCCGGCCCGCTCCAACCGTGCGATGTACCACGAGCCATCGCCAGGGTTCTGCTCGTTGGACGCGCCGTACTCGTTGATCTGATACGGGCGCGGGTGCGGGATACCCCGGGAATCCAGTGTGGAGTTCGCCGTCGCCACGTTCGCCACCGGGTCGCCGGGCAGGCTGTGCCAGCTGATGATGTCGGGAACGACGTTGTTGGCACGGACGAAATCGAGATACTGGACCCACCAGCCCCCGGTCGACGGCACACACGCACAACTCGGGCCGACGATCAGATGGCTCGGGAACGCGGCCCGGATGCGCTGGTACGTGCGCCGCCACAGCTCGAAATACTGCGCCTGCGGCCGGTTCCAGAACAGGGTGATGTTCGGCTCGTTCCAGATGTCCCACTGCACGGGCGCGCCGGTCGCCCGCACATCGTCGATGAGCCGGGTCAGGAAGGCGTCGTAGTCCGTCCAGCTGTTGTTGTCGCCCGGGAACCGGGAGATCGGGTAGCCATCCGCGCCCCACAGGTCGTGCGGCAGGATGACGAACTCAGCACCGAGCGATCGGGTGCGCAGCAACTGCGCCCGGGTGGCGTTCCACCGGCGGTCGTATCGCCCTGACACCCAGCCGCCCGGACTGTCCAGCTGGGCACCCCCGGCACGCATGTAGCGGAACTTCACGTCCCGGAAGTAGCTGTCCGGCGGTCCGGACGCGTTCTCGGTCATGCCGTAGATCCAGCCGGAGGCACGGTACGTGGGGGTCCCGGATGCCGCCGAGAAGTTGACGCTGATGGACTCGTCGGCGGCGTACGCGGGCTGGGCCATACCGACCATGGCTCCTCCGGTCAGCACGGCCGCCGCGAGGACGGCGACGAGGCCCCGACCCCTCAAGCCGCGACGTCGCGCTATGTCCACTATTGACAACTGCTTCTCCCTTCCGCGGATCTGCACCCCCGTGAGCGAATCGTTTCGATCACGTTACCAGTCAGTCATCGATCTGAGTATATCTATGAGTTGGTCTGCCAGGTCAGGCGAGCTTTGACCTCCGTGGACCGGGCCGTCGCCGAGGCGAACCGATTCGCCGCCCGGCGAAGACTCGCACCGCGATGTCGACCCTGCTCACCGGATGCCCCGGGTACGGGCGGAGACGACGACGAACCGGTTGGAGCGGATGCTCCATGGTCAGCGCGCCTGGCTATCCTCGCGGAATCATGCCTACTCCCCCGCCCTCGCCTGACGGGCAGCCGCCCGGCTCGAAGCTGGAGCGGCGTGTCGTCACCGCCGCGCAGGCCGCGCTGGCCCGCCATCGACATGTCTCGCCGCTCCTTCTGCTCAGCGCGCTCGGTTGGCTGCCGGGCAACGTGGTGGACCGGTGGCGCCAGGGCCGTGTTCCGGAGTTGGATCGGAGTGCGGCGGTGCCGCCGTCCCGGCTGCTGGAGGCACTGGAGATCTTCGGTCGTTGGGCCCGGGACGAGGGACTCCAGCCGGACGAGGTCGACTACCTCGCGGCGACCCGCGACCGCCGCCCGCTGCGCTTCACCACCGACGGCAGTCCAGAAATCGAGCGGGCATACCGGACACACTGGGCCTCGGGCGCGCTCTCCCAAACCGCCCGGGCGCGGCTGCTACAGCGGCAGAGCACGCCGCCCGACCTGGTGGTGCACTCGGCGGTCACCAACTGGACCTGCGCCGAGTGCGGAGAGACCGGAGAACTACTCGTCTCCGAGGACGCGCAGACCCTCTGCCTGACCTGTACAGACCTGGATCATCTGGTCTTCCTGCCCGCCGGAGACGCGGCGATGACCCGACGAGCGAAGAAGGCCAGCACCCTGTCCGCCGTGGTGTTGCGGTTCAACCGGGCCCGCAAACGGCACGACCGGTTGGGGCTGTTGGTGGAACCGGCCGGGCTGGACAGCGCCGAACGGCAGTGCCTGGGTGACGAGGCCGCGCGGCTGCACCGCCGCGAGCGGGACCGGGAACGCCGGGCCGATCAGGACGTGACGTTGACGGCCCGGATGACCGAGGAGATCCTTCGACTCTTCCCAGGTTGTCCAGCGTCCCGAGCCGAGGCGATCGCCGGACACACCGGGCTCCGAGGTAGTGGCCGGGTCGGGCGCTCCGCGGCCGGCCGCGCCGTGGAGCAGGACGCGATGACCCGCGCGGTGATCGCCTCGATCCGGCACGAGGACACCGAGTACGACCAGTTGCTGATGGCCGGCGTCCCCCGCGCCGAGGCACGGGAGCGGATCCGGACCGACATCGAGCGCGTCCTCGCCGGCTGGCGCTCCGACGCCTGACGGTCGCCGGGCCGTTCCGATGCCGCAGCCACCACCCGCGAGGGTCAACTCGAACCCCGCACGTCTACCTCCGCCCCGTACTAGCCGGGTACCAGAGCACGTGCCTCGTCCGCTCCGATGCCCGTACGCGTGCCGCAGAGCGGGTTGGTGCAGTAGAGCACGTGCTTCGTCCGGACCCGGAACAGCGGTACGAAGAAGAGACTGAACCGGGTGATCTCGCGCACCAGCAGCATGCTGCCGGACTGCCCGCAGACCCGGCAGGCCATCGGGACCAGCCCCAGCCGCTCCGACCTGGTGCGCAGACCGAAGATCAGAAACATGCGGTACCCCTGTTCGCCTGGATCGCGTCCGATCTGGATTCGCCGGACTCCTCCACGGTGATACCCCGCTGCCAGCCGGCTCAGCCCTGGACGGTGATCCGGGACAGCACGTCCGCCGGGAGCGGCCCGCCGTCGGCCAGTCGCGGCCGCAGCCGTTCGGCATACAGCGGCCTCGCTTCCGGAAGGTTTCCGGAAGGTGTTGACATCATGGCGGATCCGTATCGATACTTGCTCATCGACAGGTGTCTAACCCTTGCAGGTCGGGTTGATCCCAGGACTCGCCGCATGGTCGTCGACCATGACAAGCATCCAGGGACGGCCGCAGGCCAGCCACACCGGCGACAGCGCCGCGTCAACCGGGTTCAGCCTCAACGACGCCACCTGCCACTGAATGCCCCACCGGTCCGGCACCTGCCGGCTCCGGCAATGAATGTCAACCACTTGATGCTGACCTGTAAGGAGATCCCTCGTGAGCAGCAACCCGAGCCAGCACAAGAAACGTACGAGAATCGCCCTGCTGCCGGCGGCGGCGCTACTTCTGGTCGGCGGCACTGTGTTCGTCCAGTCGACCGGGCCGGCCGTCGCGGCCGAGACGACGCTGCGGGCCGCGGCCGCCAAGGCTGGCCTGTTCTTCGGCGTCGCCGCCTCACCCGGCCGACTCAGCTCGATCGTCGGCCAGGAATTCAACCAGCTCACTCCAGAGAACGACATGAAGCCGTCGACGATCGCCACGTCCAGCGGCGCCCTGCAGAACACCGGCGCCGCGGACACGCTGGTGAACCACGCGCAGTCCAACAACATGGTGGTCCGCGGTCACACCATGGTGTGGCACTCGCAGGCGGGTTCACTGCAGGGCGCCAACCAGGCGACGCTGAACACCTTCATCGGCAACGCGTTGACCCGCTGGGGCAACAGGATCGCGTACTGGGACGTGGTCAACGAGGCGCTGGAGGACAACAACACCGGCAGACGCCGTACCCAGTGGCCGCACACCCTGAACCGGGACGCGAACGGTGACGGCGACTTCTTCGACTCGACCGACACCGACGTCATCCGGGACTCGTTCATCCGGGCCAAGCAGGTCGTGCAGCAGAACAGCCTGAGCACCAAGCTCTGCATCAACGACTACGACGTCGAGGGCCTGACCGTCCAGGGCGGCACCGCCAACCGCAAGGCCAACGCGTTGTACGACATCGTCCGGACCTACCGGCAGTACATCGACTGCGTAGGCTTCCAGTCACACTTCAACGACAACCCGAACAGCATCATCAGCAACGATCTCCAGGCCAACATCCAGCGGTTCGCCGACCTCGGCGTCGAGGTGCACCTCACCGAAGTCGACATCGACGACGACCTGAGCAACAACGACATCGGCCAGGGCCAGGCGGACAACTACCGCAAGGTCGTCCGCGCCTGCCTGAACGTCGCCAGGTGCACAGGCATCACGGTCTGGGGCATCTCCGACAGCGAGTCGTGGCGCTCCTCCGAGCGTGGGCTGCTGTTCACCGGCGGTAACGGCAACTACCAGCGGAAGGCCGCGTACACCGCCGTACTCGACGAACTGAACAAGGGCCGCACCATCTCGCCGACCACTCCGCCGGTGACGCCGACCACTCCGCCGGTCTCACCGACCAGCACGCCGGTGCCGCCGACCACTCCGCCGGTGACGCCCTCGGACCCCCCGGTGTCGCCGTCTGTGTCGCCCAGTTCGCCGCAGCCGCCCGCCGGCTGCTCGGCGTCGGTGTCGCTGAACTCGTGGACCGGTGGATTCGTCGCCACGGTCCGGGTCACCGCCGGCTCCGCGCCGATCAACGGCTGGTCCGTCGGGCTGACCCTGCCCAACGGCGCCACCGTGTCGAACTCGTGGAACAGCACTGCCACCGGCACCAGCGGCGCTGTGCGGTTCAGCAACGTGAGCTACAACGGCCGGATCGCCGCCGGCCAGTCCACCGAATTCGGGTTCCAGGGTACGGGGACCGCCACCGGAATCACCCCCACCTGCACCGCGTCCTGACCGGGTCCGGTCCGGGACGGACATCGACTGTCCGTCCCGGACCGGCCCAACCTGTACCGTTCGAATGTTCGGTTCGACCACGCGGGCCGCCCGTACTCGTCAACGTCGTCGGCAGCGGTAACGACGGCTCCAGGATCAGCAACTGGCACATCGTCCGGCAGCCGAGACCCGCGCCTTGGATCGAGGAGGGCGCGGGTCCCGCTTCCGGTCTGTCAGACGATGCACTGAGCCAGGGTGTTGGTCTTGGTGTTCACCGCCGAGTTGGCCTGGCCCGAGGCGTACCAGCTGCTGATGCCGCCGGCCCGGGTGGCCGGAATCGACCAGATGGTGCGGCCGGGTGCCTCCGACCCGTTGAGATTACTCAGGTAGACGCCGCCGCTGACGGCGGTCCAGCCTGCCGGGCAGTTGGCGAAGTCGCCGACGAAGTTGCCGGGAACCGTCGCGACGCCGACCTGGACGATGTGGTCACGCCGCGGGCTCGCCATCTGGGCGCACTGCACGGTGATGACCATCGAGTCGGTGAGGACGCTGTCGGTGCCGGCAAAGGTCCACTTCGTGCCATCCGCGGACGGCGCGTTGGCGACCATGTTCCTGCCGTTCGCGCTGGTGCCGTGCAGGGAGTTGACGTAGTGGCCCCCGCCGCCGTAAGCGTAGAACCCGGCCGGGCACTGCAGGAAATCGTGCCGGAACGCCGAGCCGTTGCTGGGGAATTCCTTGGTGAGGCTCGTGACCACGCCTAGCCGGCCGACCGGAGCGCACGTCGCGGTCACGGTCAGCGCGTCTCCAGGGGCCGTGATCCGGCCGGTGGCGTTCACCAGGGTGAAGTTGCCTGCGGGGCGCAGCGTGTCGAGGATGACGCCACCGGCGGCGGCGGCGACCACCTTCGTCCCCGCCGAGCAGGTCACCGTCCCCTCGACCACCGTCTGGCCTGGCGCGGCGAAGAAGTTCCGGCTCTCCTGGGTGAGGCCGACGGGGCTGATCGCGGCCGCGGCGGGTGACGCCGGACCGACGGCCACCGCCGCCACCGCCACCATGGCGAGGACGGCAATGCGTGCGAGGGTGCGTGCCGATGGGCCGGCACGCCGGGACATGATGTTCATGAGCTACCTCCGGATGTGGTTGGGATGTGTCGCTCGGCGCCGGAGACGATGGCTTCGACGGCCCGTTCACCTGGCTCTCGCATGGGCGGTTCCTCTCGGGTCATGAGTGGTTGTCGCCCTTCGACCATGGCCTCTCACGGCCTGCGGCACGAGGTACCGCGGCGGCATTCGACCGGCACTTCGCCGCCGGGTACAGCCGGCACTTCGACGCGACCCGGGAACAGTCGGCCTCTCGATACTTGCTGGCCCGTGCGGCGGTCCGGGTGGCACATTGCAGGCAGCGGCACCGTTCCGGCCGCAGGGCGAGGAGATGGTCGGATGGTGGGCGATCTCGTCCGCGCCAACCGGCGACGGCTGGGGCTGTCGCAGGAGGACCTCGCCCACCGGGCCGGGGTGAGCGTGCGCGGCATCCGCAAGATCGAGGCCCGCCAGACCGGTACGCCCAGGCCCGCCACGGTACGGCTGCTGGCGGATGCCTTCGGCCTGGCGGGCGCGGAACGTGATCGCTTCTTTCAGGCGGCGCTGGCGCTGGACGACGCCCCGACAGTGACGCGGTCCGGCGAGCCGGGTGCCGTGCGGCTGGTCGGCCGGGACCAGGAACTGGCCATGCTGGGGAGTCACGCCACAGCCGCCCGGGACGGCGGATTTCGCCTGGTGTGGGTCGGCGGTGAGGCCGGCGTCGGAAAGTCGGCGCTCACGCGAGCGCTGATGTCCGCCTTGACTCAGCAGGGGTGGCGCACGGCCCTGAGTCGTAGCCCAGAGGTCGACGGCGCGCCGTCCGCGTGGGCCTGGGCGGACATCGTCCGCGCCCTGCTCGGTGGCGACGACCCGGGCCCGGACGGCACGCTGATGGACCGGCTCCGGCCACTGATCGACGACGGGACTCCGGCGCCCGGCCGGCCGGCGATCCCGCCGTTCTGGGCCGCCCGGGCTGTGGTGGACCTGGTCCGCCTGCGAACCGGACCCCAGCCGCTACTGGTGATCCTCGACGACGTGCATCGCGCCGGAGAGGAGACCCTGCAGATCCTCCGATACGCGGCCACCGAACTCGCCGATCGTCCGGTGCTGGTGGTGGCGACCCTGCGGCCGACCGAGGTGGGCCCAGCGCTCAACGCGACCAGGGCGGCCCTGACCGGTCCCCGCTGCACCCGGATGGACCTCGCCGGTCTCGCCGAGCCCGACGTGGCGCTGCTGCTGCACGAATATCTGGGCGTGGTCGTCGCTCCCGAGGTCGTCCGGCTGATCGCCACGCGTACCGGCGGGAACCCGCTGTTCGTGGGCGAGACCGCCCAGTTGATCGCCGACAAGGGGTCCGCTGCCGCCACGGAACTGGTTCCGCCCGGGGTGGGCGACGTGCTGCGGCGCAGGTTGGCGAGCCTGCCCCCGGCGGCATTGGCCGCACTGCGTACAGCGGCCGTATTCGGCATCGAGGTCGAGGTGGAGGTCCTGCTCTCGATCGATCCGGCCGCGGCGGACACCACACTCGAAGGTCTCGAGGCGGCCGTCCGCGCCGGTCTGCTCACCGAGCCGGCGCCGGGCGCCGTCCGCTTCTCCCATGTGCTCGTCCGCGACACCATCTACCACGACCTGCCGGGCCTGCGCCGCGTCGACCTGCACACCAGGGTGCTGAACACCCTGGCCCGGGTCCGCCCCGGCAGCGTCACGGCCCTGGCCCACCACGCGCTGGCCGCCGCGGGCCCGGCCACGGCGTGGTCGGCGGCGGTCCGGGGCGCCGAGGCCGGTCGCCTCGCCCTGGACGCGTGCGCCTACGGCG
>NZ_JADPUN010000303.1 GCF_015690345.1 Plantactinospora alkalitolerans | reverse complement strand
CCCCGGGCACCGCGCCGGCCTCCCGGGCGGCGGCCAGCAGGGCGGCGACCGCCTGGGCGGGCTCGGCCCAGCGCCGTTCGATCGCGACCAGCTCGGCCGGGTCCCGCAGTGCCTCGACGAGCAGGTCGCCGGAGGGTCGCCGGTCCCCGGCCGCCAGGGCCAGGGCCCGCAGCCCCTGGCGCAGTCGTCGCTCGGCCAGCGGATCGGCGCCACCCAGCGGCGAGTGCAGCAGCGTCACCGCCGCCTCCTCGTCCAGCCGGTCCGGCTCCAACGCACAGCGCAGCAGCAGCAGGAACGGCGCCACCGCCGGTTGCAGGTGCAGTGGCAGGTCCTCGGCGTGCACGACGGTCGGCACCCCGACGGTGTGCAGCGCGCGCTGCAACGGCGGAAGCTGCAACGTGGTGGACCGGAGCACCACCGCCATCCGCGACCAGGGCACCCCGTCGAGCAGGTGCGCGGAGCGCAGCGCGTGCGCCAGGTACGCCGCCTCGCTGGTTCCGGACCGGAAGGTGCGTACCTCGACGGTGCCGGTCTCGGCGTCCGGCAGTGGTCGCAGGTCGCGGTGCGCCGCCGGCCCCCGCAGCCGGCGGGCCAGCCGCCGGCTCGCGTCCAGCAGCCCCGGCCCGGCCCGGTACGAGGTCGGCAGCAGCAGGGTCCGGGCCACCGCGCCGGAGGCGGTCCGGAACCGATGTGGGAACGCGCCGACGGCGGCCGGATCGGCTCCCCGGAAGGCGTACGTCGACGAGTCCGGGTCACCGAACGCGACCAGTGGCTTGCCACCGCCGGCCACCAGGTCGAGCAGGTCCAACTGGGCCGGGTCGGTGTCGGCGAGTTCGTCGAGGTAGACGTAGGCGAGCCGGTCCCGTTCGGCGTCGAGCAGCTCCGGATCGTCGGTGAGCAGTCCGGCGGCGGCCCGGACCAGTTCGGCCGGGTCGTAGGCGACCGAGCCCCGGGTGGTGGCGTCGCGCAGGGCCAGCACGGCGACGTACTGCCGGAGGAAGCGGGCGGCGGCGGGCCAGTCGGCCCGGCCGAGTTTCTCGCCGAGCCGGGCCAGCTCGACCGGCCCGACGCCCCGCTCGGCGGCCCGCATCAGCAGGTCGCGGAGCTGTTCGGCGAAGGCCCGGGTACGCAGTGCCGGCCGCAACTCCTCCGGCCAGCCGATCGGGTCCTCGATCTCGTCCGCGCCCTCGGAGCCGTCCTCGGCCCCGATCACCCCGAGCAGTTCCCGAATGATCAGATCCTGCTCGGGGCCGGTGAGGAGTCGGGGGGACGGTTCGCCGCGCTCCGCCGCCGCCCGGCGGAGCAGCCCGAAGGCGTACGCCGGGAAGGTCCGGACCAGCGGCTCGTGCAGTACCTTTCCCTCCGCTCCGGCGATCCGGGCCTCGATCCTGTGCCGCAGCGCGGTCGACGCCCGGCGGCCGAAGGTCAGCACCAGGATGCGTTCCGGGTCGACTCCCTCGGCGACCCGGGCGGCGACCGCCTCGACCAGGGTGCTCGTCTTGCCGCTACCCGGCCCGCCGAGGACGAGCAGCGGCCCGTCGGTGTGCCCGACGACGGCTTCCTGCTCGGGGTCGTCGAGCCGCGCCGGCACGGCCTCAGCCGGCCGACGGACCAGCCGGTACGCCTGCACGCCGCCCATCACATCACGCCGGCCCGACGAGCCCGCCTCAGGTACGCCCGCGCGCCGCGTCCGGGCACGGTAGGCGGGCCGTCCGCTCCGGACCGCCCGGCGTCGACGTGCACCGCAGAAATCAGAGGGGCGGCTTGATCACGAAGGTCGCCGAAGCACGCCCCGCGTCGCCCCTGGGGGTCCGGATGAACAACTCCGATCTGCCGTGCGACAGGAGGCGCTCCGGAAAGTTGTACGAGCGGAGCGAGAGGCCCCGACCGGCCAACCCGGGCGTCGCGCAGAAGGTGCTGTCGGCGGCGAAGAGCGCCGAGCCGTTCCGTCGGTGCAGGTGAATCCTGAAATCCTGATGCCGCAGGTAGTACCCGGGAAAGTTGACCGATTCGAAGGAAACACAGCGCCGGTCGGCCAGACCGGTGCGTACCACGAAGGTGGAATCGGCCCTGTCCAGCGCTCGGCTGCCCGCTCCGATCCGGTCGACGCGTCCGACGAACCGCGCGTGCCGGACCCGGAGACCCGGCCGGTCGACCGGTTCGAGCCCGAGCCTGGCCCCCGGGGACAGCACCGTCGGACTCGGATCGGCCCTGGTGGGACGTACCGGTTTCGGGTGGGCGGGAATCCTGGTGGCCGGGGGACGGGCGCCCGCCTTCGTTCCGACGGCCGTCGCCGGGCTCGCGCTGGCCGCCGCCGACGGCTGCGGGCTCGGTGAGATCGACGGCTCGCCGATGGCCGGGGGCGGCCAGAGATCGGGGAACGTCTGCCCGGGACCACCGTCCAGTCCGGCCGGCTCGGGGCCGCTGGGCAGGAAGACGGCCGCGAGCGTCACGACCGCCAGCAGCGCGACGGCGCTGGCGAGCAGCGCGCTGAACGGGAAGCGGTCCACAGACCCGTGCCGCCGCACCGCCTCGGCCACGACCGACACGCCCCGGCGTGACCGTGGTCGGCCAGTTGCCGCCGATAGCGTCCCGGTGGGTCCGGTCGAGCCACCGTCGACGCTCCGGGAAGTCGTTCGTCGATGGAAGAAGGGCGTCCGTCCGGTGTCCTCGTAGGAGGGCAGCCATCTTCCGATCCGGAGCCCTCCGGGAAGGTCGTCGTCGGACACGTATTCTCCCGCTCCAATCGATTCGCCTTTATCCTGGACCCAGAACACAATCCATTGTGTACGCGGCCACTTTTCCACCGGATCCGGACGAGTACAAGATGTCGTGGGTCAGTCCGAAGCCACCCAGTTCAGGGCGATGACCGCGAGCGGGGCGAGCACGATCCAGCCGGCCAGCAGCAGGCCGACCGGCGGTCGTGGCGGCTCGACCGCCGGTGGGGATACGGCACCGGCAACGCGCACGGCCTGCTCGCGGGCGTACCGGAGCGCGTTGGCCAACTCCGCGCCGGTCCGTTCCCCCGGCGCCGCCGGAACCAGCCGGAACTTCGTGCGCGGCACCGCCGCGACGAACGTCTCCGCCTCGTCGTCGAAGACGGCCACCCCGCCGCCTTCGGCCTGCTCCACCCGGCTCCGGGCCGACCAGGAAATTCGAACAACCCGCAGTGGCGTCACGTCGACCAGGCCGCCGGCGTTCCAGCACAGGTACGGGCGCAGCCAGCGCCGCCAGCCGATGTAGAGGCCCACGGCGGTCAACGGCACCGCGATCCCCGCCGCCTCTGCGGTGTCCAGCGGGGCGAGCAGGCTGGCGACGAACCGGCCCACGGTCGCCAGCAGTACGGGTACGGCTGCCAGGGTCCAGGCCCAGGCGATCATCGGATGGGTACGGTGCGCCCGCACCTCGCCGGGCGCCGCCTGCCGGTCGACGGCGGGAAGTGCGGCCGGGTCGACGGCAGGCTCGTCGGACACGGGCATGTGCTCGCCGGTGACCACGTCGACCGGCACGTCGTCCAGTGACTCGACCGGGCCTCGTGGCAGCCGGAGCCGTGCACCGACCTGCACCGCGCACCACCTGCCCGGGCGCGGGTCGCCGTAGAGCAACGCCGGCACCGGCACGTCGGCCAATTCCGCGTCGTCATCGTCCCGCGCCTCGTCGTCGTGCTCAGCGGGCGGTTATCGCGGCGACGACGACCGCGCCACCGGCGAGCAGGACGAGCAGGCGAGGGTCACGCCGCCAGGACCGTTCCGAGGACATCGGTTGATCATGCCGAACCGGTCCTGGTCGCCGGGACGGCCGTTCGGCCCAGTTCGTGGTGCTGCCCGGCAGCCCCGGTATCGACAGGTGGTGTCAGGACGGTTCTTTGAGGCTGTCAAGGTGTCCGGCGAGGATCCGGTGAATCATGTCGAGCGGCAGCCGGTCGGGTTGCAGTACGGCGTTCATCGCGAGACCGTCGAGCAGCGCGCTGAGCCGTTCGGATTCCACGGCGATGTCGAGGTCGTCGCAGAGGCGACCGATTCGCCGTGCCCGGTCGAGCACGCGGCCCACCACCATCCGCATCCCGTCGTACAGTTCGCGGGCGTGCCCTTGAAGTTCTGGCCGGGTCCGAGCGGCGGTGACGAATTCGAGCCAGACCACGGTCTCCTGCCGGCGTTGTTCATCCAGCGGGAGGAACTCGGCAAGCAGTTTCTCGACTTCGGCGCGCTGATCGACCGTGGGATCGGCCGGGTCTGCGGAAAGCAGCCGTTCGACGTGTCCGAGGATGCGCGCGGTCACCCGGTCGCGGAGCGCGGCAAGGGCGAAGACCGTCAGGTCGGTGTGGCCGGTGAAGTAGTGCCGTACCGACCCGATGGCCAGGCCGGCCTCCTCGGCGATGTTCCGCAGCGTCGCGCCTTCGAGGCCGTCCCGGCAGATGACCCGGAAGACCGCCTCGGTGACGGCCAGGCGGCGGGCCTCGGGATTCACGACCTTGGGCATGCATCTTTTTAGCATGCTCATGCTAGCTTGATTTAGCACAGCGATGCTAAATCGGGGAGGCTGCTGTGAATTCCGTGCTGCTGGTTGCCGTGGTCGTCGTCGCGGTCGTCATAATCGTCGTGAAGCGCTTCCTGGGTGAGCCGCTCAACGCGCGCGACCTGGCCGTACCGCCCCTGGTCCTGGTGGGCATCGGCATCTACACGCTCACCAGGGTTGGAGAGCTGAGCGGCTCCGAGATTGGCTGGATCCTCGCCGGATCCACCGTCGGACTCGCCCTGGGCGCCATACGCGGCACCACCGTGCGACTGTTCACCAGGGGCGGAGTGCTCTGGCAGCGATACAGCGGCTGGACCGTAGGGGTCTGGGTCGTCTCGTTCGCGATCAGTGCCGGCCTCGGATATCTCGCCACCCGCGCCGGAGTACGGGAAGAGGCCCGGCCGTTGACGCTGTCGATCGGCGTCAGCCTGCTCGGCGAACTAGCCACCCTCGGCAAGCGCGCGCTCTCCACCGGAGTTCCGTTCGCGCCCGATCGGCGCTGAGACGCCATCGGCTCCCGCCCGTTGGAACACCTGCGCCACCACACCGGCCGCTCAGCGGACGGGATCGCCAGCCTCGACGCATTGGGCTCGGGCAAGCCGGACTTTACGCGATCATCGCGTTCACCGGCCGGGTCAGCGGGACGTGCGGGTGGTCGAGGCCGACTGCTGGGCGGCTTCGGTCTGGGCGGTCGCGGTCTCCTGAACCGCCTCCCGCTCGGCCGCCAGCGCCGCGTCGGCGTCGATGATGTGCCGGACGGCGGCGTTCACGTCGTCGGTGACGATGATCAGCTCCAGGTCGGCCAGGCCGATCTTGCCGTCGGCGGCGAGCGTGTCCCGGAGCCAGTCGAGCAGCCCCTGCCAGTACGCCGTACCCATCAGCACGACCGGGAAGCGGGTCACCTTGCCGGTCTGCACCAACGTCAACGCCTCGAACAGCTCGTCCAGGGTGCCGAACCCGCCCGGCAGCACCACGAACGCCTGGGCGTACTTGACGAACATCGTCTTGCGGGCGAAGAAGTAGCGGAAGTCGATCGCCATGTCGACCCAGTCGTTGATGCCCTGCTCGAACGGCAGCTCGATGCCGAGCCCGACCGACAGCCCACCGGCCTCGGTGGCGCCCCGGTTGGCGGCCTCCATCACGCCAGGACCACCACCGGTGATCACCGCGTACCCGGCGGCGGCGAGCGCGGCCCCCAACTCCTCGGCCAGCTCGCACTCGGGGCTGTCCGGCTTGCTCCGGGCGGAACCGAAGACGCTGACCGCTGGCGGAAGATCAGCGAGGGTGTCGAAGCCCTCGACGAACTCCGACAGGATCCGCAGGGCCCGCCAGGCGTCCTTGGTCTTCCAGTCTCCCCGGGTCCGGGAGTCGAGCAGCCGCTGGTCCGCCGTACTCAGTGGGATGGACTCGCGGCGCAGGGTGACCGCGCCACGGTGCCGCTCCGGCCCCGGACCCCGGCCGCCGTCGCGGCCCTCGCTGTGGTTCATGACGTCCACCGTAATCGGACGGGCGACGACAGGTGTGACGTCACCCGGTCCGTCACAAGACAACATCCGGCCCAGGCGCAACCAAACAGGGCTCTACCGCGTCTTACCAGTCACACGGGGAAAGCGTGGCGCCCACACCACCCGCCGCGCACCTTCGGGGGGCAATTGTGATGACCAACGGTGAGATTGTCCGGCTCCGCCGGGAGATGCAGCGCCGGATCCGGGCCGTGGTGGCCGAGCGCCGGATGGCCCGGCACGCCACGCCAACCGGTCCCGACGACGGGGACCACGGGCCGGAGACGACGGAGTCCCGGACACCGCAGCACATCAACGGGTGATCGACGGCCGGCGGAGGGGGTCCGCCGGCCGTACGGTCCGGTGTCGGCCGGCGGCAAAGGGCCAACCGCCGGCCGGCACCGTTCCAAGCCGCGCCAGGCCGGACCGCGCCGCGCGAAGCCGCGCCAGGCCGGGCCGAGCCGTTCCAAGCCGCGCCAGGCCGGGCCGAGCCGTTCCAAGCCGCGCCAGGCCGGGCCGAGCCGCGCGAAGCCGCACCGAGGGGTCGACGGAAACGCGGGTCGCCGGAGTAGCGGGTGGGTCAGTCGGACGCGAGCCAGCGGTGCAGGGTTGCCGCGCCGTCGCGGATCTTGCCGATCTCCACGTGCTCCTCCGGATGGTGCGCGAAGTTCGGGTCACCCGGGCCGAAGTTGAGCGCCGGGATGCCGAGCGCGGCGAACCGGGCGACGTCGGTCCAGCCCAGTTTGCCCACCGGCGCCTCGCCGACGGCCGCCAGGAACTCCTGGGCGGGTGCGGCGGTCAGACCGGGCAGGGCGCCCTGCGCCGAGTCGGTCACCCGCACCTCGAAGCCGTCGAACACCTCGCGTACGTGCGCCTCCGCCTCCTCGGCCGTCCGGTCCGGCGCGAACCGGTAGTTGACCTCCATCTCGCAGAGGTCCGGTACCACGTTGCCGGCAACCCCGCCGGTGATCCGGACCGCGTTCATCCCCTCGCGGTACACGCAGCCGTCGATGGTGACCATCCGGGCCTGGTAGCCGGCCAGCCGTTCGATCGCGGGACCGATCCCGTGGATCGCGTTGCGGCCGTTCCAGGACCGGGCCGAGTGCGCCCGCCGGCCGGTCGCGGTCACGACCGCCCGCATGGTGCCCTGGCAGCCCGCCTCGACCACCCCGTGGGTCGGCTCCAGCAGCACCGCGAAGTCCGCCGACAGCCACTCCGGATGGGCCGCCGCGACCAGGGTCAGCCCGTTGAAGCGGGACTCGATCTCCTCGGCCTCGTAGAAGAAGTACGTCACGTCGTACCGGGGGTTCGGCACGCTCACCGCGAGATGCAGGGCGTACGCCACCCCGGACTTCATGTCGGAGGTGCCACAGCCGTAGATCAGGTCGCCCTGCACCGTCGACGGGAAGTTGTTGTTCAGCGGCACGGTGTCCAGATGCCCCGCCAGGACCACCCGTTTGGCCCGCCCCAACTCCGTACGGGCCATCACCGTGTTGCCGTGCCGCGCGACCGTCAGATGTGGGACGGCCCGCAGCACCTCCTCGACGCAGTCCGCGATTTCCTTCTCGTCGAGCGAGACGGATTCGATGTCGACCAGAGCGCGGGTCAACGCGACCGGATCGGCCAACACCTCGGGGGTCAGCGGGTTCTCCATGGTGGGAGACGGTACCGTCAAGACCGTATCGGCGGGACGCGTCACAGGCTCAGAAATGACGTTCCACACTCATGACTGAGGGCGTCCCACACGAATGACTGAGAGGTAAAACCCGGTGACGATCGCACAACCCGCCTGGGGCATCGGAGTGGCCACCTTCGCCGGGGATCAGGTGCTCGACACCTGGTATCCGACCGGCAAGCTCGGCCTGGGCGCCTCGCCACTGGTGGTCGGCGAGGACGGCGACGTACTCGACCTGCCGCCGGGTGCGATCGGCGAGCGCTCCCTGCCGGGACTGCGTACCGCCGTGGTGGTCACCGAGATCGGCTCGCTGGCGGACCCGATCAAGGACGCCTCCGACGCGTACCTCCGGTTGCACCTGCTCTCGCACCGGCTGGTCCGGCCCAACGAGCTGAACCTCGACGGCATCTTCGGGGTGCTGGCGAACGTGGCCTGGACCTCGGCCGGGCCGTGCCCGCCGGAGCGGGTCGACGAGCTGCGGGTGGTCGAGCGGGCCGCCGGCCGGCACCTGGCCGTCTACGGCGTCGACAAGTTCCCCCGGATGACCGACTACGTCGTCCCGTCCGGCGTACGCATCGCCGACGCCGACCGGGTACGCCTCGGCGCGCACCTGGCCAGCGGCACCACCGTGATGCACGAGGGCTTCTGCAACTTCAACGCCGGCACCCTCGGCGCCTCGATGGTCGAGGGCCGGATCGTGGCCGGCGTGGTCGTCGGCGACGGCTCGGACGTCGGCGCCGGGGCCTCGATCATGGGCACGCTCTCCGGCGGCGGCAAGGAGAAGGTCCGGATCGGCGAGCGCAGCCTGCTCGGCGCCAACGCCGGGATCGGGATCTCGCTCGGCGACGACTGTGTGGTGGAGGCCGGCTGCTACATCACCGCCGGCTCGAAGATCACCCTGCCGGACGGGCGCGTGGTCAAGGCCCGGGAGCTGTCCGGGGTCAACGGGCTGCTGTTCTGGCGCAACTCGGTGACCGGAGCACTGGAGGCCCGGCCCCGTACCGGAAGCGGCATCGAGCTGAACGCCGCGCTGCACGCCAACGACTGAGCACGCGGGACCGGAAGGCGACCGACGATGACATCCGGCGCGGACACGCCGCCCTCCCCGTCGGACCCCCGCTCGGACCCACGCTCGGACCCACGCTCGGATCCGCGCTCGGACCCCCGCTCGGACCCACGCTCGCCCCGGGAGCGGATGCTGGCTGGCGAGTGGTACCAGGCCGACGACCCGGAACTCGTCGCCCTGGCCCGCCGCGCCGCCGTGCTCGTACAGCGGTACAACGCGACCGACGCGGACCAACCGGAGCAGCACGCCGCGCTGCTCCGCGAACTCTGCGGCACGGTCGGCGCCGACGTCGTGGTCCGGCCGCCGTTCTACTGCGACTACGGCTCCCAGATCCGGCTCGGGGACCGGACGTACGTCAACTTCAACGCCGTACTGCTGGACGTCGCCGCCATCGAGATCGGGGCCGACGTGCAGATCGGCCCGAACGTGCAACTGCTCACGCCGCACCATCCCCTCGACCCGGAGCAGCGCCGGGCCAGATGGGAGGCGGCCCGGCCGATCACCATCGGCGACAACGTCTGGCTCGGCGGCGGGGTCATCGTGCTCGGCGGCGTCACCATCGGCCCGGACACCGTGGTCGGGGCCGGCAGCGTGGTCACCAAGGACCTCCCGCCCGGCGTCATTGCCGTCGGCAACCCCGCCCGCGTGCGGTGAGGAAGTAAGGAAGGGCCCCTTCTTATCGCTTCTTGTATAGGAAGGGCCCCCTGTTAACCACTCTCATCGCGCGGAGAGCGGACGCGAGGATGGCGATGCGGATGGCGATGGCGATGCGGGTGGCGATGGCGATGCGGATGGAGGTGGGGGCTGGGGATCCTGTAGCCAGCGCAGGGCGTCCGGGTCGCGCAGCGGGCGGGAGAAGAGGTAGCCCTGCCCGGACGAGCATCCCATGTCCAGCAGGATGGTCCGGACCGCCTCGGTCTCGACCCCCTCGGCGATGATGTCCAGCCCGAGCGTGCCGGCCAGTCGGATGATCCCCTCGACCAGCAGCCGCTGACGCCGCGACGAGGCGATCGTCTCGGTGAACGAGCGGTCGATCTTGAGTACGTCGGCGGGCATCTGCTGGAGGTAGCTCAGCGAGGAGAACCCGGTGCCGAAGTCGTCGATGGCGACCCGCAGCCCGTGGGTACGCAGCTCCGACAGCTCGCTCCAGACCGGCTCCTCGTCCCGGAGCAGCAGGCTCTCGGTGATCTCCAGCATCACCCGGTCCGGCGGTACGTCGGCGGCGGCCAGTGCCGCGCGTACCGTCGCCACGAACCCGGGGGTACGCAGTTGCCGGGCGGAGACGTTGATGCTCACGTACGGCGTACCGCGCTCGCCCCGGTCCGCGTGCCAGCGCGCCGCCGCGCCGACCGCCTGACGCAGTACCCAGTCGCCGATCGGCTCGATCAGCCCGGTCTCCTCGGCCAGCCCGATGAACTGCTCCGGCGGCACCGGTCCCCGGGCCGGATGGTGCCACCGGGCCAGCGCCTCGAAGCCCACCGCCACCCCGGTACGCATGTCGACGATCGGCTGGTACTCCACCGAGAAACTGAGCTTCTCCACCGCCTCGGCCAACGCGGCCCGCAACTCCAGCCGTTCCACGATCGCCGTGTGCAGCTCGGTCTGATAGCGGCACCAGCGCCCCTTGCCCGCTCCCTTGGCGACGTAGAGTGCCAGGTCGGCGCGTTGCAGCAGCTCCCCGGCGTCGCTGGCGTCGTCGGTGGTGGCCACGCCGACGCTGACCGTGCCGTTCACGACGGCGTCGCCGACCTCGATCGGTTCGGCGAGCGCCCGGACCAGGTGGTCGGCGATCTGCTCGACCTGCTCCGGGTCGTCCGCGTCCCGGACCAGTACGGCGAACTCGTCGCCGCCGAGGCGGGCCACCAGGTCGTTCGGGCCGACGACCTCGCGTAGCCGCTCGCCGGCCGCGACCAGCAGCGCGTCACCGATGGCGTGCCCGTGGGTGTCGTTGACCGCGGTGAACTCGTCGAGGTCGATGGAGAGGGTGCCGACGGTACGGTCACCGTCCCGGGCCTTCTCCACCGCCTCGTAGACCTGATCCTGATACGACGCCCGGTTGGCCAGCCCGGTCAGGGTGTCGTGCACCGCCCGGTGGGTCAGTTCCTGCTCCAGCCGGACCCGCTCGGTGACGTCCCGCATGGTCAGCACGAAGCCGCGTACGGCCCGGTCCCGGCGCAGGTCCCGGCAGGTCACCTCGAGCTGCACCCGCTGTCCGTCGGCCCGTCGTGCGCTCAGGTCCACCCCGTCGGCGCGACGCTCCGACTCGGCGCGCGCCGGGTCCAGCAGGGCGCCGATCAAGAGCTGGTCGTCGGGGTGCAGCACGGCGGCCAGGTCGGTGCAGTCCGCCGGATCCACCCCCAGCACGCCCAGCACCGACGGGCTCGCGTACCGGATCTGGTGGTCGTCGTCGACGATCAGGATGACGTCGGCGGCGTTCTGCACCAGGCTGCGGAAGTAGGTTTCGCTGTCCCGACGGTTGATCTCCTGGGCCAGGCTGATGCGTTCCAGCGCCATCGCCGCCTGTGCCGCCAGTACCTCCAGCGAGTCCCGCAGCGTCGGCAGCAGGCGGCTGTCGGCGGCCACCAGCAGCGCGCCGACCCGGGGGGCGCCGCTGGACCGTCCGTCGCCGACCAGCGGGCACAGCGCCACGGTCTCGAAATCCCGGAGCTGCTCGGCCAGCGCCGGTTGCAATGTCCGGACCCGCAGCAGCCTGCTACGCCGGGCAGCGGCGCTGGTCGGAGCCGGATAGAAGGCGGACGGCACGGCCACCCCGGGGCCCCAGATGCTCATCGCGGCGGCCGGCACCCCGTCGGTGTGGTTGATCGAGAAGACGATCCGGTGCGTGGACTGCCGTGGCACCAGCCGCCCCACTGCGGTATGCACCGCCCGGCGGACCTGCGCCGTGTCCGCGGCGGCCACCAACTCGGCGCCGGCCTGGCGCAGACCCCGTTCCCGGGCGACCGCCTGCCGGTGCCCGTCCACGGCGTCGCCGAGCCGGCTCAGCACCAGGGCGAAGACCACACCGCCGACCACGGCGATCACCGCGCCGTCCTCGACCTCATCGCTGATCACCTGGAACAGCAGTACCGCCGGGGCGAGGGTCGCGGCCAGCCCCAGCAGCACCAGCCGGGTCTTGTCGATCTCGGAGTCCTGGGGCGCGGCCGGCTCGGTCAGCCTGGCCATCGACGGATGCAGGGCCGCCGCTCCCCAACTGGCGTAGAACAGGAGCCAGCCCAGCTCGGTCGGGCCACCGGGCTGCCAGCCGCCGGCCAGCAGCGCGGCGCCGTAGATCAGGTCGGCCACCAGCATCCCGACCGCACCGGTGACCAGCAGCATCGCGGCGGCACTGCGCCGCGAGGTGATCGCCAGCCGCAGGGTGGTGGCCAGCAGGAGCATGTCCAACAGGGCGTACGTGGCCAGCGCCGACTGCTCGAAGGTGCTCGACCCGGCACCGATCAGGTACGGATGGACGACCAGCACCCAGAGCAGGAACGTGCCGACGGTGGTGAAGATGAGGAAGTCGAGCAGCCCGGAGCGGTCCCGGGCGCCGGCGCTGGACCTGGTCAGGCCGAGCAGCCCGGCCCCGATCAGCGGCAGCATGACCAGGTAGAAGATGTCCGACACGACCGCCGACGTGGACCTGGACTCGCCGAGCGGCAGGTTCGCGGCGAGCAGGTAGATGGTGTCGCCGATCGCGAAGACCGCGAGGGCCGCGCCGAGCAGCCACCAGGAGTACGCCCGGTTCGGCCGGTACCGGCGTACCCCGACCGCGACGGCGGTGACGCTCGCCAGCCCGACCGCGCCGGTCAGCATCGTACGGAGCGCCGGCAGGGCGAAGAAGCCGACCACCAGTACGCCGATCCCTCCGGCGTACCAGGTCAACACTTTCCGAGCTGACACGGCTCTCCTGCTGATCGTCGGGACGGCGGCGAAACGCGATCGAAACAGCTTCGCCGATGGGTCTACCAGTCCTCGATGCGCTTCGCTATCACCCCGCCGGTTAGTGGTGCCGACCGATAAGCAGAGTCCACTCCGGTACCAGTGGCTTCGCCCCGGTATCGGCGCCGGTCAGGACGCAATGGACGGCGCCGGTCAGGACGCAATGGACGGCGCCATCCGGACGACGAGATCGGCGCGGTCCGCCGTCCCGGCGATCAGTTCGGCATTGCGCTGGTCCGTACCCCGGGCCCTGGCCGCCGCCTCGACCGGTTCCCGACCGAAGGCGACGTGCCGGTCGGTCAACCGGCGCAGCCGTTCGGTCTCGTCGAGATCGAGGTACCACACCTCGTCGAGCAGCTCGCGTACCTCGCCCCAGGGCTCGGCCGCAAGCAGCAGGTAGTTGCCCTCCACCACCACCAGGGGAACCGACGGCGGCACCGGAATCGCCCCGGCGACCGGTTCCTCGAGCTCGCGGCGGAACTCTGGCGCGTACACGGTGCGGGGCCCGGCCGCCCGTAGCCGGCGCAGCAGGGCCACGAACCCGGCACCGTCGAAAGTGTCGACGGCGCCCTTGCGGGCGTGCCGGCCGAGCCGGTGCAACTCGTTCTCGGCCAGGTGGAAGCCGTCCATCGGTACCAGCTCGGCCAGCTCGCCGAGCGCGCCCACGATCTGCCCGGCCAGGGTCGACTTGCCGGCCCCGGGCGCGCCGGTGATGCCCAGCAGCCGGCGGGGACCGGACGAGGCCAGCGCACGGGCCCGGGCCACCAGTTCGTCCAGCGGCGGAGGATCGGATGCGGGGAGCATCCGGGAACTATCTCACCGGCGGTCGGAGCCGTGTGGTTCAGCTCGGCTCGGCGGGCGGCCCGTCCAACCGGGGCGGAGTGATCACGAACCGGGCCTCGACGGTGGCCTGCACGGTCTGGAGCTGTGGATCGAGGTCGAGTTCCGGCACCCCGCCACCGGCGTTGGCGGCCATCCCGAAGGCGGCCCGGGTCATCATCATCGGCCGGTCCGCCGCGCCGCTGTCGGCCAGTTGCAGCAGGGCGGTCACCTCGGCGCCGAGCGCGTCAGCGTACTCCCGGGCCCGGGCGATCGCCTCCGCGACGGCGGCCCGCCGGGCTTCCCGGTGCACCGGGCTGCCCGGCCGCAGCTCCCACCACGGGCCGGCGACGGTCGTCTGGTCCTGGTCGGCGAGCCGGAGCATCAGCTCGCCGAGCACCCCGAAGTCGGTGACCGTCACGGTGGTGGTGGCACTGCCGGCGTACGCCGAGACCCGCTCGCCGGAGCGCTTCAGCTCGGGACGTATCCACAGTTGACCGGTCTCGCGGCGGTCGATGGCGTCGCCGTACCCGTCGATCAGTGCCCGCACCGCGTCGGAACGTTCGGCGAGCCGGGCCAGTGCCGCCGGGCGGCTCTTGTCCCGGGCCGAGACCGTGACCGCGAACCGGGCGATCTCCGGGGGGACCTCCCGGACCGCCTCCCCGCGCACCACGACAGTGGGGTGATCCGTCATCCGCCCACCCTAGTCCCAGGATCCGTTCACCCGGTCGGGCATCTGTCCACGAATCGGGTGCGGGCCGCCCCCGATCTCACTAGCGTCCCGTCATGAACAAGCCGGGCAGCTGTGTCCAGCGGCAACACGGCGCTGCTGGATCTCCTTCGCAACTGACATCCCCGCCTTGACTGCCCAGGGAGCCACGATGTCCAACCACTTCAGCGCCGACAACCTCAAGTTTCCCGGCGACGACCGTCGCCTCGAACTCACCGACCTGTACGTGTTTCCCTCGCCGGAGGACCCCGGCAAGACGGTGCTGATCATCGACTCGAACCCGACCGTTGCCCCGCCGCCGATACCACCGGCCACCACCGGCCCGGAGTTCCGCCCGGACGCGGTGCACCGGATCAACATCGACACCGACGGCGACGCGCAGGCCGACGTCGCGTTCACGTTCACGTTCTCCGAGTACGACAACGGCCGCCAGACCGCAACCGCCTGGTACGCCACCGGTCCCGACGCCCGTCAGGCCGAGCCGGCCGGCCAGATGATCGCCGAGTCCGTCCCGATCAGCTTCGACGGCGCGGACCAGCCCGTCATGATCGATCAACCGGGGCAGATCCGGCTGTTCGTCGGGCTGCGCAGCGACCCGTTCTTCGCCGATGTCGAGGGCGCCCTGCACGGAATGAAGTGGACCGGAAACGACGACTTCGCCGACAACAACGTCGACGCCATCGTCCTGGAGGTGCCCACCGACCTGCTCGGCCCCGGCCCGATGATCGGAGTGTGGGCCTCGATCAGCCGGCGCAGCGACGGCGTACTGGAGCAGATGGACCGCGGCGGGAACCCGACCATCAACCCGTTCATCAACCCCGACGGCGAGAAGAACCTGTACAACTCCCGGCAGCCGGCCGACGACATGGCCAACTACCTGGGTCCGTGGTCTCAGCTGCTGGTCAAGGGCGGCTACTCACCGGAGGAGGCCAAGGAGACCGCCATGCAGGTCCTGCCCGACCTCCTCCGCTACGACCGCACCAAGCCGGTCGCCTATCCCAACGGCCGGAAGCTCATCGACGACGTCTTCAGCTACCGCTTCGCCTGGCTGACCCACGGCACGCTCCCCCCGACCGGCCTCGAGCCGCACGCCGACCTGATGCCGCACTTTCCCTACCTCGGCCCGCCCAACCCGTAGCCCGCGCCGGTCTTGGGCGACCGGGCCAAGGACGTGACGCTCCCGCAGGTCACCGACGGTTCCCGTTGGACTGTGGCCGGCTGCGGGCCACAATCCAACGGAAACCATGGTGCCAACGGAAATCGTGGTCCGCCGCTCAGCTCGGATACGCCTCCAGTTCCCAGAGGGAGTAGCCGTAGCCGGTGCCCCGGGCGGTTCCGTTGATCCGCAGGTAACGGCCGGTGGCGCCGAGTCCGGTGTGCTCGTCGATGCCGCCGTCGGCGCCGGTCACCGACCTCACCGTGGTCCAGGTGTTCCCGTCCGCCGAGGTCTGGATCTGGTACGCGCTGCCGTACGCCGCCTCCCAGCTCAGTTTCACCCGGCCGATCGCCTGGGACGAGCCGAGGTCGACCCGGATCCACTGCGGGTCGGTGAACGCCGACGACCAGCGGGTGGCCGGGTTCCCGTCCACCGCCGCCGAGGCCGGCACGTCCGCCCCCTCGGCGCTGGACGCGGTGGCCGGCCGGTTCAGCAGCAGGTTGCCGCCACCGCTCGAGCCGGACGGGGTGCCGTACACCTCGAACTCCCAGAGCGAGTAGCCGTAGCCGGTGCCCCGGGCGGTTCCGTTGATCCGGACGTACCGGCCGGTGCCGGTCAGCCCGGAATGGTCGTCGATGCCGCCGTCGGCGCCGGTCACCGACTTCACCGTGGTCCAGGTGTTGCCGTCCGCCGAGGTCTGGATCTGGTACGCGCTGCCGTACGCCGCCTCCCAGGAAAGGCGTACCCGGCTGAGCTGGTACGACGCCCCGAGGTCGACGGTGATCGACTGTGGGTCGGCGGGTGCCGACGACCAGCGGGTGGCCGGGTTGCCGTCCACCGCAGCCGAGGCGGGCAGGTCGGCGCCCTGCACCGACGACGCGCTGGCCGGCCGGTTCAGTGCCAGGTTGCCGGTCGGCCCGGGATCCGGCCCCGGCCCGCCGCCGCCCTCGCCGAGCAGGGTGAACTCGTCGATGTCGTAGAGCCCGCCGCCGGTGCCCCGGAACACCAGGTACAGCGCGGAGGTGCCGGCCGGCGCGGTGATGTTCCCGGTGACGTCCCGGAACTCGCCGTACCCGCCGGTGGCCGGTACGGTCGCCGAGCCGACGAGCTGCCCGTTCGGCGAACCGACCCGCAGCTCAAGGGTGTGGCCGCCGACGTTGGCGCCGACCCGGGCCGAGAAGGACCGCACCCCGGTCAGGTTGTACGGGGTGAACGCGATCCAGTCCCCGTTGTCGATGTACCCGACGGCCCGGCCACCGTGCGCCTGACCGGGGGCGCTGGTCTGCACCCCGCTCGACGACGAGTAGTGCTCGGCCTGGCGTACCCGGGGTTGCAGGATGCTCTGCGCGTGGGTGGTCAGCGGTCCCTGCCCGCCGCCGCCGTTGTCGGTGTACTCCGCGTCGACCACCCCGAAGATGTTGGCCGAGACGTCGTGCTCGCCGTCGGCCAGCGTCCGCAGGGTGCCGGTGCAGCCCTGGGCGCTGGCCAGCAGGTGCGCGTGCGAGTCGTGGCCGAGCAGGTAGCTGACCTTGACCCGGGAGCAGTCGATCGTGGTGTCCTGCGGGTCGGTCACCACCACCCGGAACGACACCGCGTCGCCGAAGCTGAACGTCTGGCCGCCCAGCGGCAGCTCCAGCCGGACCGTCGGGGCCGTGTTGCCGACCGTGATCACCACGCTGGCGGTCGCGCTCCGACCGGTCGAGTCCCGTACGGTCAGCGTCGCGCTCCGGGTGCCGTTGCCGGTGTACGTGAACGTCGGGTTCGGGGCGGTGGAGTCGGTGCTGCCGTTGCCGTCGAAGTCCCAGCCGTAGGTGATCGGGTCGCCGTCCGGGTCGAGCGTGCCGACCGAGGAGAAGGCCACGGTCAGCGGCGCCACCCCGGAGGTCGGGGTCGCCGCGATGACCGGTTTCGGGGCGCGGCCGTTGCGGGCGTACTCGATCCGGTAGACCGCCGAGTGCTCGTCGCCGTTGAAGAACCCGGTGCCGTAGTCGAGGACGTAGAGCGCGCCGTCCGGACCGAACTCCATATCCATCACCTGGGTACCGGTCCACGGGAACGGGTTGATCTTCAGTGGTCGTCCCGCCTCGTCCAGCACGATGTTCTTTATCCAGCGCCGGCCGAACTCACCGGCGAAGAACGTCCCGTCGTAGTACTCCGGGAACGCCACCTCGGAGGTCGAGTTCGGGTCGTACCGGTAGACCGGTCCGGCCATCGGCGAGAGCCCGCCGCCGGTGAACTCCGCCGGCTGCGACCCGGTGTACGGCAGCCAGGCCGGCACCGCCGCCGGCAGGTTGCGGATCCCGGTGTTGTTCGGCGAGTCGTTGACCGGCCCGCCCGCGCAGTTGTACTTCGGTCCCGACGGCCCGGACGGAAAGGTGAACTCGTTGTACGCGTCGTTGTTCCCGGTGCAGTACGGCCAGCCGTAGAAGCCGGGCTGGGTGATCCGGGCGAACTCCACCTGCCCGGCCGGTCCCCGGTTCGGGTCGGCGGTGCCGGCGTCCGGCCCGTAGTCGCCGAGGTAGACCGCGCCGGTCGCCTTGTCCACGCTCATCCGGAACGGGTTACGGAACCCCATCGCGTAGATCTCCGGCCGGGTGTTGGCGGTGCCCGGCGCGAACATGTTGCCGGCCGGCACCGTGTACCCGCCGAACGCACCCGGCTTGATCCGCAACACCTTCCCCCGCAGGTCGTTGCTGTTCGCCGAGGTCCGCTGCGCGTCGAACGCCGGATTGCGGCCGGCCCGCTCGTCGAGCGGACTGAACCCGGCCGAGTCGAACGGGTTCGTGTCGTCACCGGTGGAGAGATAGAGGTTGCCGGCGGCGTCGAAGTCGATGTCCCCGCCGACGTGGCAGCACATGCCCCGACTCGTCGGTACGTCCAGGATCAGCGTCTCGCTCGCCATGTCCAGGGTGTTGTCGGCCCGTACGGTGAACCGGGACAGCCGGTTCACCCCGTTCCAGGCGGCGAACTCGGCCGGCGTACCGGTGGCCGGGGCGCCGCCGCCCGGCGTGTTCAGCGGTGGCGCGTAGAAGGCGTACACCCAGCGGTTGCTGGGAAAGTTGGGATCGGCCTTGATTCCCTGCAGGCCCTCCTCGTCCGAGGTGTAGACGGCGAGCCGGCCCGCGACCTTGGTGTTGCCGACCGCGTCGGTGTGCCGGATCGTGCCGTCCCGGGCGGTGTGCAGTACGCCCCGGTCCGGCAGCACGGTCAGGCTCATCGGCTCACCGACCTCGGCCACCCCCTTGGCCAGGGTCACCTGCTGGAAGGTGCTGTCCACCGTGCCACCGCAGACGCCCGGCGCCGCACCGGCCGCGGTCCGGATGCCGCCGAGCAGATGGATCCGGAACAGCGGCTCGGCGAACGACTCGTCGGTGTGCCCGCCGCCGGTGTACCAGGACCGGCCGCCGTCGTAGTTGTGGCACCAGGCGATCGGATGGTCGTACCCGTTGCCGCCGCCCGTGTACGTCGTCTCGTCCAGGGTGGCCAGCACGTGCACCCTGCCGCGCGGGTTGGACTGGAAGTTGTACCACTCGTCGGTGCGGTTCCACCGCAGCGGCAACGTCTCCGTCGACGGATGCGACCGGTCGGCGACCTTGACCGTCGCCGGCTGTGGTGCCGGGTGCGAGGCGAAGTACGCCCCGACCAGCCCGCCGTACCACGACCAGTCGTACTCGGTGTCCGAGGCGGCGTGCACACCGACGTACCCGTTGCCGGCCTGGATGAAGCGCTGGAAGGCGCCCTGTTGCGCGGTGTCCAGCACGTCACCGGTGGTGGAGAGCCAGACCACCGCGTCGAACCGGGCCAGGTTCGCGTCGGTGAACGCACCGGCGTCCTCGGTCGCCTCGACCGCGAAGTTGTTGGCCGTGCCGAGTTGCTGGATGGCGGTGATCCCGGGTCCGATCGACCCGTGCCGGAACCCGGCCGTCTTGGAGAAGACCAGCACGCTGAACGCCGGGGCGGCACTGGCCGCCGGTGGCGTCACCGCCACCGCGACGAGGACGAGCAGCAGGCTCAGTGCGGCACCGAGCCATGATCGCATTGGATTGCGCACGGACGGAGTCCTTTCCTGTCAACAACGGACAGGCGTGCGCGCCGTTTCACGCCCCTGACGGGGGTACGCCACCCCGGCTGGGCCGGCCGGGGAACGCGAGAAATGTACATACATCGTTGCGACTGTGTTGCCGCCACGTCAAGCGTCAGAGGTGTAAGGAAGGGCCCCTTCTTATCGTTTTCTGTAGAAGAAGGGTCCCCTCCTAACGCCTCATCCGCCGGCGACGACGCCGAACGCGGTGCGGTGGTCCCGGGCCCAGGTGCGAAACGTGGCGGCCGGGCGGCCGAGGATGCGCGGCACGTCGTCGGTGACGGTCTCGTTGCGTCCGGCCCGGGCCCAGGCGGAGCCGATCAACGCCGCCCGGACCGCCGTCGGCTCCAGTCCCGCGGCCGTCAGTCGCTGCCGGGCCGCCTCCTCGATCAGGTCGATCGTGCCGATCGGGCGGCCGAGCAGATCCGCAAGCACCTCGGCCTGCTCGGGCACGCTGATCGCCGCCGGCCCGGTCAGGGTGTACGTCCGGCCGACATGCCCGTCCGAGGTCAGCGCGGCCACGGCCACCTCGGCCACGTCACGAGGGTCGACCACCCCCTGCCGACCCGCACCGGTGAGGTTGGGCACCGGGGTTCCCGCCGCGATGGCGCCGGCCCAGCCGAGGGTGTTCGAGGCGAAGCTCGACGGACGCAGCAGGGTCCAGGCCAGGCCGCCGGCCCGGACCGCCTGCTCGGCCTCCAGATGCCAGTCGCCGACGACCTGATCGGCACCGAACCGCTCCCCGGTGCCGATCGCGGAGAGCTTCACGATCCGAGCCACCCCGGCCGCGCGCGCCGCCTCGACCAGCGCCAGGTCGTGCCGGGGTGTCGGCGAAACCGGTGCGGTCAGTAGGAAGACGGCCTCGACGCCGGCCACCGCCCGGCGCAACGAAACCGGATCGTCGAAGTCTCCCCGAACCACCTCGACCTCGCCCTCGCCCTCGACCTCGCCCTCGACCTCGCCCTCGCCCTCGACCTCGGTCGGGGCTGCGGCGGCAGAGGCCGACACCGAGCCCGAGCCCAGGGCGGACACCGAGCCCGAGCCCAGGGCGGACACCGAGCCCGAGGCCTGGGCTGCGGCGGTGATCTTGGCGGGCGTCCGGGACATCGCCCGGACCGGTCCGCCCTGGTCGCGGAGCAGTCGCAGGACGGAACTTCCGATGGTGCCGGTGGCACCGGTAACGAGGATCATGCCGACGACGGTGCCAGGGTGCCGTACCCGGCTACTAGGACGTTTCGGCACGGTCGGCCGCAGGCCGGCGGCGGGCCGGGCCGACCGCCCTACCCTGGACCGGTGGAGATCATCGCGGTACGCCCCCCGCTGTTGCCGCCAGCGCTACGGACGCTGGTCTCCGGGATCGACCTCGCCCGGCCGGCCGCCGACCGGCATCCGGATCCCGTCGAGCGGATCGTGGTGGACCAGCCCGACCACGCCACCTCGCTCGTCTGGCGGTGGGCGCCGGACGGCCGGTCCGAGTTCGTGGTGCTGGGACCCCGCACCCGGGCCGGGTACCACCTGCACCGGCCGGCACCGCCGTGCCTGCGGGTACGCCTGCATCCCGGGCGGGCCCACCTGCTGCTGGGACGGCCGGCGCGGGACCTGGTGGACCAGGCGGTGCCGGCACGCGCCTTCCTCGGTGGTCCGGCGGACCGGTTCGTCCGGATGCTGGGCGGGTTGCTGCAGAGACCGGACGGCGACGTGGAGCCGACGGACCTGGTCGCCACACTGGCAGAGGCGCTTACCGGGTACCTGTCGGACCGGCCGGTGGCCCAAGTCCGGCAGAGCGATCTGGTACGCCGGGCGACCGCCCTGCTCTCCCCCGCCCCCGGCCGACGTCCTGAGCCGGTACGCGCGGCTGCCCGTCGGCTGCACGTCAGCGAGCGGCAGTTGCGGAACCTGTTCGACGAGGCGGTCGGCGTCTCGCCCCGGCACTTCGTACAGATCGACCGGGTACGCGGCGTACTCGCCCGAGCCCGGCCGGGGCGGCTGGCGGAACTCGCCGACGGTGCCGGTTACTACGACCAGTCGCACCTGACGGCAGAATTTCGCCGGTTGATGGGTGTACCGCCCGGGGCCTTCCTCGCCGGGCGCCGTCCCGCACCGGTCGCCTGCCACCAGATCGGTTAACAGGGGGCCCTTCCACCGCCGAAAACGATAAGCGGGGGCCCTTCCTAACCGGCAAGGCGGTCTGCTGCGGCTGCCACTCGCTCGTCGGTGGCCGTGAGCGCTACCCGTACGTGACGGTTGCCGGCGGGGCCGTAGAACTCGCCCGGCGCGACCAGGATGCCCCGCTGGGCGAACCAGTCCACCGTCGTCCAGCAGTCCTCGTCGCGGGTGGCCCACAGGTAGAGGCCGGCGGCCGAGTACCCGATCTCGAAACCCGCCTTGACCAGTGCGTCCCGCAGCACCTCACGCCGGGCCGCGTACCGGGACCGTTGCTCGGCCACGTGCTCGGAGTCGTCGAGCGCCGCGACCATCGCCGCCTGCACCGGAGCGGGCATGATCATCCCCGCGTGCTTGCGCACCGTGAGCAGGGCGTCGACGATCGCCCGGTCCCCGGCGACGAAGCCGGCCCGGTAGCCCGCCAGGTTGGATCGCTTGGACAGTGAGTGCACGGCGATCAGGTTCGAGTAGTCGCCGTCGGAGACGTCCTGGTGCAGTACCGAGGTCGGTGTCTCCTCCCAGCCCAGCGAGAGGTAGCACTCGTCGCTGGCGACCACCGCACCGCGCTCGCGGGCCCAGTCCACCGTCTTGCGCAGGTGTGCCGGGGGCAGCACCTGTCCGGTGGGGTTGGACGGCGAGTTGACCCAGACGAGTCGTACCCTCGGATCCGGCCCGACGGCGGTCAGCGAGTCGGCCCGGACGACCTCCGCACCGGCCAGCCTCGCCCCGACCGCGTAGGTCGGGTAGCAGACCCGGGGGATCACCACCACGTCGCCGGGGCCGACCCCGAGCAGGGTGGGCAGCCAGGCGACCAGCTCCTTGGAGCCGATCGTCGGCAACACCCCGACCAGGTCCGGCTCGGCCCCGCAGGCCCGAGCCACCCAGCTCGTCAGGGCCGCGCGCAGGGCCGGGGAGCCGGCGGTCAGCGGATAGCCCGGCGCGTCCGAGGCCGCCGCGAGGGCGGCCCGGATCGACGCGGGCACCGGGTCGACCGGGGTACCCATCGAGAGGTCGACCATCCCGTCCGGGTGCTGTCCGGCCAGGGTCTTGGCCGGTACGAGCAGGTCCCACGGAAAGTCGGGCAGGTTGCCGGTACGGCCGGCCGGAGCGCCGTCAGACGCCCGGCCGGGAGCCGGTGTTTCGGGGCTCAGTGCTCACCCCGAGCCGGCTGGGCCGCGATGAAGGGGGTGTCCTTCTCGATCTTCCCGGTCTTCGAGGCGCCACCCGGCGAACCGAGGTCCTCGAAGAACTCGTAGTTCGCAGTGGTGTAGTCCTTCCACTGCTCCGGTACGTCGTCCTCGTAGAAGATCGCTTCTACCGGGCAGACCGGCTCACACGCCCCGCAGTCGACGCACTCGTCGGGGTGGATGTAGAGCATCCGGTTGCCCTCGTAAATGCAGTCGACCGGGCATTCCTCGATGCATGCCTTGTCGAGCACATCCACGCACGGCTCGGCGATGATGTAGGTCACCGATCTTCTCCTCCGCAAGCCACGCCGCGATCGACCGCGACGGTAAGAGCCTAGTATGTCGCCGGGGAGGGGGTCGATCGTGCTCGGACGGCGGGATGTGGGACACCGGATCGTGGTTCGGCGGATTGTCGGAAATCAGAGCGGTCGTACCCTGTTCACCGACGCTCTCGGCGAGCTTGTCGACCTGACCGAGACCCATCTCACGCTGGCCACCGCGCACGGGCCGCTGCGGGTACCCCTCGGCGAGGTGCACCGGGCCAAGCGGGTGCCGCCGGCCAGGCGCCCGAGCGCGACGGCGGTGATCGAACTCGAACTGGCCTCGGACGAGGCGTGGCCCGCTCCGGTCCGGGAGCGGCTCGGCGACTGGCTGCTCCGTGCCGCCGACGGATGGACCGGCCGGGCGAACTCGGCCCTTCCGATCGGTGACCCGGACCGCCCGTTGGAAGACGCGATCGACGCGGTGGAGCACTGGTACGCGGACCGGGGCCAGCCGGCACTGGTCAACGTTCCCCTCCCACTGGCCGCTCCGGTCGGCGCGGCCCTCGACGAGCGTGGCTGGACCACCCGGCCGCTGGTACTGGTGCAGACCGTCCCGCTGACGGCGATCCTGGACGCGGCGCCGGCCAGGACGGATGTCCCCGCGGTGGAGCTGGCGGACACGCCGTCGGCCGGCTGGTTCGGGCTGGCCGCGAACCGCAAGGCGAAGCAGGCGCACGGGCGAGGGGCCGCCCCGTTGCCGGCGACCGAGTTGCCCGCCGCCGCGCAGCACGTGCTCACCGCCGTGGACCAGGTCCGCTTCGCCCACCTGTACGCGGAGCCGACCGGCGCCGGAGGCCGATCCGCCGAAGGCCGGGCCGGCGAGGGGCGGTCCGGCGAGGGGCGGGAACTGGTCGCGGTGGCTCGGGGCACGGTCACCGGTCAGGGGCGCTGGCTGGGGCTGAGCCTGATCGAGGTGGTTCCGGCGGCCCGGCGCCAGGGTCTCGCCCAGCACGTGGTCCGCGCCCTGGCCGAGTGGGCCGTCGAGGCGGGTGCGACCGGTGCCTTCCTACAGGTCGAGGAGCGGAACGAGGCCGCTGTGTCGCTGTACCGGCGGTTGGGGTTCACCACGCACCACACCTACCAGACCCGGGTCGCGCCGCACTGACCCCGGCCGGAGCGCCGTCGTCAGCGCCGGACGACGCGGCGCGGCTTCGCCTGCTTGGCCTCCGCGAAACGCTTGAGCGACCGTGACCGGTAGTCCCGACCGAGCGCGGTCAGCAGCAGGTAGCCCAGCAGTACGCCACCGGCGGTGAAGCCGGCGTAGAGCCAGATCTGTGAGAAGAATGCGCCGGCACCGGCGCCGAACGGTTGGCTCCCGCTGATGAAGGGCCCGACGAAGATCGTCAGAACCATCGCGATCAGCACGGAAAGCGCCATCTCCCCGCCCCAGTCCGGCAGGGGACGGCGCTGCCCCCGGATGAACGCGAGGGTCGCCAGGACCAGCCCGATCGTGGCGAACATGGCCAGCGAGAGCCGGTCCTGCAGTTCGGTGTCGTCACCAAAGGCGAACCGGGCGACGAGTCGCGCCAGCACGTTGATCCCGAACAGCACACCCGCGAGCACTCCGACCGGCAGCCAACGCTCCTTCATCGCACGTCCTCTTGGCGTAGGGCCCCACCGTCGTTGGGGCATTCTTGCCACAGAGTTCTACCACCCGTCGCTGAGTGGATCCATGGTGCGAATACCCTACGGCCCCGGCATGGAGGTCAGCGCCGGCCCAGCCCTGGCTCGGCACCGCGTGGCGCAATGATCATCCGGAACCCCATGACCGCGAAGGCCACCGAACCGCCGAAGATCATCGCCAGCCCTACCCAGTTGTTGTTGGCGATCAGGACGTCCCCCTCCGAGGTGCCCCCGGCCGCCACCACCATCAGCATGAACCACACGATGGCCGGCAGCGCGAACGCCCACCGACGGCCGACGGCCCGGGGCGCGAACCAGCCCAGCGCCACGTTGGCCAGGACCGCTAACAGCGCCGACACCCCGACCAGCACGCCGCCGACCCGGAGCGTGGCGAGCATCAGCTCCAGAACGGCGGTTACCACCGCCCCGGCCACCGCGACCAACCCGCCGACGACCCTCAGCACGACGTCCAGCGCGGTCAGGACCGCGGGCCGGCCGGCCGGCGGCAGGTCGGGGTTCAGTTCCGGCGACGCGGACATCGGCAGGCTCGGCAGGCTCGGCAGGGTCACCGTGCGCCCGCCTCCGCCGGTGTACCGACCGGGGGCGTCGGCACCACCGCCGGGTTGCCGTCGGAGGAATCCGACGGCACCGTGGAGAATCCGGCTGGCAGGGACAGGCCGGCGAACAGATCGTCCTCCCAGCCGTACGGCCCGGAGCCCGGGCCCTTGGCTCCGGCGGCCAGGGTGTAGTACTCCACGCCCATGAACTCACCGCCGAAGTTGCTGGCGATCGAGTAGAGCCAGGAGTTGTCCGGGATCTGGGTCGCGTGTGCCCGCATGGCCGCCTCCTTGGCGGCGTGGTGGTCGGTGCCGTCGATCCGGGCCGCGATCTGCGCGTCGGGCGTACCGAACGGCAGCTCGTCGGCCTGGTCCGTGCCCGCGAACGGATTGTCCGCCGAGTCCGCGAACGCGAGCAGGCCCGCCTCCAGCACGCTCTTCGGCATCGCCGTCCAGTAGATCTTGGCGGGGCCGAAGCCCTCGGCCGTGGCCAGTTCCGCCGCGCGCATCGCCACCCGGTGCGCCTGGATGTGGTCGGGGTGCCCGTAGAAGCCGTTCGGGTCGTAGGTGACCAGCACCTGCGGCCGTACCTCACGCATGATCTCGACCAGGTAGCCCGCCGCCTCGTCGAGATCGGCCTGCCAGAAGGCTCGTGGATGGTCGTTGGTGGCCAGGCCCATCATGCCCGAGTCGCGGTACCGCCCGGCACCGCCGAGAAACCGATGGTCCCGTACGCCCAGCGCGGCGCACGCGCCGGCCAGTTCGGCGATCCGGTAGCCGCCCAACTGGTCGCCCTCGGCGGCGGCGAGCCCGGCCAACGCGGGCACGTGGATCTCGCCCTCCTCGCCGAGGGTGCAGGTGACCAGGGTGACCCCGCCACCGGCCGCCGCGTAGTGGGCCATCGTCGCGCCGGTCCCGATCGCCTCGTCGTCGGGATGTGCGTGCACCAGCATCAGCCGCCGAGCGGGTGGCTCCGGAGCCGTCCGGGCCGGGTCGGACGCGTCGGACGGGTCGATCGGACCCGACGGGTCGGTAGGACCGGCGAGGTCGGCTGAGGCGGCCAGATTCGTCACCCGGGCCACTTTACGCGGCGGGGCCCGACATTCCGTGTCCAGGGAGTTAGTCGACATACCCGGAGAGTTAGCGGCTGGCTACGGCCATCTGACTGACACGCGATAGCCGGCTCGGCCACATCATCGATCGCCCGGCTCTACGATCACGATGTGGACTACCCGGAGCTGGCTGCCCGAACCCGCCGCTTCAGCCGCGGCGCGCCGCGGGCGGTGACGGTGGCCAACGACGGCTCACGGGTCCTCTTCCTCCGTTCCGGTGGCCCGACCGACCCGGTCGAGGCGCTCTGGCAGTTCGATGTCGCGTCCGGCACCGAACGACTCGTCGCCGATCCCGCCGGACTGCTCGGGCCCGACGGCCCAGACGGCACCGCCGACGGCGACATCGACCGGATTCCGACCGGCGTGGGCCCGGCCGCGATGCAGGGCGACCCCGGACCCCTTGCCGGACTACCGGACGGAACCGACCCCGCCGACCCGACCGCCGCCGCCCCGCACTCGACGGAGCAGGCACTGCGGGAACGGCTCCGGCTGAGCGCCTCGGGCATCGCCCAGTACGCGACCGACCCGGCGGCCCGGGTGGCCGTCTTCACCGTCTCCGGACGGCTGTTCCGGGCGGACCTGATCCACGGCGACGTGGTCGAGGTGGCCGTCGCCGGTCCGGTGGTCGATCCCCGTCCGGATCCGACCGGTCAGCGCCTCGCGTACGTCACCGACACGTCCCACGCCGCCGAGCCGGCCGGCACCGGCGGCAACGGCGGCACTGGCGGCAACGGCGGTGCCTCCAGCGGGGCCGACGCGGCGGGTACCGGGCGGATCGGACAGCTCCGGGTGGTCGAGCACGACGGCACCGACACCCTGCTGGCCGGCGAGGACGCCGGGGTCACCTGGGGGCTGGCCGAGTTCATCGCGGCCGAGGAGTTCGACCGGTTCCGAGGTTACTGGTGGGCGCCGGACGGCCGGTCCATCCTCGCCGCCCGGGTCGACGAGTCGCGGCTGCCCCGCTGGCACCTGCACGATCCCGGTGATCCGGCCAGCCCGCCGCGCTCGGTGGCGTACCCCCGGGCGGGTGGGCCGAACGCCGAGGTCAGTCTGCATCTGCTGGACCTCGACGGCGGCTGGGTCGACGTGCACTGGGACCGGGAGACCTATCCCTACCTGGTCTCGGTGGAGTGGGCCGAGACCGGTCCGCTGATCACCGTGCTGCGCCGGTTGCAGCAGCACGGCCTGGTGCTGGCCGTCGACCCGCGCACCGGCGAAACCCAGGTGCACGCCGAACTCGCCGATCCGCGCTGGGTCGACCCGGTCGCCGGCACCCCCCGGCACCTGCCCGACGGTCGGGTGCTGGTCGGCGGCGAACTCGCACACGACGGTTACGACGCCCGGTGTCTGTTCGCCGACGGCACCCTGCTCACCCCGCCCTCGCTCTACGTCCGCCGGGTGGTCGGCTGGTTGCCGAACCGGAACGGCAGCCCCGACCTGCTGGTCGAGGGAAGCAACGGCGAGCCGAGCCAGCAGCACCTGTTCCGGATCCGTACCGCGATCGGGGCCGGCGGGATCGACGCCCGGCGGCTCACCGCGGACCCGGGCTGGCACAGCGCGGTGGTCGGCGGCGACGTGTTGGTGGTGCAGGCCAGGTCGCTGGACCAGGCGGGCGGTCAGTGGACGGTCTGGCAGGGCGACCGGGAGGTGGGCGTCCTGCGGTCGTCGGCGGCGACGCCGCCGTACGCGCCCCGGCCCGCGCTCGAACGGGTCACCGACCGCCGGTTGCCGGCCGCGGTGGTCTATCCCGGCAACCACGTCGCCGGCCGCCGACTTCCGGTCCTGCTGGACGTGTACGGCGGCCCGGGGCACCAGGAGGTGGTCGCCGCCCGGTCCGTGTGGCTGGAGCGGCAGTGGTGGGCCGATCGCGGGTTCGCCGTGGTCACCATCGACAACCGGGGTACGCCCGGGGTCGCGCCCTCCTTCGAGAAGGTGATCCACCGGCGCCTCGCCGACGTGATCCTGGCCGACCAGGCGGACGCGCTCACCGCACTGGCCGGCAAGCATCCCGATCTCGACCTCGGCCGGGTCGCGATCCGGGGCTGGTCGTTCGGCGGCTGGCTGGCCGCGCTCGCGGTGCTGCGCCGCCCCGACCTGTTCCGGTGCGCGATCGCCGGAGCCCCGGTCACGGACTGGACGCTCTACGACACCGCGTACACCGAGCGCTACCTCGGGATGCCCTCGGACAGTCCCGAGGTGTACGCCCACCACTCACTGCTCGAACTGGCCCGGGAGCCGGTGCGCGCCCCCGACGAGGCCCGGCCGATCCTGCTGGTGCACGGTCTCGCCGACGACAACGTGGTGGCCGCGCACACCCTGCGGCTCTCCGCCGCACTGCTGGCGACCGGACGCCCGCACTCGGTCCTGTCTCTGATACACATCTCCGAGCCCACGAGCCCGGA
>NZ_JADPUN010000218.1 GCF_015690345.1 Plantactinospora alkalitolerans | reverse complement strand
GGGTGAAGAACTTCCACACCTCCGGCTTGACCCAGCTCCGCGCGCCACTCTCACAGCCGGCGCACCCGTCCACCGGACCCTGCTGGTGGCCGCCGTCGAACGGCGCCCAGACGACCGGGTACCCGGCGCGGCACCCGGAGTAGGTGGTGATGATGTGGGTGCGGCTTCCGGCCGCCGGCTCGGGGGCGTTCTGGGCGGTGCAGCCGTTGTTCCGGACGAACCTGTCGCGCAGGGCCCGGCCATTCTGGATGCCGTCATTGATCCCGTGGATGCCCATATACGCCACCGGCCCGGTGCCGCCGCTGCATCCGCTGATCGTCCCCGGGGCCGCGATCGCCGCGACCGCACGGAACACATTCGGCCGGGAGCACGCCAGCGAGTAGCTCATCGCGCCGCCGTAGCTGAAGCCGACGGAGAAGCGCTGGCTCGTGTCGACACAGAGCGCGTTGTCGATCAGGCGGATCATGTCGTCGGTGAACGTCACGTCCTCGCCACCGGAGTTGGCCCAGCCGTTGTTGATGCCCTGCGGGGCGACGAAGATGGTGGTGTTGTTCGACTGGGAGAGCATGCCGTAGTAGGCCCAGGCATATCCGTCGGTCCCGCCCGTCGCGACCTGGCTGGCGGTGCCACCCAACCAGTGGAACCCGAAGGCCAACCGGTGCGGATAATTGTTGTTGTAGGTGTCCGGAAGCCGGAGGATGAAGCTGCGGTTCTTTCCACCGCTCTGGATGGTGTGGTTGCCACTGTTCAGCCCGGGGGCGTTGCCGCATCCGGCGGTGGACGCGAGGGCATTGGCGGCCAAGGGGGAAGTGCTCGCCGACGCCATGTGGGTGGCGGTCACAGCCAGGCCGACGACCAGAAGTCCGGCGGCGACGGTGGCGAGCAGTCCCTTGCGCCGAGAAGGGGGTTCGGCACGAAGCACGAGATACTCCAGTCCTGAGGTAGTGCGCGATGGGGGTCGCACCACCCCATTATGCAAACATCATACGTCTCATGTCAACGATGATCATCGATGCCCGCGGCTGACTGCCGAAGGCACTCCACCAGCCGTTATCCGAGCAAATCTTCCACGCGGTGCGCTCAGCCATCGCCTCTCCGGCGGTGCGGGCCTCATCGACCAGGAACCGGTACCCGAACTCCGGGTCATCGCGGTGCGCGTCCACCACGGCGTTCGCGCGGTAAGCGGCAACGAGTACGCCGTTACCGACGGGCCGGGCGAGCCACCTGTAGTAGGGCTGACGAGCGATCTTCAATACCCGGCACCTCACCGCCACGGGGATCCCGTCAGCGGCCAGCTCGCTCACGAGCGGGTAGGGCCTTTTCCCGGCAAGTTCGCCTGTGACAGGTACGCCGTAGCCCGGCGCAGGACCTCGTTCTCCTGCTCCAGCAGCCTGATCCGCTTGCGGGCCTCACGCAGCTCGGCTGACCCACTGCCGCTAACACCCGGTTTGACTCCAGCGTCAACGTCAGCCTGGCGCAGCCACTTGAACAACGTCATCGGATGGACCCCGAAGTCCTTCGCGACCTGCTCGACCGTCACGCCCGGATCACGGTCACGTGCCATCCCTACGACATCATCGCGGAACTCACAAGGGTAGGGCTTGGGCACAGCAACATCCTTCCAGCCCGCCACCAGGGCAAGCCATCTCGGATGTCACCTATCGGTGCAGCCGACCCCCACGACCTGTTTTCGGCGTGGCAAGAACTCTTCGAAGATCTCCTGCAACGGTTTCAGAAGGCGGGCCTCATCCCACATGAAGCGGGCGTCTCACAACTCGCCACGGGCCTCTTGGTAGCCGTACAGGGTGGCTACCTATTGGCGCAGGCGTCCCGCGACGTCAGACCAACGGCTTCCGCGATCGACATGGCCTTAGCGTATCTTCACACGCTACACAGCAAGTGGAATGTGGCATGATGAATGCCACTCGGGAAGCCCTGTCGTCTCTGCTTACCTGGAATACCCTACCGCCGCAGCGCGAAGAAACTGTATGACCTTTTCCGCCGGCACCTCACAGGGCCTGAGGATTGGCCCCTCAGAGGTGATCCAGACGTTTGCACCGAGTTGCTCGGTGGCGCCGAGTCGCTCCGCGTTGATGGAGACCACTTTGCCTCCTGCGCGAGTAGCACGCGTAACGCCCCAAGCTCGTCCAGCTACCGCCGCACGCGTCCAACCCTCTGGGATCGCTCTCAGCAGCGCGTCGAGCTCCTGGTCCCGTCCCCCGTCCATCGCCAGATCCTCCTGTCAGGCCGGTAGCTCACAAGCCGGTCGGAACCCGATGGTGTCACCTGAGTATCAGCAAGCCCATGCACACCGACGCCTACACTCCGAACGGGCCGTCGGGGATTATATGAATCGCTGCCTCCTCCGCGGAAGCGCCCTCGCCGCCGATGCCAACGTCCTGGCCTGAAGATCGGACGACGGGTCGTCAGCATCTTGGTAGCCCAGACAAGCCGACCCCGCCCTCAAGTATCCGACCTGGTCGTCGATCGGCCCGGCGTTAGTATCGGATGCGTCACCAATCCCATCACCGACCTCTTCAGCCGCGATGTCCCTCTCGAGCCAGGTGAACACCTGCGCCAGCACTCGCGGGTGAACCCATCGTCAAGGCGACGCGGAGGCAATTGACCGAGATCAACGGCCTGATCAACGAATACTCCCAGGTGGCGCTGGCCTGACCGACTTTCCGAGCGGTACAGGCCCGGCTCTCCCCGCTCAAGCACAAGAATTTGAACGTCCTGGGCCGCTACAACTTCACTCCACCCCGGCCGGCGGCGGCCTGTGGCCGCTGCGCGACCCGGACGCCGCCGGGCTCGACGAGGACGACGAGGAGTAGGCGGCGTCAGCCGGCCCAGCCTGCCCGGCGGCCGGGGGAGTGTCGGCCGGAGGAAATTAGGAGGGTGCTACCAGCAGAGCGCTCAGTCGTTTCGGTCTTGGTCTAACTGGTATGGGTCATGTCGAGGACGATCTTTCCCCGTCGGGGCGGTCGTGCGGCTGTCTCGTGTGCCTGTGCTGCCTGATGGGCCGGGTAGGTGTCCCGGACTGGAACACGGAAGCGGCCCCGGTCGGCGAGTGCTGTGGCTGACGTGAGTCCGTGGACGCCGTCGGGCTGGCCGCCGATGCGGCCCATGGACAGCCGAACTCCGTAGGTTGAAGCCTTGAAGTCGGCCAGTGTGACGACGCTGTCCGCGGTACCGGTCAGTTCGATCAGTTCATTCAGCGATCCGGCCCCCGCGACGTCGAGTGCCCGGTCGACCGGAGCGGCGGTCAGCGCGCGGATCCGGGCGGGCAGACTGTGTCCGTAGTCCACTGGTTCCACCCCCAGTTCCCTGAGGAACGGGTGGCTGTCGGGGCGTGCGGTGCCGATCACGCGGGCGCCGCGTGCCACCGCAAGCTGCACGGCAATGCTGCCGACGCCGCCGGCCGCACCGTCGACCAGCAGTGTCGTGTTCTCCTTGATGTCGAGCAGGTCTAGGGCGCGGGTTGCGGTCTCGATGCCAGTGCCCGCCGCGCCGGCTTCGGCCCACGTCATGCCGTGTGGTTTATGCGTCCAGAAGTCCAGGACCGCGTACTGCGCGCTCGCGCCGCCCAGCCGTGCGACGTCGACCGCGCCGAAGACCTCGTCACCGACGGCGTAGTCCATTACCCCGGCGCCGATCTCGTCGATCACTCCGGCGGCATCGACGCCGGGAATGTGCGGCAGGTCGAGGTTCTTGCTCATGGGGGACGAGCCGGCGCGCAGTCCGAGGTCGACGGGTGAGACGGCCGCGGTCCTGACGGCGATCCGCACCTGGTGAGGACCGGGGTGCGGCTCGGGCGCGGGGCCCAGGGTCAGGACCTCGGGCGGGCCGAACCGCTGGAACTGCACAGCAAACATGATCACCTCTCCCGCCCGGAGTCTCCGGGCGCTTCGATGAGGTAAACATCTTTCCGGAGCACCTGTTCCACTTCGGGAGCAACTGAGAGGGACGCGGAGAAAAGTGACTCGGAAAGTCAGGGCCGACGCGACCGACAACCATGCACACATCGTTGCGACCGCCCGTCAGGCCATCGCCGCAGAGGGCGTGGACCTTCCCATGCGCGAGATCGCGCGGCGTGCCGGCCTGGGCATCGCGACGCTGTACCGACACTTCCCCACCCGCACGGAATTGGTCAGCGCGGCCCTTGCCGGGGACGTGGCGGCCTGCCGGGCTGACATGCAGGCCGCACTGGCGGAGCCGGACGCCTGGACCGCGCTCAGCGGAGTCATCCGCCAGTTCGCGGAACACCAGATCCGGGCCCCCGGCCTCAATGAGGCCCTGCTGGGCTCACACACGGCAGGCGACGCGTTCCGCAACGACCGGCGGGCCCACGCCGCAGCACTGGAACAACTCGTCGCCCGCGCACACCAGCAGCGGGTCCTGCGGCGAAAGACCTCCGTCACGGACGTCCGCGTAGGCCTGATGGCGATCTCCTCGCTGCGCCCCACGCAGGCCAATCGACGACCCGATGCGATCCGCATCTTGCTGGGTCTGCTTCTGACGGGACTGCACTCGCCCGATCACTGAACTGCCGAGGGCTCAGGCCGCGCCGCGCCCCTGCCCTCTACCGTAAGCGGCCATCGGTCGAGGGCATATGTCGGCTTCGGTATACTGGTGAGACCGCCTATTCAACTGTCGCGAGTTCCGCTTCCATGAGCTTCTCTCGTCACGTTGCGTGACGGCTCAGCTTGTGTCCCATCGCGGTCTTTGTTGATCACCGGCTCGGTGAACGTGGGTCCGTCTGTTCCGTGAAGGAACCGGCGTCGGTGGTCAGCAGACCGGCTCTGTGATCATTCTGGGGTGACTATTTTTCCGCGACCGCGCGCCGGGTTCGTGATGAGAGCCTCGACCCCCGGCAACGGCGGGTGCGTTTGCGGAACTGCCTCTATCACTTCGCGCCGTATGGTTTCCACGCCACTTGGCATCACCTGGCGACCACTCACCGTATCCCGGGGTGTATCGAGGCCGATCCGTCGTCGCTGGTCCGCGCCCTCGACGAGCTCGAGACGGCCCATGCGCTGGTGCTACCGAGGGCAGCCGCTTTCGCCGCCCAGCGACGCGTGCAGAAGCGGGAGGGCAGACGCGTTCCGGCGGCGCTGCATCCGTGGGACTCATGGGGTTGCCACGACATCGCCTACTGCCCCGATCCGCGAAAGCATCCGGCCGAGCCGCTGCCTGTCGTGGTGGACCGGGTGCTCGATGCGTGCGCCGCAGGGGCCGACCGGGCCGGAAGGTGCCTGGTCTGCGGCCAGGAGGACTGGGACCTGTGGAGAGTCTGCCAGAACTGCGGCGTCGCGTCCGGAGGGCGAGGCAACCGTCACTGATGCATGGGTGATCGTCGTGTTGGGCTCCGCGTCAGGGCGCGGGAGAGGGCATCTACTTGCTGCGGTCACCCGGTGCGTAGTTGGACCAGGTGGTGCCGGCCTCGGCGGCGAGTCGCGCGGTGGTGATCTGGTGGTAGCCGAGTGCGGTGGCAACGATCGGGGCGGGCACGTCGAGGACGTGCTGGCGGATCGCGGCGGTGCGGCCGCTGGTGGTCGGGACGCCGAGTTCGTGGATCAGCGGCGACAGGGTGCGGGACTGAAGGGGTTGGCCGGCGCGGCGGCCAAGGAACAGCCAGCGCGAGTCGCGGTTGGTGGCGGTGCGCATGTTGGTGCGCTGGCCGAGGTAGTCGAGTAGCAGGACGGCGACCGGCTCGGGCACCGGTGAGGGTGGGTCACCGAGCCGTAAGAGGACCTGGTCGCCGTCGTGGACGACGTCGTCGATGGTGAGCCGGGTGATTCGGCTGACGGGCTGGGCGTAGAGCAGCAGGATCACCGCGGCGACCCGGGTGCGCAGCGGGGCACGGTCGTCGGTGAGGAGTCGGCCGAGCAGCCCGGTGCGATCGCGTGAGGAGTCGGCCGAGCAGCCCGGTGCGATCGCGTTCGGGCAGCGGCGCGCTGCCCGGTCCTCGGGCGGCGGGCAGCTCGAACCGCTGGGTGAGCCGGTTCGCGGCCGACCACTGCAGGAAGGCTCGGACGTTGACGCGGTCGCTGACGCTGTGCTCGATGGCCCAAGTGTCGACGTCGGCCTGGGTGCATTCGGCGAGCGCGCGGCCGTGGACGGCGAGCCAGCTGAGCAGGTCGGTGGCCGGGTTAATCTGTTCGCCGGCGTAGCGGCGCCCGGCCGGGGTGATCGGCCGTGTCTCGGCAGGGGACCGAAGCCGGGGCAGGACGTGCCAGGTCGCGAACCGGCGCAGCAGCTGGACGTGGTCCGGGTCGTCGACGTCGGCGATGTGCTCGTGCAGCCAGCGCTCGAACAGCAGGATCTGCTTGTCGATCGCAGGTAGCAGCCCGCAGGCCATGAGCAGCTCGCGCAGGTGCGCGGCCGCCCGCCAGGGCTCGAGCGCGCGGAACGCCTCGTGGGTCAGCGGAATCTCGCCGCGCGTGAGGCCGCGGAGGAAGTCTGCGGGTGCCCGGTGGCGCGAGGTCAGCCAGGCCAGCCCGGTCAACGGGTTGTCCATGCCGCGCAACTGCTCAGCGAGCGGCGCCAGCTTCGGGTGAATGCGGCCGGAGCCGTCGTCGAGGAGTTCGCCGAGCCGGTCAGCGAGCGTGCAACGGGTGCAGCGGCGGCCGCCGTGCAGTTTGCCCTCGTAGCCGCATCGAGCGCAGGTGAAGGACTGCGAGGAGCCCGCGCAGGTGGCGCAGATCAGGGCGCCGTCGTTCGGGCGGCGGCCCGGCAGTGCGCGATGCTGATCACACCCGGGTCAGGTTCCTCGAACTCGAAGAGCACGATCGACGCAGGTCCGACAGACGTAGCCGTCTGGCCAACTGCCCGCCTTGTTTCTGCGGCGGCCGCAGCGACAGCAGTCGGCCATGTACCAGCGTTCGTACTGCTCATCGGTTGCGTAGGGCCGGCTCATTCGTCTGGCAGGATCCGGGCCGGGCGGGGCCGGAACCTTCCGCCGGTGGGCGGTGCGGGCAGGTCGTCGGTGGCGGTCTTGCGGACGCCGGCGTTCTGCGCGCTGGTGGTGATCAGCTCGGCGGGGGTGCAGCCGAGGATGTCGCAGAACGCGGCCAGCACCTGCAGCGACAGCCGCTCGGGCGTGCCGGAGACCAGCCGGTGCACCTGCGAGGCGGACAGGTCGATGCCGCGCTCGTGCAGCAGCGGCACCAGTTCGGTGGCGGTGAACATCTTGTGCTGGGCCATCACCGCGCGCAGCCGCCACTCGTAGCCGACCTTGCGTTTCATGCCTTCCTCCCGGCCTGGGTCGCGAGCGCGGCCGCGGTGGTTGCGTCCAGGTGCCGGCGCAGGGCGCTGGTGCGGTAGTCCGACGAGACGCACTCTGGCGACGTCGGATATCAGAACTGTCTGAATGCCTTCCCGCGGTTGCGGTTTGGGTCAGCCATGTTCGGTGATCAGTTCGTGGAGTTCGGCCAGGTGGGCGGCGAGGGCGGGGTCGGGTGTGGCGGTCCAGGGTCCGCGGAAGTGAGGCCGTCGGGAGACGAGGTCGGTGAATGCGGCGATCTGGTCGCGGGCGTTCTCGGCCCAACTGACGTCGTCGCCGACCGCGATGCGGGCGGCGTAGGACAGGTCGATTCGTTCCTGCAGCCATGCCGGGGCGGATTCGGCGCGTTTCTGGGCGATGGCCGGTTCGGCGGATGCCAGAACGGCGATCCGGGCGGCGAGAGCCTGTTGGCCGTGCCGTTCTGCCATGCGCTCGAATCGGGTCCATTCGCGGCCCAGAGAGCCGAGTCGTTCGCCCCACCGCTCGAGGAGGACCATGCGCAGTGCGCGGGCTGAGACGCGTAGGAGGTGTGTGGCGTTGGCGGGGTCGTCGGTGTGGGTCCGGGACGCTTCGGTGAGGGCGTCGGTGGCTTGTTGCTGCCAGATGTTGATGCGTGCGGCAACGACCGTGGGTTGGAACCGGACGGTGCGTATCCATTCGGTGAACTTGTTGCCGAGTTCGTCGGCGGGGTCGGCGACGTGGCCGCCGTATGCCTTGTCGATGCCGTGGAACCAGCGCGGTTCGGTGATGCGGTTGACTGCGTGGTCTGGTCCTGCGGTGATCGCGTCGCGGATCTCGGTGGTGGTGAAGGCCAGCCAGCCGACGTCGAGTGCTTGGGCGCGGCCGGAGCCGGTCCACCAGTCGACGAGGGCGGCGCGTTGCTGGTCCAGTTGGGCGGCGGACTCTTCCGGATTGGTGGAGTCGTCGTAGATGGGTAGCAGGTCGATGTCGGACATGGGCCAGGGCTCGCCGCGCCCGACGCTGCCACCGACGATGAGTCCGTGGACGCCCGGGGTTTGCCCGAGCACCGTGACGGCTTCGTGGAGTCGTTCATCGAGCAGTTGTTTCCACCGGTCAGTGGGCTTCATCGGCTTGGGGCTCCTTGTCCGTTGGGGCGGCGGCTGACATCGGCGGCGTAGCTGGTCCAGTCGCCGGCGCTGGCGCGTTGCCAGGCTGCGGCGACGCTGATGTGGATGCCGAGCATCCGGGCTAGGACTGCGGCGGGTAGGTCGGTCGCGAGTTGGAACAGGGCGGTGGAGCGAGACTGTGCCGGGCTGAGGCCGAGGTCGCGTAGTCGTTCGGCGAGTTGCATGGCGCTGATGGGTCGGCCGGGCTGGCCGCCGGGGAACAGCCAGGGGCTCGTGCTCGTGGCGCCGATGACGGCGTGCCCACGGCGGGTGCTGGCCAGGTCGCGGACGAGGCTGGCGAGTGGTTCGGGCAGGACGATCGGTTCCCTGCCCAGGCGTAGACGGGCGCTGACCGGGGTGATTTGGAGGTGGTCGAGGGTGAGTCGGCTGATTGTGGCGGGTTGTTGGGCGTAGAGCAGAACGAGTAGGCCGGCGACGCGTAGTTCGGTGTCGATGGTGTCGTCGTGCAGCAGCAGGCGGGCTCGTTCCCAGCGGGCTTCGGTGTCGATCGGCGTGGCAGGTCCGGCCCAGCGGGTGGCTGGGAGTTCGAGCGTGGTGAGTTTGTTGCGGCGGGCCCAGCGGATGAAGTTGCCGGCCTCTCGGCCGTTGTTGTCGTGGGCGAGCCATTGGTCGAGGTCGGCCTGCCGGGCGATGGCGAGGGTGCGGCCGTGGTCGGCGAGCCGGTCGAGCAGGGTGACGGCGGCTTGGATGTTGCGTTTGGCGGCGACGAACTGGTGGTGGGTCGTGTCGGCGCCGTTGAGCCTGCCGCGGAGGCGGCGCAGCACGTGCCAGATGGCGTAGCGGCGCAGCAGGTGCTGCTCGTCGGGGCTGGTCCGGATGGCGATGGTGTCGGTGATCCATCGGTGCAGCCGAACGAGTTGTTCGTCGCGGGCGGGCAGGGTGCCGAGGGCGACCAGGACGCTGCGTAGATGCTCGACGGGCTTGCTCGGCGGCAGGGCGTCGAGTGTGTCGTGGGTCAGTGGCTGTCCGGCGAGGGCTTGCAGGATGTTGGGGGCGGCGCTGCGGTTGAGCCAGGATTCGACGGTGACGGTCCGGTTCGTCGTCGCGAGCGCGTCGTGCAGGGCTTGCAGTTCGGTTCGGATGGTGCCGGTGTCGTCGCCGAGGATGTGGCGTAGCCGTCGGTGGATGGTGCAGCGTGCGCATCGTGCGTTGGCACCGACGTGGATCCGGCCGGGTTCACCGCAGCCGGGGCAGGTGCGCCAAAAGCCCGGATCAGGCCGGGTGCAGGTAGCGCACAACGGCGCCTCAATGGTGCCGCCGCGGATCGGGCGGTCCTGTCCGCAGCCCGCGCAGCGGGCCCACCGTTGCTTGCAGGCGCGGCACCACGGCTGCCCGGTGGTCTTGGAGATCAGACACGGGCCGGTCTGGCCGCAGATCGCGCAGGTCCCGGTTGGCCATGGGCGGCAGGTCTGGCAGAGCGGCCCTTCCGGTGTCCGGACGCTGACCGGGCGACGCCGTCGGCAGGTCGTGCAGGTTTCCTGGTTGGCGGGCTGGCGCAGCAGGCAGGTCGGACAGAGCGGTCGGCCGTGTTCGTCGCGGCTGCCGGGCTCGCGGACCGCTCCGCACTCGGCGCAGGGCCGGGCCCGGGTCTTGGCCACGCAGTTGCGGCAGAGCCACTGCCCGCCGATCCGTCGGTGCAGCGGAATGTGGCGCTGGCAGTGTGGGCAGGCCGGTGGGGTGATCGTCTGGGCGCCCGCGGCGACGAGCAGATCGATCAGCCGTAACACGCACGGCGCGGCCGCGTCGGCGCCGGCCCCGGTGAGGAGGTCGGGCCGGTCCTGCAACTCCCAGGCCAGTTGGTGGCGCTGTCCTCGCCGGGTCGCCGCAGCGTGCACCACGCCGGCCACCATCTCCGAGGTCAGACCCGGCTCGATACCGGTCACGATTGCGGTGACGGTGTCGACCGGATCGCGTTCGTCGACCGGGCACTGAACGCACTGGGGACGGCCGTGTCGGTCGCGGAAGGCCACCGGCCGGGACTGGCCACACACGCCGCATGGCTCCGGCCGGCGGTCGCAGGGCGCGCAGTACCAGTCCTGGCCGCGGCGTTGCAGGCTGCGCAGCGGCTTGTCGCAGCCGGCGCAGGCCGGGTCCGAGATCGCGGCCGCGCCGGCGCGACGCAACTCGATCAGCAGGTCCGCCACGACCCGCGGTGCGGGCGAGCGGCCATCGCGCAGCAGGTCGGGCCGCTCGGTCAGGGCCTGGGCGAGGCGGCGTTGCTTGACCCTTCCACCGGCGACGCCGGCCACGATGCCCGCGATCACCGCCGGGTTCAGATCCGGCTCGATCGCGGCGACCAGGGCCACGGTGACGCCGATCGGGTCGGCCAGGACCGGCGGCACCCGAGACGCGTCCTCCGCGGTCGGCGGCGTGATCGTCACCGCGGTAATCGGTCGGCGCCGGTGATGCGCGCCCGTTTCGGGCGCAGCTCACCGACTCCGCCGTCACTGCCGCCGACCACCTTGCGCCGGCGGGCGGACTGGGCCGCGACGACCGGCTCGATCAGGTCCTCCATCGAGCAGTCGAGGATGTCCATCAGGGCCATGAGGATCTTCAGGCTCAGCCGTTCCGGCCGATCGACCACCAGCCGGTAGACCTGGCTGGACGACAGCCGGATCTCGCGTAGGGCCAGCGGTTCGAGCAGATCGGTCGTCTGGAACATCTCCCGACTGGCCATAACCTGCCGCAGATTCCATCGATAGTCGAGCCTGGCCGCCATCTACCACTCCTTCCGTTGCCCGCCCGGCGTGCCGAACGCCGGCGCGAGAGCCTTGCGCAACGCCGTGTTCATGAAATCCCCAGACACATGCGTGTAGATCGCCGTCGAGGTGTCGCAGCGGTGCCCGACCGCCTCCTGGATGAACCGGCGGTCCACCCCGTCCTCGGTCAGATGGGTCACCCACGAGTGCCGCAAACTATGGGGGCTGAGAGTCTTCGGCAGACCGAGCGCGTCGCGGTAGGCAACGAACCTCGCGTTGATCTCCGCCGGGTTCACCCGTCCGCCGCGCTCGGTCACCCACAACGCCGGATGTTCCGCGCAGCCGAACCGGGGCCGGATGTTGTCCACGTAGTCGGCGACCGCCTCCACCGCCCAGCCCATCACCGACGGCACGTTGCGCCGCCGCGGTGGCTGCCCCCGCACCGCTTTGCCGTATCGGACGTGCAGCATCCCGTACCGGCCGAACTCCGGCGCCGCCGGATTACGACCCCAGTCGGCCACATCCAGCTTCGACGTCTCCGTGCGACGCAGCCCCCACGCATAGACGACCTTGAACAAGGTCGCATCCCGGTAGGCCGCCAGCGCGCCCTTGCGTTTCGCCCGGACCGCCCGCTCGACCTGCTCGTCGGCATGGTCCAGGAACCGTTGCAGTTCCTGCCTCGTGAACGGGCGCGCCTCGGGGCGGCCTTCGTAGTCGTTGAGGTGCGCGATCGTGTTCCACTCGTGGCAGATCGGCACCGGGAACGTGCCGAACGTCTTCTCGCACTCCACCGCCCAGCCATACCGGCCGTCGGTCAAATACTCGCTGAACAACCGCAGGTCGGTCTGGTAGCCGCGGATCGTTGACGGCGCCAGCTGCCGCTCGCTGGTCAGCGACTGGGTCCACTCGTCCACATCGCCCGGGCCCCAGTTCCACGGGTACTCGTTGGTGAACTCCTGGAACCGGCGTACCAGTCGCTCCCGCGGCGCGATCGTGTCCTCCTGCAACCCGCGAGCCACCTGCTGGGCCCGCCAGCCCTTGAACATCGCCTCGACCATCGCGTCCTCGGGACGCAACTGCACCACCCCGGAGACGAGCTGCAGACGTGCCGCACCCGCCAGATCACCTCGGCCCAACCCGTCCTCCAAGCCCGCAAAACGCGACCGTTCGACGGCGGGATCATGCATTAAACGGGATCATCGCGCAAGCGGCGCAGGTCAGCAGGACGTTCTCCGCAGGGCATCGAGCCCATTGCCGCGCACCACCGATCAGGCGACCTGCGGAAACTCGCCCGTCTGATGCAATTCCTGAGAGTTGGTGTAGATCGAGGTGGTGGAGGCGTGTTCGTGACCGACTTGATCCTGGATTATCTTGAGCTGCTTCGCCCGCTGGCCCGCTGAAGTGGGCTGTTGCGTCGAGGACGGTGTGCTCGACCCGCAAGATATGGTGATCATCAGGTCACTGCGGCTGGTTTGATCGTAATCGTGAAGAGACGGCCGTTGGACGCCTTGGGGAGAACAGTCCGCTTGCTGATTGGGCGTCACGGAAGCTGGGCTTCGCTCTGCGAAGTCCTCGGATAGGTCAGCGATCGACATACACGCCCCAACCATGACCATGCGCGTCGAGCTGAATCACGAGCATGTCCGAGTCGCCGAAGTCGAAGCTGACCTCGATCTTGGCGGATGCGGTCACCGTGAAGCCTTCGACGAACAGGCGTTCTTCCAACGGTGCCGCCGAGGCCTCCGGGTAGTCGTAATGCAAGTCGTTGGGTGCATGCGCAAGAGCGAAGGATCTGATCGAGTCCAGATCAGCCAGGGCAGCCCGGATGCCGTCCGCCGCTTGTTCCAGTACGGCGTCGAGTGCTGAGCCACCCAGCGCCGGCGCAACCTCGATCAGTACCTCGGCATCGGTCTCGCCGTTCAACCTGGCTGGACGAACCGCCGGATCGATGTTGATCGTGGCAAGCAACTGATTCTCGCCGTAACGACGCACCTCACCAAGCCATGAGTGATGCGCTACTACCTCCACCACCTGCTCCTTTCGCAACTTCCAAGATCGACCATTTGACTCCGTGCACCCGAATGAGTCCCGGAAGGCATAGCCGGGCCACCTCGGCTGGTCCCGCGGAGCTCGGCCGAGGTGGTCTTATTGGCCCGCAGAAGTCGTTCTTGGTCATCCGTGGCCGGCTCGTTGTTCTCCGAGTGCGTGGGCGAGTTGGTTCCGCAGGCGACGGTTCTCTTCGGTCAGTTGCCGAACGCGCGTGTTGGCTGCTTCGAGGCGCCGCAGCAGTGAGGCGTCGGATGTGCGTTGGCCAGACGGGGAGTTGGGAGGCTGGTGCTCGGCGGTGTGCCGTCCGCAAGCATCCCACCTCGGTCCGCAGGTCCGGCTGACCGTAGAGCCAGGAACGCGAGACGCCCGCTCGCTTCGCGACGGCCTCGAAGGTGACCGGTTCTCCGGCGGTGTCGAGCTCGCGCAGTGCCGGGATCGCCTTGGAGCGGGTGTACTGGCTGCGGCGTCGGGCGGCCTCGACGATGTGCTGGCTGTTGTTAGCTCGCATCAGCGGTCGCCTCTGGCTGCTCAGGGTCGGCTTCCAGGGTGGTGATGATCTGATCTAGGTTGCCCAGGACCTGCCGGTTCATCTCCACCACCCGTGTCTGCCCTCGGGCCTCGGCAGCCGAGACGATTTGCAGCAGCTGCTGGCGTTGTTCACGGTGCTGCGGCAGGAACTCGGGGGTGGTGATGAACATCGGGCAGGTCAGGCAAGCTTCTCTGAACTGATCTTGATCGGTCGACTAGCGACACGTCAGAGAGCGGATCAGTGGCGGCGGGACAGAGTGAGACGGCGTCGGGACGGGTCGATTTCAGTGATGGTGACGAGGACCTCGTCGCCGATCTGGACTGCTTGGTCTGGTGTCTCGATGGGTGTTGTGGATAGTTCGCTGAGCTGGATCAGGCCTTCGATGCCGTCCTTGACGCGGACGAAGGCTCCGAAGGGAACCAGTTTGGTGACCGAGCCATGCAGGATCTGTCCCACCTGAAAGGTGCGAGCGAAGTCCAGGAACGGATCAGTCTGGGTGGCGCGAAGCGACAGGCGGGCCTCACCATTGGTGGTGTCGAAGGCGAGGAATTCGCAGGTGACAGGCTGTCCTGTGGAGACGATCTCGGACGGGTCCTCGAATCTGCGCCAGGACAACTCGGGCATGGTGATGAAGCCGACGCCGGGGAACGTGGGGTGTTTCGGCCCGTCGTCCAAATCCACGAAGACGCCGAAGGTTTCGATGGCCGTCACGGTGCCAGACAAGCGCTGTCCCTGGTGGAGCGCCTTGAGGAAGGCCCATAGCTGTGGATTCTCGGTCGCTGACCGTGAAAGCATGATCCGCCGCTTCAGATGATCGACAGCGATGACTTCGGCGGCGACCCGGTCGCCAGCCTGAAGGATCCCGCCAGGCGATCGTTGGAAGGATCGCCAGGAATAGTCCAGGCAGCCGATGAGGCCGACCGGATCGCCGGTGAAGCCCTCGAGCAGCACCGCTGCTCCTTGCCGCGTGATTTCCGCAACGGTTCCCGTCAGGGTGTCGCCGACGCTCACCGCCGCCATGAACGCCGTAAGGGACTGATCGCCTTCCACCGTCTCCATGATTCCAGGACCCTCGCAGGACGCTCAATGGCGATGCCCTCGGCAGCGTTCCAGCGTGCGGCCCGTCACTCGGCAAGGTCCGGTGAGGTGCGGCCGGCGATGCGGGTGAACGTGGGCAGGCCGAGCTGCGTGACGTTGGCCTGCCGTTGCAGGCTGGAGTCGATCTGTTGGAGCTTGTCGTTGGCGCCGCCGAGGCTGACTTGCAGTCCTTCGACCTCGCCGAGCCATCCTTCGCGGATGGCTTCGGCGATGCGGGCCTGCAGGTTGTCGCGGATCTCCTCCAGCCGCGCCCGCTGGGCGGGGCTTGGCCGGAGTAATGAACATCTCACGCATGCATGTTCGTGAATGCAAGGCGTGGCGTAGGCGCGGGCGCAGGTGCCGATCGACACGATGCTTTTCTCGAAGTGCGCGAGAAAGGCATCCCATTCCTCGTCGGTCGGGGTTCGATACTCCTGGCTGGGTCGGGTTGCCCGGCGGCGGGCGATGAACGCCCGGTGGGCCTCGATCGCTTCGGCGGGGTAGACAGCCTTGTAGCCCATCGTAGTGTCTATGGTCTTGTGCCCGCAGATGATCTGCGCGATGTGCGGCGGCAAGCCGTTCATGATGGCGTCCGTGACGAAAACACGGCGAAAATCATGGGGTGAGAACAGCAGCGGATTCCCGTCCGCAGTGGTCAGCCCGGTCGCGGCCAGTACGCGGATGAGCAGCTTGCGGATCGCGGTCGGCGTGTAGGCCCGGTTCTCGCTGCCGATGCTGCGTTGGAACAGCAACGGCAGCGGCGGGTTCCACAGCTTCTCCCGCACGTCGTAGGCCGCGACCAGGGGTATGGCGCCGTCGGGCCGGCGGATGCGGCTGACGATGGCGCTGAGGACATCGGCAAGTTCGGGGCTGACCAGCAGCAGCCGTTCGGTGTCGGTCTTGGAAGGGGCGATCTGCAGCAGCGGCACCAGTCCACCGGTAGAGGGCAGGCGGTACTCGGTGATGCTGTGGTGGGACAGTTCCAGCAGTTCCTCGCAGCGGATGCCAGTCAGTCGCAGGACTTCGACGGTGGCGAAGGCCCAGAATGCGTCGTCCGGCTCTGTTGCGTCGTCAGTCGGTGCCTGGGGCAGAGTTGACGGGTGACGCAATCAGGCCATCGTCATCCGTGGACGCCGCCCAAGTCCGCGTTCGCCGGGTTCCGGTTCCCGGCTGAGGTGATCGTGGTCGCGGTCCGCTGGTACCTGCGGTTCAACCTGTCCTACCGAGATGTGGAGGAACTGCTGGGTTGAACGCGGGATCGAGGTCGACCACGTCACGATCCTCCGGTGGGTACAGCGGTTCACCCCGCTGCTGGCCGACGCCGCGAGGTTCATCCGTCGCTCACCTGGTGACCGATGGTTTGTTGACGAAACCTATGTATAAGGTCAACGGCGTATGGCGGTACGTCTACCGCGCCATAGACCAGCAGGGGCAGGTCATCGACGTCCTCGTCTCCGCCCGCCGGGATGCCGCCGCGGCCCGGCGGTTCTTCCACCGGGCACTGCGGACACTGAAAGTGACACCCGCCGAGGTGGTCACCGACGCCTCGCCGGTCTACCCCGCCGTACTCGACGGCCTCGTTCCGTCCCCCTGGCATCACGTCGAGCGGTATGCCAACAACCCGGTTGAGGCCGACCACAGCCAACTCAAGCACCGGTTACGCCCGATGCGCGGGTTACGCACTGACCGCACAGCACAAGTGATCATCGCCGGACACGCCTTCATACAGAACCTGCGACGCGGCCACTACGAAGTCGGACAGGAGGCCCCACCCAAGCGACGAGTCGCCACAGCGTTCACCGAACTCGCCCGAGCGATCTGACCCGGAGCCAGAATCCAGGCGCACCACGTCCCCGCGCTCCGTCATGCAACAGCACCCGCCCAGCATCGTACCGATGTGGAGTGACGCCGCGACTGGCGTTACAAGGTCATCTGATGGTCGATGATCAAAAACGTGCTTCCGTATCGCACACTTCCAGGAGTGAGTGACACCGCACTTGTGATCACTGCGATCGCGTCAGCCGTCGTCTGCTTGATCTTGGTGATAGTTTACTTCAGACTCAAGGCAAGCACCCAGTTGTGGAATATAATGGCGGTCCTCGCGGCACTCCTCTTCGGGGTCGCCGCAATCGCCCAATTGGCGGTGGCGATCGCGCCGACCGCTGGAGAAAACAACAAGACCGCCGCTCCCTCTGCCGGGTCCGGAAGCGGTTCCAACTCAGCCGCGTCATTGCCCTCACGGGAGCCAGCAGACCCACTATGGTGCACCACCGCAGGCTCGCCAGGCGCCGTGGAGGCAACGCCTACTGCCGTCGGGGACCTCATATTCTGCCCGACGAAGATCAACGGCGGAAACCTTCCCATCACAGGCCCGTTCAATCTCTCCGGTCAGGTCCTCGGCCCGCAACATGGCCGCGATGAGATGATCCTCCTCGTCAGGATCGATCCTTCTACTTGTGACGCCAACGGCCAGCGCGGCGCCCCCGGACGGTTCCTTCTGGACGCAGATCTCCGGTCCAGCGCAGACGGAACCTGGTTTCACGAGGACGACCTGGGTGGACAGGGATCCGGAGTGACCCTGGGTAGAATATTTGAGTTCGCTAAAGCACCGGCGGCGACCGTTCGAGAATTGCGGGATAGCACGCCAGAATGGAAAGAGAGTGGCATCATTCAGCTACCAAAGAAAGTCACTATTCTGGCCTCATTCGAGGTGCCGCCAGGAAAATCTGCAGGTAGTGTCGCGTGCTGAAAGCACCAAATCCCGGGCGCCGAAAACGTTCGTTCGGCAACCCAGCCTCGACTGAGGCCGTCGCCCACCTCGCGTAGCCAATTCTTGCAACGTAAAGCCGGAGATAGAGATCCTGGACCAGGAACGCACGGCCATCGCGTATCGGGCCGACTCTTCTCGGCACGTCTGGACGTCCTCGTCCTGAACTCGCCAGGGTCGAGGGCTACCGGTAGTGACGGCAATACAACCGCCACTACGCCCCGCATGCGGCATGAGCGGATACGTGATCAAGCCACGAGCTGCGGCAGATCTGCGTACTTGGCTGTCAACGAACAACGTCGACACAGGCGGCAGCCTCGTCCGAGACCAGCATGGAGCCTCCTGGCAGGTTCTCGGACCCCTTCCCAGCCGGGACCTTAGTCCTAAGCGCAACGACCATGTAACATCTCCGGACCTCGTTATCGACCCCCAGAGTTATGCGGTGTCGACCGCGCCTACTTGGGATATTTTGATTCTCCGGGTTTCCGGCATAGTAGACAGGCTGCGGCTGCCAGGGCCAAAATATTTGGGTGAATAGCTGATACTGATGACCACTTGGTGCGGGGCATCGCACTTCGGCGACCCCTAGAAAGATGTCACGCGTCACAGGCTTGACGTGGATGATCACCGCGATGGGCGGACATTCTTCAAGGGAGCTATCCCGGGTAAGAATAACCAGTAAAGGCAGAAAGATCGCGACGGATGCACCGAAAATCCAAGCTCTTGTCCCGCCGCCCCGGCGAGAGGGTCTGCCTCGAAACGGCAGCCCGCTGTGCCCGGGGCTTCCATGGATATTGATCGTGCCGCCGGGGGCGTTATATTGCACGCCACGTCCGCGCGCCTCAAAGTGGTCGCCCGTCGGTGGGGTGCTGCCGGATCGACTCATGACCCGCTACGGGTATCTGGCAATGAGGTAATATTTATCCTTCCACCAGGGGCGTTATACTGCGTCGCCTGGTCTCGGGCCACGAACGTGTTCACCCATCCTTGCTGGGTCGGCGGAAGCATCGTTTGAGTTTCTATCGCCCATTGCCGTATCGCCTCGGCCAGCTCGGGAAAGTCCTTAGCCAATTCCATCAATCGCCGCCGCCAAGTTTCGGCCCACAATTGGCGCACCCCAGCTGATCCGGTATTGGTGCAGCGGTGATCGCGCTCGCTGTTTCGTCGACCCATCGCTCCGCTAGTTCTGCCTTGCGCTGTCCGCCCTGCCGGAATAGCTGCAAAACCCCAGACCGCACCGACTGCCACGCGTCCGTCGCCACCGCTCCTACCAACGCCGCGCTTCCGGCGGACACCATCGGGACGAGCCAATCTGCAACCATCACACGCCTCCCATCGACCAGCGCAGCTTTCACCCACGGTAGCCCCACGGTGCACGTAACGAAATGCCCGACCAGATACATCAGCATGACGAGACGGCGCCACCCGCTCGGCCGCCACACTGAACGACCGCGAAGCCCGAAATGCGATGTACGGCAAGACCAGAAGGTGGTCCTCGACTCAATCCCGTTGGGACAGGCAAGCCCCGCGGGGCCAGGCATGGGTCCGGTGCGCGCTCATCTCGGCTATGTCAGTGCGCCTCGCGCCGGATTTCCCTCGGATCGTTGGACGGTGTGGGGGAGCAAATTGGGAGCGGGGCCGCGCTCCCAACGGCGCTGAACGGCGCTCAATGGCCTTGACCTGCACGTATCGTCCCCCGCCCGACCTGCGTCTCTCGCGTCGTTGCTGGTCAGAGGATTGTGGTCCGTTCCTTGACACGGAAGAGGTCACTGGTTCAAACCCAGTATCGCCCACCAGTTATATAGGCAGGTCAAGTGGCTCGTTATCGGAAGTTCGGTAACGAGCCCTTCGTAGTTGATCCTTACGGTGGGAGCAAATTGGGAGCACATGATCGTTATTTCTCCTCGGGCCGGGCCTTTACGTGCTCGGGAGACAGCGCTGCTTGGCGCGCGGGGTAATGATCGGCTCGGTCTGCTCCCTGGTGAGGGGGCGGCGGTCTGTCGGCACTGTGCAGCCACCCCGGTTTGCGCGTAAGGCGTCCGACTGAAGCGCGGCTGGGGCGCGCACAGCTCTGTCCGACTGCATGTGCCCGGCCGCCATCGCCGACACCCATCGCCACCCTCGCTGCGTCCGGCCCCCGGCGTCGAACACCTCGCCCCAGCCGGTGTCGGTGTCCTCGTCCGCGCCGAGCACCTGTGCATTCCCTTGCGTGGCACCCAAGCCCCCGGGTACCGAGACGATCACCAACGCGCTGCGCGGTACGGCCCGATCCGGGGCGGCACCGCGCGACGAGTTCCTGCGTGCCACCCGACCCGGGCAGCGGTGAAATGACGCCCGCCGCATTGGGTCCGCCGCTACGCGACGCTTGCCCCCCGCGTCGCCGCGACACCGGTCGTCATGCGGATCGCGATGCCGTCTCAGACCGCGCGGATGCGACTCAAGCTCGAAGCCGCGATCCGGTACAGAGGGCATGTGCCGTCAAGCCCTGCTCGACCGCGACGACCCGTGCCGCCCACCGCCGGCTCCCGTGTCGATATCTTGTCGGAGAGAGCGCCAGCGTTGCCGACATAGTCGGGACCTGTCGCTACGGGCCTGTCGGACGGCAGGCGTCCTACGGTCGAATCCATGTTCTGCGGACACTTGCGCAGCACCGCTGACCTGCCCTGCACGCGGCTGGCCGGGCTCGGCAACCTACCGACCCGAACCAGCGAGTCCCACCGGTCGAGCCGACTGACGAGCCAATCCGGAGGATCCCCGGCCAGCGACACCAGCCGTCACCGCCGGAGGCGACACCCCCGCGTTGTCTGCCGTCGACGCACCGCCACGGCGGGTCCTGCGCAAGGGGGTCGAGAACCACTACAACGACCCCGCCGCCTGGCAGGCGTGACGCGTTGCACGGCCGACCTCCAACGCCCATAGACACGCTTTGTTAGCACATCGCACCCATCGGGATCTGCCGCTGATCGGGCGGATGCCGAGATGCGGATGTCTACCCGAACGACCGGCCACGGCTACTCCTGCGGCCAGGTCATGTCGGTTCGGGTCGGATCGTCGAATGTCAGGGTCAATGAGCTGCGGTAAGCGGCGGAGTTGCCCTGAACGCGGGGATGGTCGGGCGGCTCGATGTCCTCTGTCCAGACCTTCACGGCTCGTAAGCCGAACCCGTCCTGGTTCGCTGCCTCGGCGCGGAACGAGACGCGCTGTCCTTGCACCAGCTGCCGGTATCCATCCCCGGCGATGGCAGAGAAGTGCACCCAGCATCCGCCAGGAACGTCCGGCGCGTCGATGACACCCCAACCTTCGTCCGCATCAAATGTGCGCACTGAACCGACGCTCGTCATCACTCCAGTCTGCACGACGTTTGCTGACATTCGCCCGCGCCGAGCTTCGCCCTCATCGGCCGCAGTCCGCGCGTTGACCCGGCGTGATGGAACCCGATGGGCTGTCGCAGGATAGAAGGATGCGGAGCATTGCGGGGTGGTCGACATCGTGGACGGGTACCTGGGTTGCGGCCGATGCGAAGACGGTCAGGCTCAGCCACGGGGACTGTGGCATCACCGTCACAGTCAGTCCAGGACCAGATCAGCCGCCCTACCGCAGTGCACCACTGCTCGATGGTGGCACGAAGAGGATTGAGAACCTTCCGACGTCGTTACTTGTCGATGAGGCAGGGCGGCAATGCCTCGAAGTCGAGGCAGGAGTCCCAGGTCTTGGTCCGACCTACCGGTTGTACGCGGCGGTGAGAGACGCGGCCGGATTGTCGATCGCCCGAGGCGACGTCGCCGTCGACCGGATCGTGCTGATACCGAACACGGCCATTGGCCTGTACGACGACTTCGACGACGACCTCGGAGTCCCGTGGGCGTACCCTCTCAGTCCGCTGCGGTGGCGAGCTGAGTGACGGTCGAGCACAGCGACTGGTCTTCCCACTTCGGCGTCCGGATCTGCCGCTCCGCGTGCGGTGGCGTTCATCGCGGCTGGTGACGCACGGTGGTGTATGGCTGCCTTACCTGTTCCTGCTTCCGGTGTCGTACCTGCCGGTCAGCGCCCGGTGCCCGACTCCAATCGGGTGATCTGCTGTTCTTCGGCACTCCAAGCCGCGTGCACCACGTCGGGATCTCCCTCGGGGGCACAGCTATGGTGCACGCGCCTAGTTTCGGAGAACCGGTCCGGGTCGGGGACTACCGCACCCACGGGGACCCTATATCGGGCCGATATCCCGCTAATTCGTGGGCCGGGGGACGGATCGGCGGAATCCGCCGGGAGCTAGCCCATATTCCCGTTTGAATGCGTGGGCGAAGGCGAACTCCGAGGTGTAGCCCACCTTCCTGGCCACCGTGGCTAACGTAGCGTCACCGTCGCGTAGCAGTCGGGTCGCGAGTGTCATCCGCCACCAGGTCAGGTACGTCTGCGGCGGCTGGCCGACCAGCGCGGCGAACCGTCGGGCGAAGGCCGCTCGGGACAGCCCGGCCTGGGAAGCCAGTTCCCCGACGGTCCATGGCCGGCCAGGAGCGCTGTGGATGGCCCGAAGCCCAGCGGCGACGGCGGGATCGCGCAGCGCCGCTGCCCAGCCGGTAGCGGCGTGGGCGGGTTGTTCGTCGAACCAGGCGCGCAGGATGTGCAGCAGCAGGACGTCCAGCAGGGCGGGCAGCATGGCGTCGCCGCCCGGCCGTGGCTGCTCCAGTTCACCGCCGAGCAGGTCAACGGCGGCCCGGAGCTCCGGGTGGTGGCCGACACGGGCCGGGAGATGGATGACCTCCGGCAGGTCGTCGAGCAGCGGATGTGCCCGAGACCGGTCCAGCAGGTACGCGCCGCAGAGCATGACCGTCGGCTTGGCCGAACCGTCCGGGTGCTGGTCGGCGGGTACCCCGTCGTCGTCTTGGCCGGGTGGAATCTCGACCAATGACGCGGCGGTGTCCACCAGTGGGGTCGACAGGCTGTCGGCGAGGCCGTGGGCGGCCCCGTGGGGCAGAAATGCCACATCCCCCACGCCGAGGGCGATCGGTGCGCCGTCTGGTGGGAACAGCCAGCACGATCCCTGCAAGACGATGTGGAAGCCGGCTCCTGCGACCGGTGGGTTCCGCGTGCCGAACGACGCCGGCCGGCATACCCGGCCGGAGTGCGGTTGGCCGGTGCGCATGGCGGTGACCGCATCGGAGAGCACATCCACACAGTCAACGTATCACCACGCTCCCGGCGAAGACGACCACGCATGATCCAGAGATGTTCACGCATTGGACGTCTCTCCACGTAGCCATACGGTGAATCAGAGGCAAGGTGATCAGCCACCTCGCGCGACATCACTCATCACTCGAACCAGGAGATCCACGTGAAGATCGCCGTCTACGGCGCAAGCGGCTACCAGGGAAAACTCGTCCTCGCGGAACTGGCCCGCCGCAACATCGACATGCTGCTCGTCGGACGCAATGCCATCCGCCTGCGCGAGGCCGCGACGATCGTGGGAATAGTCGACGCCGAGCAGCGGGTAGCCGACACCGACGACCACGACGCCCTCGTGGCAGCCTTCCGCGAGTGCGACGCGCTCATCAACTGCGCCGGACCATTCACGAGTTCCGGCCACGCCGTGATCCGAGCGGCCATCGCCGCAGGCTGCCACTACGTCGACACCTCCGGCGAGCAGCTTTACACCAAGACAGTCTTCGACACCTTCGCTGACGAGGCGGAGCGCGCCGGGGTCACCGTCATCCCTGCCACGAACGATGGGTGCGTCCCCGGCGACCTGGTCGCCCACCTGCTCGCCGAGCGCGTCCAGCCGATCGAGGAGATCACCGTCAGCCACTTCATCGTCGGCGGGGGGTATTCCCGCGGCTCACTCCGCTCGGCAGTCGGCACGATAGACGCGATCAAGGCGGGCGGCCTCAGCTACGACGACGGTGACTGGAGTACCGGCACCCCCGCCCGGCACGCCTCGGTCACCCTTCCCGACGCGCCGCAACCGACCGAAGTGGTGAAACTCCCCTTGTCAGAGGTGGTCACCATCCCACGCCACGTGCCGGTCCGGCACGTGGAGAGCCTCGTCGACGCCGCGCTCAGCGCCCAGTTGAACGCCCCGCTCACTCCGCAGATCATCGACAGCCTGCCCGAAGGGCCCACCGAGGAGGACCGCCGTGCCCAACGGTTCACCTACCTCATCGACGCCGTCGGCCGCGACGGCCAATCAGCCCGCGGGGTCGTGCGGGGCCACGACACCTACGGCATCACCACGGTGATCGCCGTCGAAGCCGCCCGCCGGCTGGTCGCGGACGGCGCCAAACCAGGCGTGCTCGCTCCGGCACAGGCATACGACCCGACCAACTTCCTCGCCTTCCTCGCCCCGCACGGAATCAGTTGGACCATTACCGTCTCCGACACCCCAACCGCCCAGCAATGACGCCAGGTGCGCACGGCCGTCCGCGGTCGTGCGCACCACATTGACCACGCCTTGATACCGGCCATCCCACGTCGCTGCGGGCCGCGGGGTTCACCCAACGCCCGAGGTTCCGACGCCCTGCGGGCACCCGTCAAGCACGGACCTCGTCTCGGTCATGCTTCGACGGTAACCCTGTACCCAGGTACAGGATGTCTGCATGATCAACCGGCAGAGTCCCACCGGGGTAAGCCGGCACACCTCAAACACGCCGTACGCCGGCTCACGCGCCCGGAGTTTCCCTAAACTCTGGGACACTCCTTCGGTATCCGAAGCAGACAACCCCGGAGTTCAGTCGAGATCGCCGATCAGATTTCTTCAACTCGAAGTCTCGTGTTGGGCTCGTAAATTCGGTTCGGTGGCTGTGACGTGCGGCTTTGTGCGAGGTCGGCCCAACCAGGGCGGCGACGATCCAAGGTATGGCAGCCTCGCTGGTGTACCTGCTCCTGCGTCAGATCCTTCAGATGCTGACCCAGGTCGCCCGAGACGGCGGCGCCAAGGACGTCGAACTGCTGGTCTTACGGCATCAGGTGGCGGTGCTGCGCCGACAGGTGCACCGACCCGACCTGCAGCCCGCGGACCGGGTGGTGTTGGCGGCGCTGTCGCAGCTGCTGCCCCGGCAACGCTGGGCGGCGTTCTTCGTCACCCCCGCGACCCTGCTGCGCTGGCATCGACAGTTGATCGCGCGACATTGGACCTACCCACACGCGCCACCCGGCCGGCCACCCGTCGACCGTGAGATCCGGGAACTGGTCCTGCGCCTGGCAGCAGAGAACCCGGCCTGGGCCATCGACGGGTGCAGGGCGAGTTGGCTCGTCTCGGCCACCAGGTAGCGGCCAGCACCGTCTGGAAGATCCTGCACCACGCCGGCGTCGACCCGGCGCCCCGCCGAACCGGACCGACCTGGCGACAGTTTCTCACCGCCCAGGCGCACACGATCCTGGCGTGCGACTTCTTCACGGTCGACACCGTGCTGCTGAAGCGAATCTACGTGCTGTTCCTACGATCGCGACACGACGTTCACGGCCTTCGACACGGTCTTCACCGCCGCCGGTATCGACGTTCTCGCCACGCCGCCACAGGCCCCCGAGAGCGAACGCCTTCGCGGAGCGCTGGGTCGGCACGGTACGGCGCGAGTGCACCGATCGCATGCTCATCGTCGGCGAGCGGCGCCTGGCGAGCGTCCTGACCGAGTACACGGAGCATGACAACGGCCACCGGCCACACCGATCACTCGGACAACGACCACCAAGCCAACCACCGCAGGTCGTCGACCTCAACGCCGCCCGCGTCGAACGACGCCCGATCCTGGACGGACTGATCAACGAATACTCGCAGGCAGCGAAGCCGACTCTGATCTACGAGCCCCACAGGATGTCATGGGCACCGCCGTGTTCGACAGCGTGTTCCACGCCGAGGGTGTCGAGGTGCTCCGGACGCCGCCGCAGGCGCCTCGGGCGAACGCGTTCGCGGAGCGTTGGGTACGCACTGTACGGCGGGAATGCCTGGATCGGATCCCGATCTACCACACGCGACACCTGTTCACCGTGCTACACGAATACCTGGCGCACGACAACCAACATCGTCCGCATCAGGGCCGCGGGCAACGTCCACCTGACCGACACGCGGTCCCAGCACCGGTGACTGACCTGGGTGCCGTCCGAGTACGGCGCAGGAAGGTGGTCCACGGGTTAGATCAACGACTATGAGCGGGCCGCGTAGTCGAAACCGAGTTTCGAACGGTACAAGGTCAAAGCCAGCCGTTGTCGCGGGCTTTCGCGGCCGCCTCGGCACGGCTGGCGACGCCCAGTTTCGTGACGATCGCGGTGAGATGGTTGCGGATCGTGCCCGGCGACAGGTTCAGACGCCGGGCCACGACCGTCACCGGGACGTCCGGGTCGCCATATCGGAGCACGTCCAGCTCGCGCTGGGTCAGCGGGCACTCGGGCAGGGTCAGGGCGTCCGCCGCCAGCCCGGGGTCCACGTACCGGCCGCCGGCGTGGACCCGCCGGATCACGTCGGCCAGCGCGCCCCCCGGGGAGCCCTTGGGCAGGAAGCCCTTGGCGCCGGCGGCGAGCGCCCGCGCCAGATGGGCGGGGCGGCCCCGGCCGGTCAGGATCACCACAGTGCACGACGGCACGGCCTGCTGCAGTTCCGCGGCCACCGCGATGCCGTCCAGTGACGGCATCTGCAGGTCGACCACCGCCACGTCGGGCCGGTGGGCGCGGGCTGCCTCCACCGCCGCATGACCGTCCGCCGCCTGCGCCACCACTTCCAGGTCCGGCTCCAAATCGAGCAGGGCGGCGACGGCGACCCGGATGAGCTCCTCGTCGTCGGCGAGCAGGATTCTGATCACGGTGACGAGCGTACGACGGCTACGACCGTGAACTCACCGTCGCCCGTCCGAGTGTGCAGCGCACCGCCGGCCTCGGCGAGGCGGTCCGCGAGGCCCCGCAGACCGTGGCTGTGGGCGTCGGGTACGGCGCCGGCACGCACGCCGTCGTTGGTCACCGTCATGCGCACCTCGCCGGCGCCGTGCTCGATCGCGATCGTGCACCAGCTGGCCCGGCTGTGCCGCAGGACGTTGGTGGTGGCCTCGCGCAGCACGGCGGACAACACCGCGGCCGCCGGAAGGTCGTCGCCCGGCACGTCGACCGTGCACCGCACACCGGACGACTGCAGCACCTTCTCGATCGCGGACAGCTGCTCCTTCAGGTCCACCTGCCGGTACCCGTGCACCACCTCGCGGAGCTCGGCCAGCGCCGACGCAGCCAGCCGGCGTACCTCCGCCGCCTCCCGCCCGGCCCGCTCACCGTCCGTCCCGGCCAGCCGCTCCGCCAGCTCCGCCTTCAACGCGATGATCGACAGGTTGTGGCCGAGCAGGTCGTGCACGTCCCTGGCGAACCGCAACCGCTCCTCCACAGCCGCCAGCTGCGCCTGCGCCGCGCGGCCCTGCTCGGCCTGCAGCAGCAGATCCCACAGCCAGACGTGCAGCGTGTTGATGGCCGCGATGCCCGCGCCGAAGCCGGCCGCGATGATCAGCGAATCGACCACCGATCCGGGCGTGACCACCAGCGCGAGCGCGACCGTCACGGCGCTGAGCACGGCCGCCCTGACCCTGCCGGTGAGCACCGGCACGATGCCCACGATGCAGGCGGCCAGCCACGACCAACTCGGCCAGTCGCCACCCACCGGGCCCAACAGCGGCAGCGAGGCGACCGCGGCCACCGTGAACGCCAGGCTCGCGAGTCGCCGGGCTCTGTCCGTGAGCCAGGGTGTGACCAGCGCGTGCAGCACCGCGGCCTGCGCTGCGGAGAAGAGCACGATGCCGAGTGCGCCCAGCGCCGCCCGCACCGGGTTGGGCTCCCGCCACAATCCGACGCCCGGCAGGAACAACGCCGCCGACGCGTTCGCGGCGAGCACGATCAGGGTGACGACGCGTACCCGTTTCAGACGGCGCTGCATGGGCCGACTCTAGGTGGTTGCCCGTCACGCCAGGACCGGGACATGTTCACGGGTCGGCTGCGCTCGTTCCGCCCGACAGTGACCGCATGACAACAACAGCCGTCACACCCGGGTCCCGCCCGCTCGTCCGCCACTTCGTCCGCCACTTCGTCGAGATGCTCTTGGCCATGGCCGTCGGCGTGCTGGTGCTGGGTCCGCTGTGGCCGCTGCCCGAGACGCTGGCCGTCCGGGCGGATGTCGCCTCCTTGGTGACGGCGACCAACATGTCCGTCGCGATGGCGGTGTGGATGTGGCATCGCAGCCACAGCAACGCCGCCATCGGCGAGATGATCGCGGCCATGTACGCGCCGTTCCTGGTCTTCCTGGTCCCGTGGTGGACCGGCCTGATCGCCGGCGAGGTCGTACTGATCGGCGGTCACCTGCTGATGCTGCCCGCCATGGTCCTGGCGATGCTGCGCCGCACCGCCGAGTACGGGGGCGGCCAGCACATCGACGCCGAACGGCGCGGCGCCGTGGCCCGGCTGCTGGCACGGTGGCCGAGTGTGCTGGGACTGCTTGCCACCGTGGACAACCTGGTGGACCCGCGGCCGCTGCCGGTCTACGCGATGATGATCCTGCCGGTCGGCTACCTCGCGATCGGCGCAACGCGGCGCACGCTGCGGCCACGGCCGGTCCTGCTGGCACAACTCGGTGCGCTGCTGGCCTATCTCATCCTGCTAGGCGCCGCGGTGCTCGCCGGGCCGCAGTGGGGTCAGTACCTGGTGGGCGTCGGTTGGATCTTCCACGCCGGCTGGGATCTGTGGCACCACCGGCGGAACCTGGTGGTCCCTCGGCCGCTCTCCGAATGGTGCGCGGTCGTCGACCTGATCATCGGCATCTCGGTCATCATGGTTGCCGCGACCATGTGACAGTCCCCGCGCCGCCAGAGCTTGCGCGCGATCTTGTCCAGCATCGCAGCCGAGTGCCTTTCACGCCGATGCGGCGGCTCGGTCTGGAGCGGGACCGTGGACGGGTCCAGTTCATGCCCGGCGCCACCATGCCGACGCTGGCCCCCAGGCCCTCAACATGCCGACGCCGCCGCCACACGAAACGCGCCGGGCTGCGGATCGGCCGAGATCGACGTCTCACGGACTCGGGGGCTGTTTAGTGCGTTGTCCATGAACGTCTGCCGGGTCGGTGACACGCCGGGGGGCGTGCGTCCGGATGAGGTGGTGAGGGCTCACTCTCGACGGCGGTGATGTAGGCCGTTGAGAGTGAGGTGGGTGGATTGGCCGAGCCGGTACGGGCGCGGCGGTTGACGCAGGACGAGGGCGGCAGGCTGCAACAACTCGTGCGACGGGGCAGGCAGGATTCGGTGCGGGTCCGACGGGCGATGATCATCATGGCGTCGGCATCCGGGACACCTGTCGCGTCGATCGCTCGGTTGGTCGCCGGGCACGCGGACACCGTCCGCTCATCTGGACCTTGTAACGGGAAGATCTGCGCCATCGAGGACGCGGGACGACTCAATGCATCAGTGCCGTCGCGATCAGACAGCGGCCGCACTCGTTGGCGTGGTGGAACGCGGCCCCGCCGATCCTGGTCCGCCCGCCGCCCACCCGCCCTCGGCC
>NZ_JADPUN010000132.1 GCF_015690345.1 Plantactinospora alkalitolerans | reverse complement strand
GGGGTGTGCTGCTGCGGCAGGGGCGGCAGGCCTCCCGGGTGCTGCGTCCGGCCGGACAGCGCACGTGGGATCAGTACCGAGGTGGGCAGCGTGACGTCGGCGACGGTGCCCCGGTCGGTCCCGGGCCGCAGTTCGACCTGGACCCCGTGCCGGGACGCCAGCCGGGCGACCACGACCAGACCCATCATCCGGGACACGGTCACGTCGACCGCGGGAGGCGTGGCGAGGCGCTCGTTGAGGTCCTGCAACTGCTCGGCGGTGATGCCGATGCCCCGGTCCTCGACGTACAGCGTCGCGCGGTCGCCGACCCGGCGGGCCTCCACCATCACCTGGGAGTCCGGCGGGGAGAAGGCGGTCGCGTTGTCGAACAGCTCCGCCACCAGGTGCACCAGGTCGTTGACGGCCTGGGCCTGGACCTCGATGTCCCGGTCGACCATGCCGAAGTCGATCCGGGTGTAGTGCTCGACCTCGGACTGGGCGGCCCGCAGCACGTCGATCAGTGCCGCCGGCTCGCGCTGCACACGGGTCGAGTCGGCACCGGCGAGCACCAGCAGGTTCTCGTCGTTCCGCCGCATCCGGGTGGCCAGGTGGTCGAGCTGGAACAGCTCGGCGAGCCGGTCCGGGTCCTCCTCGCCACGCTCCAGCCGGTCCAGGTGACCGATCAGCCGGTCGACCAGGATCTGCGAACGACGGGCGAGGTTGACGAACATCGTCGCGACCGACGCCCGCAGTGCGGCCTGTTCCGCGGCGGTCCGGACCGCTTCGAGGTGGACCGCGTTGAACGCCTCGGTGACCTGCCCGAACTCGTCCTTGCTCCGGACCGGCAACGGCTCGGCGATCTGGTTGGCGACCTGCACGGGCGACATCTGCGCGGTGAACTGCGGGTCACGCAGCCGGGACACGGCGTGCGGCAGGCCGTGCTGCGCGATGGAGAGCGCGCCGTGCCGCAGCTCCCGCAGCGAGCGGGCCATCGAGCGGGCGACCAGGTAGGCGAAGAGGATGGCCACCAGCAGCATGCTGAGCAGCAGGCCGGTCTCCAGGAACACCTGCCGCTGCACGTCGCTGCGCAGCTTGCTGGCCTGGGCGAGCACGTCGCGGTCGAGCTTGACCTCGACCGCGCGGATGAGGCCGGCGTTGCCGACCATCGCCGCGTCCCAGTCCTCGGCGTTGAAGGGCGCGTCCTTCATGCTCTCGTCGGTCTTGCTCCGGATGTAGCCGCTGTAGCTGTCGACCTCGCGCTGGTCCGCGCCGGAGACGGTCTGGTTGTAGAACTCGAACTCGGCCCGGCTGGCGACCGCCTGGAAGCTCTGCAACGCCTGCTGTTGGCCGGTCTCGGTCGCGATGTAGTCGGTCCGCAGCGCCGGGGTCAGCAGGTTGTCGCTCAGGGCGCGGTGCACCACGACGCGGCGCATCGACAGGAACTCCTTGCCGCGCGCGGTCAACGCGCCGGCCCGCATCCGGTCGCTCAGCGAGGTGTCGCCGGCCAGCTGCGAGGCGAGGTCACGGATGTCCAGCAGCTCGTTGATCAGGCCCTCGTACTGCTGGACGACGGTCGTGAGCTGAAGTTTGAGGTTGATGACCTGGCTGCGGAGACCCGGCAGGTCGGCGAGGCTCTGGTCGATCCGGCCGAGCAGGGCGTCGAAGTTGGCCGGAAGCTCGTCGAGCTGGGCGCGACGCTCGGAGTACGGCCCCTTGGCGCCGTCCACCCGCCCGTGCACCTTGTTGTAGAGCTCCAGATATTCCTTGCGCCGCGCGGCGCTGTCCGTGCCGAGCAGCAGCACCGCGTTGGCGCGCTCGTCCTGGAGGTCGTACACCAGCTGCCCGGACGCCTGGGAGAGGGTGGCCAGGGTGTGTGCCCGGTTGGCGTCATCCAGCGTTTCCATGTGGTCGGCGATGCCGGTCGTGCCGACCACGACGACCGCGATGGTCGGCGCGATCATGATCAGACCGAGCTTCGACCAGATCGGCATGTCGCGCAGCCGACCGGCCGGCCAACGGAGACGCGACAGGAACGGGCTTGCTGTCTTCGGCCGCTTGCTCACGTCACCGCCTTCCCATCCAGCGCCCCACCGATGGCTCAGGGCACCGCTGATCGACCGACCCGGGCGGGTCGGACCTCCGAGATTCCATCACGCCGCAACTCAAGAAGAAAGCCCAGGTTGTCGCCGACCGTAAGCGCAGCGGGAGGTTTCCCGCGACTTGACAGCGGTCCGTCTTTCTGGAGTTACCCAGAGTAGTCACGCATCCTGTCCACACTCTTCCTACGCACCAACCGTCCGAATTCGGAAAGTCGGTGCTCGGCCCCGAACCGGGGATCCCCCGCCGCGACGTATCGAACGTTACCGGAACGATGAAACCCTACGCCCCCGCGCGAGGCGGACGCGATTGGCTCCGGTGTCCTCCGCGAGCCTGGCACTCCCACGGCGGAGAAGACCATTGCCCGACCGGTCCGGTACGGCAAGGTCGAAGTGCCGGATTACGCGATCCGTGCTGACCGCCGAATGGCCGGCCGGACATCCGGACCAACCGGCCCGGCAGTTTTCCCGACCGAAGAGATTCCCGCGGGAGTCCGGGAAGTCAGGACAGCACCTTGGCGTACGCCGGTTTGATCACCTCGTTGATGATGGCCAGCCGTTCGTCGAACGGGATGAAGGCACTCTTCATCGCGTTGACGGTGAACCACTGCAACTCGGCGTAGCCGTAGCCGAACGCCTCGACCAGCAGTGCCATCTCCCGGGACATGGAGGTCCCGCTCATCAGCCGGTTGTCGGTGTTGACGGTCACCCGGAAGCGCAGGTCACGCAGCAGTCCGATGGGATGCTCCACGATCGAGGGAGCGGCACCGGTCTGCACGTTCGACGACGGACAGAGTTCGAGTGGGATGCGCTTGTCCCGGACGTACGCGGCGAGCCGGCCGAGCACCGGGCGGGCCCCGGGAGTGATGTCGTCGACGATCCGTACGCCGTGCCCGAGCCGGTCCGCCCCGCACCACTGAATCGCCTGCCAGATCGAGGGCAGGCCGAACGCCTCCCCGGCGTGGATGGTGAAGTGGAAGTTCTCCCGTTGCAGGTACTCGAACGCGTCCAGGTGCCGGGTGGGCGGGAATCCCGCCTCCGCCCCCGCGATGTCGAAGCCCACCACCCCGGTGTCCCGGTGCCGCACCGCGAGTTCGGCGATCTCCTGCGAGCGGGCGGCGTGCCGCATCGCGGTGAGCAGCGTACCGATCCGGATCGACCGGCCGGCCGAGGCGGCCTCGGCCGTCCCCTCGGCGAAGCCGGCCAGCACCGCCTCGACCACCTCGTCGAGGCGCAGACCCCGCTCCAGGTGCTGCTCCGGCGCGAACCGGACCTCGGCGTACACCACGCCGTCCTCGGCCAGGTCGAGCGCGCACTCGGCGGCGACCCGGCGCAGCCCCTCGACCGTCTGCATCACGGCGACGGTGTGCGTGAACGTCTCCAGGTAACGTTCCAGCGATCCGGAGTCGGCCGCGGCCACGAACCAGCGACCGAGTTCGGTGGGATCGGTGGTCGGTAACGGATGCCCCACCGCGTCGGCCAGCTCGACGACCGTCGCCGGGCGCAGCCCGCCGTCGAGGTGGTCGTGGAGCAGCGCCTTTGGAACCCGAACGATGTCTTCGTAGCCGATTGCCGCCATGAACCGACATTAGTGGCCCGACTCCCACTCATCCCGGTGACCCGGCCGCGACGAGTCCGGCGCCACGTCAGGGCCTCGGCACGCCCCGTACCGGCGCCTCCCCCGGCCGGACCAGACCCGTCTCGTACGCGAGGATCACGGCCTGCACCCGGTCCCGCAGTTCCAGCTTCGCCATGATCCGCTTCAGGTGGGTCTTCACGGTCGACTCCTCGACCACCAGTGTCGCCGCTATCTCGGCGTTGGCCAGCCCCCGGGCGACGAGTTCCAGCACCTCCCGCTCGCGCGGGGTGAGCGAGCGCAGTCGCCGGCCACCGGCCGGATCGGGCTGTGGGGAACGCGCCATCCGCTCGATCACCGTACGGGTCACCGAGGGCGAGAGCAGCGAGTCGCCCTCGGCCACCGCGTGGATGGCGGCGATCAGCTGCTCGGGGCGGGTGCGTTTGAGCAGGAAGCCCGACGCGCCCGCGTGGAGCGCGCCGAAGATGTAGTCCTCGTCCTCGAAGGTGGTGAGGATCAGGATCCGGGCCTGCGACGCGGTGGCGGTGATCTCCCTGGTCGCGGCGATACCGTCCAGGCGCGGCATCCGGACGTCCATCAGCACCACGTCCGGCCTGGCCTCCCGGACCCGCGTCACGGCCTGGGCGCCGTCGGCGGCCTCGTCCACCACCTGGATCGTCTCGTCGCTGGAGAGGACGGCCCGCAGTCCGGCCCGCATCAGGTCGTCGTCGTCGACGATCAGCACCCGCAGCGGTGCCGTCACGGCGCCGGCTCCGGCCCGGCCGGCGAGGGGCGGCCGGTCACCGCCGCGTCGGCCCGCTGCGGCAGTGGATCTTCCGCCAGCGTCGGCGAATGGTACGGAAGCCGGGCGTGCAGCCGGAACGTCTCCCGGTCGGCGGCGGTGTCCAGGCTGCCGCCGAGCAGGGTGGCCCGCTCCCGCATTCCGACGATGCCGTGTCCACCGACGGCGGGCGTGCCGTCCCCGTCGTTCCGGGCGACCGGATTCACCACGGTGACCTCCATGGCCTCGGTACCGAAGAGCAGCCCGACCTCGGCACTCCCCCGACCGTGCCGGGCGGCGTTGGTCAACGCCTCCTGCAGGATCCGGTACGCCGACCAGGCGACACTCGGCGGCAACGCCCGGCGTACGCCCCGTTCGGTGCTGACGATCCGCAGCCCGCTCACCTCGTGCCGGGCGAGCAGTTCGTCGAGCGCCGCCGGATCGGCGGGTACCCCCAACTCGGCGGTCCCGTCGTCGCGCAGGGCCCGGACCAGCCGGTCGATCTCGCCGATCAGCCCTCGGGCCACCTCCTCGACGGTGCCGATCGCCTGCCGGGACCGCTCCGGGTCCCGTTCGTGCAGCAGCCGGGCGGCACCGGCCTGGACCAGGATCACGTTGATCGCGTGGCCGGCGGAGTCGTGCAGGTCCCGGGCGATCCGGGTCCGTTCCTGCACGGCGGCCAGGGTCCGCTCGCGCAGCCTGTCGCGTTCGGCCCGCCGGGCCTGCTCCTCCAGCGCGCCGATCCGCTCCTGACGCAGCCGGATCCGGTCCCCGACCAGCCACAGCGACAGGAAGATCGCTGCGGTGGTGACCATCTCGGTGCCGATCTCGTGCAACTCGACCCCGACCGCCTTGTACAGCACGGTCATCGAGGGCACGAACGCCGCCACCGCGAGCAGCGCGACCCAGCGCCGTACCGGCCGGCGGTCCCCGCCGTGGGCCACCGCCACGGAGTACGCGGCGACCCCCGTACCGATCGCCAGGTCGAGCGTGTAGCCGAACGCCAGCAGCACCAGACTCGCCGCCGCGGTGACCAGGTAGACGGTCAGCGGCCACCGGCGGCGGGCCACGAGCGGCAGGGTGGCCACGGCGGCCAGGAGCACGCCGAACAGGTCCAGCCGGCGCTCGTCCGGTGTCGCGGCACCGAGCCCGCCGTCGGCCAGGATCGCGAGCGTGAGCCAGAACACCAGTCCGGCCACGCCCACGTCGATCGCCACATCCCGCCGCCGCACACCTCGGACGGTATCCGGTCCGGCGGCGCGGCCGGATCACCCTCCGGGAGCAGTCCGGCTACCCCTCCGGGGGTACGCCCGGATCGCCCCGCCGGATGTTCCGGCGAAGCGTCCGGCCTTCCTAGCCTCGGCCGGACACGGTCGTGGGTCCCGCCAGGCGGAGCCCGTCACGACCCCGGCACAGCTTTGGAGGACGGACAGCCATGGTGGAGTTACACCCACCCCGCACCACGACCCGACCGAGCGCGTTCGAACGGCTCGCCCGCTGGTCGTACCGGCACCGGCGCTGGGCTCTGGTGCTCTGGGTCGTGGTGCTCGGGGCCGTCACGGTCGCGGCGCAGGGCGTCGGCGACGCGTACCGGAACGACTTCTCGCTGCCGGGTACGGAGTCGCAGCAGACCCTGGACACGCTCCGGGAACGGGCCCCGGCCCGGTCCGGCGAGACCGTGCAGGTCGTGCTCGCCGACCCCGCCGGGCTGGCCGCGGCGCCGACCCGGACCCGGGTGGACGGGCTGCTGGACCGGATCGGCGCCCTGCCGCACGTGGCGGACGTCCGCAGCCCGTACGACGACCAGGGCACGATCTCCCGCGACGGGACCATCGGCTACGCCACGGTGACCCTGGACGGGACCACCGAGGAGGTTCCGGCGGAGGCCGTCCGGAAGCTCGTCGACACCGCCCTGGCGGCCGGGCAGGGCGACCTGCGGGTCGAGGTGGGCGGCGATCCGGTCCGCGAGGTCCAGGAGGAGCAGGGCGGGCCGGCGGAGGGGGTCGGGATGCTCGCCGCCCTGATCATCCTGGTGCTGCTGTTCCGGTCGCTGCTCGCCGCGAGCCTGCCGCTGGTGATCGCGCTGTTCGCCGTCGGCGCCGCGATCGGGCTGATCACCATCGCCTCGCACGTCGCGACCGTGGCCGATTTCACCGTGCCGTTGATGATCCTGGTCGGACTGGGTGTCGGCATCGACTACGCGCTGCTGGTCTTCTCCCGGTTCCGGGCCGAGCTGATCGCCGGCGCCGAGCCCGAGGCGGCGACCCGCCGGGCGATGGACACCGCCGGCCGGACCGTCCTGTTCGCCGGCTGCACCGTGATCATCGCGCTGCTCGGGCTGGTCACTCTCGGCCTCGGCTCGCTACAGGGCGTCGCCGTCGCGATCGCGCTCACCGTGCTGGCCACCATGCTCGCCTCGCTGACCCTGCTGCCCGCCCTGCTCGGCATGCTCGGTCACCGCGTCGAACGGGCCGTACGACGCCGGGCCGAACGGCCGGACCGGGCCGCCGAGGGGACCGCCTGGCGCCGCTGGGCGACGCTGGTGCAGCGGCGCCGCTGGCCGGCCCTGCTGATCCCGGTCGCTGCCCTGCTCGCCCTCGCCGCACCCGCGCTCGACCTGCGGCTGGGCTTCGCCGACGCCGGCAACGACGCCGAATCGAGCACCGCACGGCAGGCGTACGACCTGCTTGCCGAGGGCTTCGGGCCGGGGTTCAACGGTCCGCTGGTGGTGGTCGTGGAGGGCGGCCAGCCGGCGGCCGAGGCCGCGCACCGGACCCTGGCCGGGACCCCGGGAGTGGCCACCGCCGTGCCACCCGTCCCGGTCTCGGCGGACCTGTCGACGATGATCGTCTTCCCGGACAGCAAACCGCAGGCGGCCGAGACCGCCGAGCTGGTCACCCGGCTCCGGCAGGAGGTGCTGCCCCCGGTGGCCCGGGACACCGGCGCGACGTTCCTGGTCGGTGGCTCCACCGCGGCGGCCGACGACTTCGCCGACGCCGTCGCCGGCCGGCTGCCACTGTTCGTCACGATCGTGGTCGGACTCTCCGCACTGCTCCTGATGGTGGTGTTCCGGTCGCTGCTCATCCCGGTCAAGGCCGCGATCCTCAACCTGCTCAGCGTCGCGGCGTCGGTGGGCGTGGTCACGGCGGTCTTCCAGCACGGCGCGTTGGGCGTCCAACCCGGCCCGATCGAGTCGTACGTGCCGGTGATGATCTTCGCGATCGTGTTCGGACTCTCGATGGACTACGAGGTGTTCCTGCTGGCCCGGATGCACGAGGAGTGGGAACGCGACCGGGACGCCGGGCTGGCCGTCCGGGAGGGGCTGGCCAGCACCGGCCGGGTGGTGACGGCAGCGGCGGCGATCATGATCGTGGTCTTCGGCGCCTTCCTGCTCAGTCCGGACCGGATGCTCCAGCAGTTCGGCCTCGGGCTCGCGGTGGCGATCCTGCTCGACGCGCTCGTCATCCGCTGCCTCATCCTGCCGGCGGCGATGGCGGTGCTCGGGTCCCGGGCGTGGTGGCTGCCGGCCTGGCTCGACCGCTGGCTGCCCCGCGCACCGCTCGAACGCGGCTGACCCGCGAACCACTCGAACACGGCTGACCCGCGAACCACTCGAACACGGCTGACCCGCGAACCGCTCGAACACGGCTGACCCAGGCACCGCTCGAACGCGGCTGAGCCGCATCGGGCGCCCACTACCGGCCACTATCGTGGCCAGGTGCTCGCCGACATCCTGCGTCGTCTCCGCTGCCCGGTCTGTACCCGCCCGCTGGCCGAGGTACCGACCGGGCAGCCGGACCCGGACAGGACAGCGACATCCGCACTACGGTGCCCGGTCGGCCACAACTTCGACCTGGCCCGGCAGGGCTACGTCAACCTGACGACGGGCCGGGTCGCGCACTCCGGGGACACCCCGGCGATGGTGGCCGCCCGGGACGAGTTCCTCGGCGCCGGCCACTACGACCTCATCTCGACCGCGCTCGCCCGGATGGCCACGGCGTTGGCCGGGGACCGGGCGGCGACGTACCCGGAACTGGTGGTGGACGCCGGAGCCGGCACCGGCCGGCACCTCGGCGCGGTGCTCGACGCCCTGCCCGGAGCCACCGGCCTGGCCCTGGACGTGTCGAAACCGGCGCTGCGCCGGGCTGCCCGGGCCCACCCCCGGGCCGGCGCGGCGCTCTGCGACACCTGGCAGGGGCTGCCGCTGGTCGACGGGGCCGCCGGCCTGCTGCTCAACGTCTTCGCGCCACGCAACGGTGCAGAGTTCCGCCGGGTACTGCGGCCGGACGGCGCGCTCCTGGTGGTCACCCCGGACGCCGACCACCTCGGCGAACTCGTCGAACGGCTCGACCTGCTCCGGGTGGACCCGGCGAAGGAGGCCCGGGTCGCCGGCAGCCTGGCCGAGCACTTCGGCACGGGGCAGGCCGGCGTGCACCGCCGGACACTGCGACTCACCCGGAACGAGGTCCGCACCCTGGTCGGCATGGGACCCAGCGCCTGGCACACCGACCCCGCCCGACTGGACGAGCGGATCGACGCACTTCCCGAGCCGGTCCCGGTGACCGCCGCGGTACGGGTGGCCGTCCACCACCCCCGGTAGGGCTCAGGTGGACAGGTCGATCTCCTCCCATCCGGCGGGCTCGTCGTGGAACGGCCCCCGGAAGACCACCGCCCACTCCAGGGCCCAGCGCCGCTGACCGATCGCGTTGCTGTCGATCAGCCCCGGCAGCCGCAACCCCTCGCGCTCGGCCTCCAGGTAACCCCAGTCGAGGCAGTAGTAGAAGTCGAGCACGGCGGCGACCTCCGCCGCGTCCCGGGGCGCCGCGAGGGTACGCGAGCGCCAGGCGGTGAAGCTCTCTCCCGCCGGCAGATTGGGCAACTGTTCCATCAGCCGGTCGTCGCTCGGTGACGACGGATCGAGGTGCCGGCTCAGCCCGAGCACCCAGGCCAACGCGAACACCGCGTCGTGGTGCAGTACGAACGACCGGTGGTCGCCCCCGCTCCCCATCACGAACTGCCACTCCGGCGGGGTGACCATCTCGACCAGGTGTGAGCCGAGCAGCCAGCTCATCCCCGCCTGGGGCGGCATCCCGAAACACCGCGCCAGCACCAGGTGCAGTACGGCGGCACGGGCCTCGATCTCGGCGGTCGGGCGCAGCTCGACACTGTCACCCGGCTCCCAGACCAGCGGAAACTGGGCCGGGGGCACCGGCAGCCCCAACCGGGCCAGCTCGTCCAGATTGAGGGCGCGGACCGCCTGGGGATCGGGAGCGGATACGGTCACAGCCTTGTTTCCCGTCGCGTCTCGGTCGCCTCGGACGCACCAGGCGCCCACGAGCACGGGTGATGCCCGGTCGACTCGACCCAGCACCCGTGGTTTCCCCCCGGCGACGCACAATAGCCGGTTAAGAGCCCGCACACCATGACGTCCGGTCCGGCCGCCGACCAACTCGATCGGCTCGGCCGCCGCCGGCCGGACCGGCTACCCGATCCGGTCGATGACCAGCGCCGGCACCGACGGAGGTTCGGTCGAGATCGACACCGCACCAGCCGCGCTCGACCGGGCCGCCGGAATCCGCTCCGGGTCCTCGGCACGCAGTTCGTAGAGCGGGTCGCCGGCCCGGACCTGATCTCCCGGCTTCCGGTGCAGCACCACCCCGGCCGGCGCGCTGACCGGGTCCTCCTTGCGGGCCCGACCCGCGCCGAGCCGCCACGCCGCCACCCCGATGGCGTACGCGTCGATGCCGGCCACGAAGCCGTCCCGGTCGGCCCGAACGACCTCCACCTCCGGGGCGACCGGCGCCGGGGCGTCCGGGTCACCGCCCTGGGCACTGACCATGGCCCGCCAGACGTCCATGGCCCGGCCGTCCCGGAGCGCCCGCTCGGGATCGGCGTCCGGCAACCCGGCCGCGGTGAGCATCTCCCGGGCCAACGCGAGGGTCAGCTCCACCACGTCGGCGGGTCCGCCGCCAGCCAGCACCTCGACCGACTCGGCGACCTCGACCGCATTGCCCACGGTCCGGCCGAGCGGCGTGGACATGTCGGTGAGCAGGGCCACCGTCCGTACCCCGTGCGCACCGCCCAACTCGACCATGGTCCGGGCCAGTTCCCGGGCGTCCGCCTCCGACTTCATGAACGCGCCCGAGCCGACCTTCACGTCGAGCACCAGGGCCCCGGTTCCCTCGGCGATCTTCTTGCTCATGATCGAGCTGGCGATCAGCGGGATCGCCTCCACCGTGCCGGTGACGTCCCGCAGCGCGTACAGCTTCCGATCGGCCGGCGCCAGCCGTTCACCCGCCGCACAGATCACCGCACCGACCTCGCCCAACTGCGCGATGAACTCGTCGCCCGAGAGCGCGGCCCGCCACCCCGGGATCGACTCCAGCTTGTCCAGGGTGCCCCCGGTGTGCCCCAGGCCCCGGCCGGAGAGCTGCGGTACGGCGGCACCACACGCCGCCACCAACGGAGTCAACGGAAGCGTGATCTTGTCACCGACGCCACCCGTGGAGTGCTTGTCGACGGTCGGCCGGCGTACCCCGGACAGGTCCAGCCGGTCGCCGCTGGCGATCATCGCGGCCGTCCACCGGGCGATCTCCGCCGGGTTCATCCCGCGCAGCAGGATCGCCATCGCCAGTGCCGACATCTGCTCGTCGGCGACCCGCCCCCGGGTGTACGCGTCGACCACCCAGTCGATCTGCTCGTCGGAGAGCACCCCGCCGTCCCGCTTGGTCCGGATCACGTCGATCGCCGCGAACCCACTCACAGAAGCTTCCTCTTCCTCACAGTTGTACCCACACCACACACCGCGCACCGACCAACGACCGGCACCACCGAAGCCGGGGCCTGCCGTGCCCGGCGCAGGGATCAAGCCTGACCGCCCGGAGCCGGGCACGGCAGGCCCCGGCCCCCCACCACGCAGCCCAAACCCACAGCGAGCCACGCCCACGACGGACGCGGGAGAAACCCAGCCCTCAGCCACCCCACCGAAGCGGAACTTCCAACGGCGGCTCACCCTCACCGGCCCAGAAGATCGATCCGGCCGCGTCGACCACCACCACCCGGGGCGTACGGGCCTGTCCCCAGGTCACCGCATCCGCCGGATCGGCCCACGTCGGCGCCTCCTCCAGTACGCCGGTCGGGGCGCCGTCGGAGTCCCCGGCGGACTTCTCCCAGTACCCGGTCCACACCTGCTGCCCGCCGGACACGTCAGGGTGCAGGAACACGGTCCCGCGCCCCCGCCAGACGGCCAGTTCCTCGGGCACCGCCGGCAGCTTCGTCGTACCGGCGATCGCCTCCAGGTCGGCCGGTCCGAACGCGTGCGGCAGCAGCTCGGCCATCCGCAGCGGAACCGGGTCCGCCTCGATCAGGCACTCCGGCCCGCCGTGCTCCCAGAGCAGTTGCCGGCACCGCCCGCACGGCATCAACGGCTCGCCGGTCGCACCGACGCACGACATCGCGACCAGTTTGCCGCCACCGGAGGCGTGCAGCGCGGAGACCAGTCCACACTCCGCGCAGAGCGTCACGCCGTACGAGGCGTTCTCCACGTTGCAGCCGACCACCACCCGGCCGTCGTCGACGAGTGCCGCCGCTCCCACCGGAAAATTCGAGTACGGCGCGTACGCGTGCCGCATCGCCTCGATCGCGGCGGCCCGCAGCCCATCCCAGTCAATCTCCATCGTCACGCCCCCCATCCTGCCCCGCCGCTGGTCAGCCCTTGATGTAGGGCTTGCCGTCGGCGGCCGGCGCCCGCACCTTGCCGACCAGGCCGGCCACGGCCAGCAGCGTGGCGAGGTACGGCAGCATCGCCAGGAACTCGCTCGGGATGCTGCTGTTGATCGCGCTGAGATAGGTGCCGAGCTGGTCGGCGAAGCCGAAGAAGAGCGCGGCCAGCAGCGCACCGGTGGGACTCCACCGCCCGAAGATCAGCGCCGCCAGCGCGATGAAGCCCTTCCCACCGATCATGTTCTTGCTGAAGGTGTAGAGCGCCAGCGTGTAGGACGCGCCGCCGATCCCGGCCACCATCCCGCCGAGCAGCACGTTCCGGTAGCGCAGCGCGAGAACCTTGACGCCGAGGGTGTCGGCGGCGGTCGGGTGCTCGCCCACGGCCCGGGTCCGCAGTCCCCAGCGGGTACGGAACAGCGCGACGTGGATGACCAGCACCAGGATCAGCGCCAGGTACAGGAAGATGTTGCCCCGGAACAGCGCCGGGCCGAGCACCGGGATGTCGGAGAGCACCGGGATCGGCCACGCCTCGAACCGGGGCGGCTGGTTGTACTTCGCCGCGTCGGTCTGCATCAGCCGCTCGTAGAGGAACCCGGTCAGCCCGAGCGCGAGCAGGTTGAGCACGATTCCCATCACGACCTGGTCGACCAGGTAGCGGATGGTGAAGACCGCGAGCAGCAGCGAGATCAGCGCGCCGCCGAAGGCCGCCGCGACCAGCCCGATCCAGGCGCTGGCGGTGAGCGTGCCGATCAGGGCGCCGAAGAAGGCGCCCATCAGCAGTTGTCCCTCGATCGCCACGTTCACCACGCCGGACCGCTCGCAGAGCACCCCGGCGAGGGCGCCGAAGATCAGCGGCAGGGCGAGGATGAAGGTGCCTCGGAGGATGTTGACCAGCGGCATGAAGTTCTGCCCGTCCGGCGCCGCCGAGACCTGCCAGCAGAGGAAGGAGAGCACGATCCCGACCACCGCCACCCCGAGCAGTGGGACGAACCAGCGGCGGGCGGGCCGGCCGGTCAGCAGGACCGCTCCGGCGGCCGCCGCGACGAGCCCGAACAGGGTCGCGCCGAAGGTGCCGTTGATGGCCAACGCCGCGCCGCCGGCGTCCTCGCTGAGCGTGAACCGCGCGTCCGCACCGGTGGCGAGCGCCCCGAAGAACGCCGCCGCGAGCAGCCCGAGCAGCACCGCGCCGACACCGACCCGGCGGTCCCGGGTCCAGAAACCCTGTCGTACGACGACCGCGACGTCCTCGACAGCCATGGTGGACATCTGGTCTACCAGCCCTTCGCCATGCTCGTCCCCAGCCGGGCGGCCCGGGCGGCCCGGAGCCCGAAGATCGCCTTCACCAGTGCCGGTGCGGCGATGAAGATGACGATCAGCGCCTGCAACACCGTGACCAACTCCAGCGAGATGCTGGCGTACGACTGCATCCGGTTGCCACCGGCCTGTAGCGCGCCGAAGAGCAGGGCGGCGAGCGCGACTCCCCACGGTTTCACCCGGCCGAGCAGTGCCACCAGGATGCCGTCGAACCCGATCTGGGCGACCACCAGCGGGGTGAGCGCGGTGGCCGTGGTGCCGAGCACCATGTTCGCTCCGCCGAGGCCGGACAACGCGCCCGAGATCACCATGACCAGGGCGTACGTCCGGCCGACACTGATCCCGGCGGTCCGGGCGGCGTCCGGGTTGGCTCCGACGGCTCGCAGCTCGAAGCCGAAGGTGGAGCGGTTGAGCAGCCAGGCGACGCCCCAGGTGACCAGCACCGCGAGCAGGATGCCGAGGTGCACCCGCAGGTCGCTGCCGAGCAGCCGGGGAAGCTGGGCCGAGGAGTCGACCGGCCGGCTGATCGAGTCGGTGCGCGCGGGGTCGTGTACGCCGCCCTGCACGATGATCCAGGCCAGGAAGGAGATCGCGACGTAGTTGAGCATGATCGTGGTGATCACCTCGTGTGCGCCGGTCCGGGCCTTCAGGATGCCTGGCACGAAGCCCCAGACCGCCCCGCCGATCGCTCCGGCGAGGACCGCCACGATCAGGTGCAGTACCGGCGGCAGCGGGAGCAGGAAGCCGGCCAGCGCGGCCAGGATCACCCCGAGGGTCGCCTGACCCTGCGCACCGATGTTGAACAGGCCGCCCCGGAAGGCCAGCGAGACCGCCAGGCCGGTGAAGACCAGTGGGGTGGTGTAGGTAAGCGTCTCCGAGATCGGTGCGAAGACCGGCTGCCACCCGTTGGTTCCGTTGATCCACCCGCTCACCGCGGCCGGGTCGACGACCGCGCCCTTGAACAGGTTCGCGTACGCGTCGCTGACCACCGCCCAGCTGGAGTTGAGCGCGTCGGTCGGCTTGGCGGTGATGTAGCCGTAGGTGGCGAGGACGTCGGGGTCGGAGACGATGATCAGCACCGCGCCGATCAGGCTCGCCAGCACGATGGCGAGCACCGTGACGGTGACGGTGTTGGCCGACCACAGGTTGCGGACGAAGAGCCGGAGCAGCAGCGGCCCGCCACCGTCGCGGTCGGCCGGCGCCGCCTCGCCGCCGCCGGGTGCCGTACCACCGGGTTGCGCCTTGGCCCCGCCCGCCCCGGCGGCCGGCTGGTCGGCACCGGTGGACGGGTCGGTGTCGGTCGACTCGCCGGGAGCGTTGCCGCCGACGCTGCTGATCGTCTCGGTCCGGGCCGGTTCGCCGGCCGGATCCTTGTCCGGAGACGGAGACGGAGACGGAGACGGAGACGGAGGACCGGGCAGGTTGTCGTCGGTCACTTCGCCTCCTCGCCGCGCTCGTCCTCGGCGGACGTCGAACCGGTGATGCCGGCCATCAGCAGCCCGATCTCCTCGCGTGGGGTGTCCGGTCCGACCAGGCCCAGGATCCGACCCCGGTACATCACCGCGATCCGGTCGGCCAGCCCGATGACCTCGTCCAGTTCACTGGAGACGAGCAGTACGGCGGTGCCGATGTCCCGCTCGTGGATGATCCGGCGGTGGATGAACTCGATCGAGCCGACGTCCACGCCCCGGGTGGGCTGGGCGGCCACGAAGAGCTTCAGCGGCCGGGACATCTCCCGGGCGATGATCACCTTTTGCTGGTTGCCGCCGGAGAGCGTGCCGACGCTCGCCTCCGCCGACGAGGTGCGGACGTCGAACTCGGGGATCCGTTCCCGGGCCGAGGCGGTGATCGCCTCCGGCCGCAGCGCCAGGCCCGACCCGAAGGGCGGCTGGTCGTACATGTCCAGCACCAGGTTCTCCGCGACGCTGAACTCCTTGACCAGCCCGTCGACGCTGCGGTCCTCGGGGACGTAGCCGACGCCGGCCCGCAGCACCCGCTTGGTCGACCAGCCGTTGACGCGCTGGCCGGCGACCGTGACCGATCCGCTGAGCATCGGACGCAGGCCCATCAACGCCTCGATGAGTTCCGTCTGACCGTTGCCCTGTACGCCGGCGATGCCCAGCACCTCGCCGGCCCGCACGGTCAGGTCGACCCCGTCGACCGCCCGTACACCCCGTTCGTCGTCGACGACGAGGCCCTCGATCTCCAGAACCGCTTCGCCCGGTTCGGCGGGGTCCTTTTCGATCAGCAGGTTCACGGTGCGCCCGACCATCAGCGCGGCCAGCTCGTCCTCGCTGGCGTCCGGGCTGGCCGTACCGACGGTCCGGCCCCGGCGGATCACGGTGATCCGGTCGGCGATCGCCTTCACTTCCTTGAGCTTGTGGGTGATGAACACGATCGACTTGCCGGACTCCTTCAGGGACCGCATGACCGCGAGCAGTTCCTCGGTCTCCTGCGGAGTCAGTACGGCGGTCGGCTCGTCCAGGATGAGCAGGTCCACGTCCCGGGTCAGCGCCTTGACGATCTCGACCCGCTGCTGCACGCCGACCGGCAGGTCCTCGACCACCGCGTCCGGGTCGACCCGCAGGTTGTAGCGGGTGGATACCTCGGTCACCTGGCGCCGGGCCCGTCGCCGGTCCAGGAAGCCGGCGACACCGCCCCGGACCTGCTCGGCACCGAGCATCACGTTCTCGGCGACGGTGAAGACGGGTACGAGCATGAAGTGCTGGTGCACCATGCCGATGCCGGCGGAGATGGCGTCGGCGGGGCCGGTGGCCCGCAGCGGCGCTCCGTCGACCAGGATTTCACCCTCGTCGGGCTGCAACAGCCCGTACAGCACGTTCATCAGGGTCGACTTGCCCGCGCCGTTCTCGCCGAGCAGCGCATGAATCTCTCCGGGCTCCACCGTCAGGTCGATGTGGTCGTTGGCGACCAGATCACCGAACCGCTTGGTGATGCCGCGCAGTTCGAGTCTCAGCGCAACCTCCTGGGAGTGCGGGCGGATGGTGCAGCCTACTGCCTGGTGGATCGGGTCGACAGCGGTCCGTCCGGTGATCACGGCGGGCTGTTCGGCCGCCGGTTCGGCGTGCGGACCGGCCGCCCCGGCCTCGCGGAAAAAACGTTCCCGCGGGGGTCGGGGCGACCGGTCCCGCCAGCGTCACCCTAGGACCGGCCGTCGGCGAAGCGGGTCGGGACGGCCGGTCCGGTACTACTTCGGCTGTGCGGCGGAGGTGACGGTGACCGTGCCCGCGGCGATGTCGCTCTTGAGCTTGTCGACCTCGGCCTTCAGGTCGGCCGGCACCTTGCTGTCGAACTCGTGGTACGGCGCCAGCGAGACGCCGTTGTTGGCCAGGGTGCCGAGGTAGCCGGGGTCGTGCGCCAGCTTGTCACCCTTGGCCGCCGTGACGACCGCATCCCGGACGGCGTCCGAGATGTTCTTGACGACGGTGGTGACCAGGGCGGGGCAGTTCGGGGTGCTCTGGCAACCGTCGGTGTCCACCCAGATCGCCGAGTACTTGCCGCCGGAGGCCTGCGCCGCGGCGGTGGTACCCAGGCCGGCGCCACCGGCGACCGGCATGATGATGTCGGCGCCCTGCGCGACGAGGGCGTCGCTGACCTTCTTGCCCTCGTCCTGCTTGACGAAGCTGTTGGTGAACGAGCCGTTCTGGCTGGTCTTGTCCCAGCCGAGGGCCTTCACGCTCTTGTTCTTGGCCTTGTTGTACTGGGCCACGCCGTCGACGAAACCGTCCATGAAGATGGTCACCGGCGGGATCTTCTCCCCGCCGTACGTGGCGACGGTGCCGCTCTTGCTCATCCCGGCCGCCAGGTAGCCGGCCAGGAACGCCGCCTGCGCGGTGTCGAACTGCATCGGGAAGACGTTGCTCTCCGGCAGCTTCGAGTCGACGATCCCGAACTGCTGCTCCGGGTTCGCCTTGGCGATCTTCGAAGTGGCGCCGCTCATCAGCCCGCCGACGGCGAGGATGAAGTTGCACTTCTGGTTGACGTACTGGGTCAGGTTCGGCTCGTAGTCAGCCTCGGCCTTGGAGGAGGTGTTCTTGATGTCGATCTTGGGGTTCGCCGCCTTGGCCGCCTGCAACCCGGCCCAGGCCGAGGTGTTGAACGACTTGTCGTCGATGCCACCGACGTCGGTCACCATGCATGCGGTGTATTTGTCGGCTGCGGTGCCGCCGTCGTTGCCCTTGTCCGGAGCCTCGCCACACGCGGCGGCGCCCAGTGCGAGCCCACCTACCGCGAATACCGAGACGATCCGCATCCCACGCACAGAGCGCAAGACGGTCTCCCTTCCCATTGCACACCGCCACCGCGGTGACAGTCCCAAGCCGGCCTGCGCGTTTGCCGCCGGCGTCCCACGTTACGGACGGGAGCGTACGCCCGCGCCTGTCCACCGGCCGACAATCGTGCCTGACTGTTGAACGGCCGTTACCCTTACGTAACTTCGGGGTGTGGGACATCACTTGTTAACCCGCCCGATGCCCGACGTCGAATCACGAAGCGCCCTGTTCTCACCTTTCCGGGCGCTCGCGACGAGCCGGGCAGCGGCGGGCCCGTTACGGGCGGCCGGCGGCGGGCGTCAGCGCCAGAAGACCGCGACGGCGGCGTTGGCCAGGGTCAGCCCGATGATCGCCAGGAAGTGCCCACGGTTGACCGACTCGCGCTTGCGGGAGAAGAACACCATCACGAAGATCATCAGACCGATCACGAGTTTGGTGGCGAGCTTGGCCGGCGCCGGTTCGTCGCCGTCGCGCAGCGGCGCGGAGAGCCCGATCCCGGTCAGCACCTGGATGACGGCGCCCCAGAGCATCAGGGGATTGATCCGCAACCGGCCGGTGACGTACTGGGTGACCGCGCCGCCCAGCAGCAGTGCGAACCCGATCAGATGCGCGTAGAGGAGTATCAGCCGCAGAGGTTCCACGGCCGACATCCTGCCCCATCGGCGGCGCGCCGTCGCCCCCGCCCGGAGCCGCCGCTGCCGGGCCACGGCGGCCGCCGACGCCGCCGCCGTGGACCCGGCGAGCCCGATCAACTGCGGCTGGCCGCCACCTCGGCGTTCCCGGCGTCGCTCGCCGTACTGCCGGCCGCCGGCCCGGAGCCGGGGCTGAACAGCCGGGCCCGCCCGACTGTCACCAGCAGCAGGCCGACGACGGCGTAGCCGACGAGGATCAGCAGCGGCGTCGCGGATCCGGCACCGTCGAAGAACGCTGTCGAGCGGAGCAGGGTGCCGCCGGCACCGACCGGTAGCCACTGGCCGACCGTTCCCCACGGCTGGGGCAGCAACTCCGGCGCCGCAGCGACCGCGGACAGCGGGTTGCCGACCAGGAAGACGAGTACCGCGCCGAGAGCCAGGCCCGCTCGACCCAGTGCCGCGCCGAGCCCGTTCAGGGTGGCCGCGATGGCCAGTCCGATCAGCCCGATGGCCATCCCGTTCGTCAGGTGATCGCCGGGAAGCACGCCGAGCCAGCCCTGCAGCACCGCCGGCCCGGCGAGTCCGGCCAGCAGGCCGAAGCTGACCAGGCCGGCCAGCCGGGCGATCCGGTTGGCGACCAGGAGCGTCAGCAGGACCCCGGCCACCATGCTGGTCAGCGCCAGCGGCAGGAATCCACCCGCGAAGCCGCCGCCCCGGGGGTCGTCCGGGTCGGCGGGGACGACGTCGATCACCCGCGGTGGCTGACCGCCGGCGAGCTGCCCGGCGGACTGGGTGAGCAGCGCCGCCACCGCGGGGCCGGCCCCGCTGGCGGTGTGCAGTTCCGGTCCGTCCGGACCGATCACGAACGCGGCGTACGCGTCGCGGTCGCGTAGCGCCTGGTCGGCCGCCGTACCGTCCGGCAGCCGGATCACCTCGAAGGCCCCGGGTGCGGTGGCGGTCAGTTGCCGGACCAGCACGTCGGTGGCCGGGGCCGGCCCGGCGACGACGACGGGCAGGTCACGCGGCTCCAGGTTCGCTGCCGGACCGGCGAACAGCGGTACGAGGAGCGATTGCAGCAGCACCACCCCGACGGCGACCAGTACGGCGACCGCGTACGGCGGGCGTGGGCGCCCGGAGCGGGGTGCTCCCGGTGGGACGGACGGTCGACTCATCTTCCGACTCCCTCTTAAAACGAATGCTCGTTCTCTTAGAATCAGATTCCTCTCGGTCGTTGGCTGCGTCAAGAACGAGCGTTCGTTTTACACTGTGGGACGTGCCACGTGTCTCCGACGAACACCTCGCCGCCCGACGGCAGCAGATCCTCGACGCCGCCCGGCGCTGCTTCGTGCGCAACGGCTTCCACGCCACATCGATGCAGGACGTGATCAGCGAGGCCGGCCTGTCGGTCGGCGCGGTCTACCGCTACTTCAGCAGCAAGCACGAACTGATCAGCTCGATCGCCGAATCGGTCTCCGACGGCGCGGACGAACTCTTCGGGGCGATCGTCACCGCTGATCCCCCGCCGCCACTGGTCGACGCGGTGGACCAGGCACTGGCGTTCGTCGAGTCCCAGATGGGCCCGGACGGGGCCTTCCCGCTCGCCGTACAGGTCTGGGCCGAGTCGCTCCGCGATCCCCAGCTCGCCGACTTCGTCGCGCGGATGTACGGCGGCTTCCGGACCCGGTTCGTCACCCTCGCCCGACGGACCCAGCAGGCCGGGAAGCTGCCCCCGGACGCCGATCCCGAGGCGGTGGGGGCCGTCCTGTTCGGTCTGATCCAGGGCTTCGCCCTGCAACGTCGGTTGTCCGCCGGACCGGACCGGAAGACCTACCTGGGCGGCGTACGGGCATTGCTCGCCGCCCAGAGCCGCACCGCCGACTGACAGCGAAGCGACAACCGGAGCGGCAGGAGTCCTGAGTCGACCTGACGCCGGGATGCCCGACGCCCCGGGGCGATCCTGTCGTCGCACCGAGCTACCCGCTCTGACCTCGACCGGTCGCCACACACCGAAGCTCGCACGGCTCCGTTCGGGCGGGCTACCATCGGCCAACCCCGTGGCTGACACACCGGTCCCGGGCGGAAAGCCCCGGCTACGCCGCGACCGGCCGGCGGCGGACGGGAGTCACGCTGTGGTGTTGGCCAGGAACGGAAAACCGGGCGACCGTTGGCCCGCCATCGCGCTCGTCGCGCTCGTGGAGTCGGCGGCGGTGGTGCTGGCCGTCGGCATCGGCATCGTGGCGGGCCCGACGGACGAGAACCCGACCGCGCAGCCCGGCCCCGAACCCACCGGAAGTACGACGACCACGCCCCGCACCGCGCCCAGCCCGGCCGGGCCGACCGTGCCGGTGATCCGCCCCGGCCGGCCCGGCGAATCGGCCGACGTGGTCCCGCCGAACCAGCTCACTCCCCAGTCCGGGCCCCGGCACAACGAGGCCGACGTCCTGTTCGTCCGGATGATGGTTCCGCACCACGAGCAGGCCCTGCAGATGGCCGCCCTGGTGCCGAGCCGGGCCGGCGGGACCGGGGTCATCTCGGTCGCCGACCGGATCAGGGCCAGCCAGCAGCCCGAGGTCGAGGTGCTGCGGAGCTGGCTGCGGGACCGGAACCTGCGCCCCGACGTGGAGTCCGGCCACCAGCACCACACGATGCACGGCATGCAGAGCCCGGCGGCGATCGCCGCGCTGACCTCGGCGACCGGCACGGCGTTCGACCGGATGTTCATCGAGATGATGAGCGCACACCACCAGGGCGCCATCGGAATGGCCCAGGCCGTACTCACCGCCGGAGTGGACCCGCAGATCCGGGAACTGGCCCGGAACATCGCCTTCGAACAGGCCGTCGAGATCAACCGGATGCGCGAGGTGCTCGACCCCCAGGCCCGCTGAGCGCGTCCGACCCCTGGCGGGCCGGTTCACCCGGCAACCGCCTCACTCCTTGGTGCCGCCGCCGGTGAGGCCGGACACCAGGTGCCGCTGGGCGAAGAGGAAGACGATGCCCGCGGGGATGGTGACCAGCACCGCCGCCGAGGTGAGGTACTCCCACTGCGGGTTGAACTGCGGTACGAACTGCTGGAGTCCGTACGCGAGGGTGAAGTTCCGGTCCTCCTGGATGAAGGCGGAGGCGTACGCCACCTCGCCCCAGGCGGTCAGGAAGGCGTAGAACCCGGTGACGGCCAGCGCCGGCCTCGCCAGCGGAAGCACCACCCGCCAGAACGTCCTGAACGGGCCACAGCCGTCCATCGCCGCGGCCTCGTCCAGCGCCCTCGGGATCGTGTCGAAGTACCCCTTGAGCATCCAGGCGCAGAACGGCACCGCGATGGTCAGGTTCGCGATGATCAGTGAGGGCGGCGTGTTGATCAGGCCCAGCCCGGCCATGATCATGTAGATCGGCACGATCAGGATCGGCATCGGGAACATCTGGGTGACCAGGAAGACCATCATCAGCGGGCGGCGTCCCGGGAAGTTGAACCGGGACACCGCGTAGCCGGTGGTGGCGGCGATAAGGATGCCGATCAGCATCGTGAACGCCGCGACGACCACCGAGTTGAGGAACCAGCGCACGAAGCTGGTCTCGGTCAGCACGTACGCGTAGTTGTCCAGGGTCGGGTCCTTGACCAGGGACAGTTCCGTGCTCTGCACCGCGTGGCCGGGCTTGAACGAGGAGAGCAGCACCCACACGATCGGACCGATCGCGATCAGTACGGCGACGATCAGGGTGGCGTGCAGCAGCACGGACCGCAGCGGCGACCGGGTGACCCGGGTGGGTCGGCGTACCGGCCGGCCACGCCGCGCCGGAACCCGTCCGCCGGCGGCGTCGACCGCCGCGGGCGGTGGGGCGCTGATCTGGCTCATGGTCACCACACCTCGCCTTGCTTGCGCAGTGCCCGCCGGTAGAAGACCGAGAAGACGAGCAGGATCGACAGGATGAGCACCCCGTAGGTCGAGGCGAGCGAGTAGTTGCGGATGCCCTCGAAGGCGGCCCGGTAGGCGCCGGTCACCAGGATGTCGGTCTGCCCGGCGGGCTGGCCCTCGGTGACCAGGAAGATGACCGGGAACATGTTGAAGGTCCAGATGGTGCCGAGCAGGATCACCGTCATGCTGACCGGACGCAGGCCGGGCAGGGTGACGTGCACGAACCGCTGCCACGGGCTCGCCCCGTCGATCTCGGCCGCCTCGTACAGCTCGCCGGGGATGCCCTGCATCCCGCCGAGCAGCGCCACCATCATGAACGGCACACCGAGCCAGATGTTGGTGACGATCGCGGTGAACAGCGCGGTCCACCGGTTGGCGAACCAGTCGACCGGGTCGATGCCGAGGGTGCCGAGCAACGAGTTGGCCAGGCCGAACCGCTCGTTGAAGATGAACTTCCAGGCGAACGCGCTGACGAAGGCCGGCACCGCCCAGGGCAGCACGAGCAGCACCCGGTAGAGACCGCGCAGCCGCATCGGCCGGTTCAGCATCGTCGCCAGCCCGAGCCCGAGCCCGTAGTGGAAGACGACGCAGAGGGACGTCCAGATCAGAGTGACGCCGGTCCACCGCCAGAACTCACCCACCTCACCGGTGAGCACCCGGAGGTAGTTGTCCAGCCCGACGAACTCCCAGCGGTTGGGGTTCGCCTTGCAGACCTCCCCGCCGGTGATCGACCTGGTGCAGATCTCCGCCGCCTGGTTGGCCTCGGTCAGGTTGGTCAGCGAGAGCCAGAAGCCGCGGGCCAGCGGGTAGAAGATCAGTACCGCGAGCACCACGACGACGGGCAGCACCATCGCCCAGGCGTACCAGTGTTTGTCCCAGGTCCGTCGGAGGCGGGACGGACGTGCGGGGCGGCGGTCGGACGGCGCGGGCGCCCGACCGTCGGTCACGGTGGTCATCAGCTGCGCTCCAGGAGGGGAGCCCGGCCGGGCCGCCGGTGCAGAGGAGTACCGGTCGGCCCCGCCGGGTGCCAGGTGGTCTCGCCGGACACGGCCGGCGCCGACGTCGTCAGATCACATGCCGTACGACGGTACGACCTCGGACTTGTACTTGTCGGCGACCCCGTCCAGGGCCGCCTTCGGGTCCTTGTTCTGGACCAGGACTTCGGTGGCCATCTGGTCGAGGGGACCGAAGAACTGGCCGCCCTCGGGGATCCAGGGCCGCTGTACGGCCGACTCGACAACCGGCTTGAAGGCCGAGATGGTCGCGTTGTTCTTCACCGCGTCGAGGTCGTAGGCGGACTTCCGGGTCGGCAGCAGGCCGAGCTTGCCGGCGATGAACGCCTGCGATTCCGCCGAACTGACGAACTTCACGAAGGCGATCGCGGCCTCCACCTTCTCCTGCGGCATCCCGGACCAGACGACGTAGTTGTGACCGCCGACCGGCGCACCGGCCTTGGCCGAGCCGGCCGGGACCGGGGCGACACCGAGGTTTTCCAGACCGCCGAAGGCAGGAGCGGTCTTGACGTTGTTGACCTCCCACGGACCATTGATGATCATGGCGACCTTCTTCTCCTTGAAGAGGGTCATCATCGTGCCGTACGCGTCGTTGGCGGCCGGCTTCGCCGCGGCACCGCTGGCGACGAGGTCCTTGGCGATGTTCAGGCCCGCGACGTTCCGGTCGGAGTTGATGACGATCTTCTTGGCCTGGGCGTCGACCAGGTCACCGCCCTCGCCGTACAGAAACGGCAGCAGGAAGTAGCCGGCGGGGTTGACGTAGAGACCCTCGACCCCGGTCTTCTTCTTGATCGCCAGCGCGGCGGTCTTGAGGTCGGCCCAGGTCCGGGGAGCCTCGGCGATGCCCGCCTTGTCCAGCAGCTCCTTGTTGTAGAGCAGCGCCAGCGAGTCGGTCACCTGCGGCACGCCGTAGGTCTTGCCGTCGTACCTGTTCGCCGACAGCGGCGTGGGAAGGAAGTCGGACTCGTCGCTCGTCAGCTCCGATCCGTCCAGCGCGTACAGGTAGCCGAGCGACGCGAACTCCGGGACCCAGGCCACCTCGGCCCGCAGGATGTCCGGCGCACCGGTCTTGGCCTGGGCGGCGGTCTTGAACTTGTTCTGCGCCTCGCCGAACGGCACCGACTGATAGTTGATCTTGACGTTGGGGTACGTCTGGTTGAACTTCGCGACGAGTTCCTGGAACGCCGGGCCCTCGTTCTTCGGGTCCGAGGTGTCCCACCACGTCAGTTCGGCTTTCAGGGCTGCGGGATCAGTCTTCGGGTTCTCGTCCGCCGCCTTGTCGTCGCCGCATGCGGCGAGCGTCAGAGCAAGGGTCGTGGACGCGAGTACGACGATCCCCTTGGCGATGCGACGCATGTGCGCTCCTAGATCTGCCGGCTGGGTATCGGCGGGACAGTAGCAAGGACTTGCTGATTACGAAACCCCTTGCAAACATCCTTGCAACAACTGGCTCCCGATCGTTCTCGCGGCCGTGCCGTTTACGGCCTTCGAGAGGTTTGACATGCCCGGTCACCGCCGCCCTCGCCGTCGCGGGCGAGCGGCGTATCACGACCTGAGCGGCCAGGATGGCGGCTTCGGCGCGGCCCGTGGTCGAGCCTGCAACTTCTTGCCGTCGGATGCGCAAGAAACGACTCGTGGGCTACAGTTCCGCCATGCGCGCACGACTTGCCGACATCGCCCAACAGGCCGAAGTAAGCGAGGCCACGGTGTCGCGGGTCCTCAACGACCGCCCCGGCGTGGCCCCGGAGACCCGACAGGCCGTGCTGACCGCGCTCGACGTGCTCGGTTACGAGCGGCCCGCCCGACTCCGCAAGCGCAGCGCGGGCCTGGTCGGGCTGGTGGTGCCGGAGCTGGAGAATCCGATCTTCCCGGCGTTCGCGCAGGTGATCGAGTCGGGATTGGCACAGGCCGGCTACACCTCGGTGCTCTGCACCCAGACCCCCGGCGGAGTCACCGAGGACGAGTACGTCGAGATGCTGCTCGACCGGCAGGTCTCCGGAATCGTCTTCGTCTCCGGCCTGCACGCCGACACCTCCGCCGACTCGACGCGCTATCGCACCCTGCTCGCCCGGCCGCTGCCCATCGTGCTGGTGAACGGCTACGTGGCGGGCATACCCGCCCCCTTCGTCTCCTGTGACGACCGGGAGGCCGGCGAACTGGCGGTGGCCCATCTGGTCGCACTCGGGCACCGCCGGATCGGCCTGATCACCGGACCGGGCCGGTTCGTCCCCGTCCAGCGGAAGGTGACTGGCTACAAGGCCGCGATGAAGCGGCTCGTCGGACTTCCCGACGCGGAACTGGACGAGCTGGCCGAGCTGTCACTGTTCGGGGTGGAGGGTGGCGAGGTCGCCGCCGCCCGGCTCCTCGACCGGGGCGTGACCGGTCTGGTCTGCGGCTCGGACCTGATGGCGCTGGGTGCGATCCGGGCGGCCCGGCAACGGGGCCTGGCCGTACCCGGGGACCTCTCCGTGGTCGGCTACGACGACTCGCCGCTGATGGCGTTCACCGATCCGCCGCTGACCACGATGCGGCAGCCGGTACGGGCGATGGCGGTCGCCGCCGTACGTTCGCTGGTCGACGAGATCCACGGGCACGCCGCACCGCACTCGGAGTACATCTTCCGGCCCGAGCTGGTGGTTCGGGGGTCCACCGCGGTCGTACCGGGGGCGGCGGACAGGTCCGGAACCGATCCCCGGTCCGGCGCGGAGCTGGCGCTACCGGTCTGAGCGGCGTCGCCGCGCGGGCGTCGGCCGAGTCTCACCAACCTCGCCCGGAAGTTCTTGCGCAAGGTTTGCTTGACTCTTGCAGTCGGCGCCCCGCATCCTGCTCCCCATGATCGTGCATCCCGAACCGCCCCGGCCCGCCGAGGACTGGTGGCAGTCCGCGGTCGTCTACCAGGTCTACGTCCGCAGCTTCGCCGACGCCGACGGTGACGGCATCGGCGACCTGGCCGGCGTCCGAAGTCGACTGCCGTACCTGCGGGACCTCGGGGTGGACGCGCTCTGGCTGACCCCGTTCTACCGCTCTCCCATGATCGACGGTGGCTACGACGTCGCCGACTACCGCGACGTCGACCCGATCTTCGGCACCCTCGCCGACTTCGACGCGATGATCACCGACGCGCACGCCCTGGACCTGCGGATCATCGTCGACATCGTGCCGAACCACACGTCCAGCGCGCATCCCTGGTTCGTGGCGGCACTGGCCAGCCCGCCGGGCTCGGCACAGCGGGACCGCTACCTGTTCCACGACGGCCGGGGGCCGGACGGTGACCTGCCGCCGAACGACTGGGAGTCGATCTTCGGCGGTCCGGCCTGGACCCGGGTACCCGACGGCCAGTGGTACCTGCACCTGTTCGATCCGGCCCAACCCGACCTGAACTGGCGGCACCCCGAGGTCCGGGCCGAGTTCGAGGACATCCTGCGGTTCTGGCTCGATCGCGGCGTCGACGGTTTCCGGATCGACGTGGCGCACGGGATGATCAAAGAAGAGGGGCTGCCGGACGTCGGGCGTACGTCCGCCGACGGCCAACGCCAGGTCGAACTGCTCGGCCGGGGACGGCTGCCCTACTTCGACCAGGACGAGGTGCACGACATCTACCGCGCCTGGCGGCCGATCCTGGACAGCTATCCCGGCGGCCGGATGGCGGTCGCCGAGGCCTGGGCCGAGACGCCGGCCCGGCTGGCCCGCTACATCGGAGCGGACGAGTTGCACCAGGCGTTCAACTTCGACTTCCTCGACGCGACCTGGTCGGCCGACTCGTTCCGGAAGGTCATCGACACCGCGCTGGCCGAGTCGACGATCGTCGGTGCGCCGACCACCTGGGTGCTCTCCAACCACGACAAGCAGCGGCACGTCACCCGGTACGGCGACGGCGCACTCGGGCTACGCCGGGCCCGGGCAGCCGCCCTGCTGATGCTGGCGTTGCCCGGCTGCGTCTACCTCTACCAGGGTGAGGAACTGGGCCTGCCGGAGGTGCTCGACCTTCCCGACGAACTGCGACAGGATCCCGCCTTCCTGCGTACCGGGCAGAGCCGGGACGGCTGCCGGGTGCCGCTGCCCTGGGACGGCGACGTGCCCCCGTACGGCTTCGGTCCGGCCGCCGGAGCACCGTCCTGGCTGCCGGCCCCGCCGACCTGGCGGGCCCGCTCGGTGGCCAGCCAGACCGACGTACCGGACTCGACCCTGGAGTTGTACCGCTCGGCGCTGCGGCTGCGCCGCGCGCACAGCGCGCCGCCGTCGGACCGGTCCGGTTCCGCCGACCCGACCGGAATGACGTGGCTGGACAGCGAGCCGGGCGTGCTCGCCTTCACCCGGACCGAGCCGGCCGGGGACCGGCTGACCTGCGTGGCCAACCTCAGTGGCGCACCGGTCGGGGTGAGCGGCCACGGCATGCCGATCATCAGCAGCGAGCCGTTGACCGAGCGGGACGGCAAGGTGACGCTGCCGAATGACGCGGCAGGGTGGTTCATCCGGCCGGTAACCGGGTAACCCGAAACTGACCTGGTCGTCCGTCGCGATCAGCGCCGACGGGCGACTGGGGCTGACGACCCCTTTGTGGTGGAGGGGATGGTGGGCCGGTGCCCCGGAAGTCCGCTTCCGGGGCACCGGCGTGTCAAGAGACCACTGCGGTTTCGCTTGTCGGCCCAGCCCTCGACAGAAGTGGCGCGGCACCGTCGTGGCAGTTTCATCTCGGCAGGCCACGCGAGTCGCTCGTGCACGTCCGTCGCTTGGCCCAGGCCTCGTGGGACTCCTTCCAGGGAGCCGCGCTGAGGTGCTGCTCGACTGTTGCGGACGGGTGCGGCAACATGTGCAGGTGGGTTTCGGCCTTGACGTGCTGGCGATCGACGCGGCGGCGAGCGACGACGCGGTGCGTGCCATGGTGAAGCGCTGCGAAAGCCTTCAGCACCCCGACGGCGAGCTGGACGAACGTATCGTGGGCTTCTACGAGAGTCTGCGCGCCCGCTACCCCGACATGCCGCCATACCGCGATGACTCGCCCTGGATGTCGATGCCACTCGACGTTGGTATCGATCATGTCAGCATGAACATGAGCTTCGGGCAGCGCAGCACTTCCCTAATCGACCTGATCCTGGATCTCGCAGCACGATATGGGCTGACGATCTACGACCCGCAGGGCGATGAGGTGACCCGACCTCACCGTTGATGTCCGAGCACGGTCGCGGGTTGCGGGGGTCCGGTGGGTTAGGTCCCGCCCAGGCTCTGCCATCGCGGCGGTGTGAGATCTCCGCACCAGGCCGCTGTTGCGCACCTGACCGAACCCGCGACGCAGCGCGTCACACGTCAGTCGTCCGAATCGGGCCTTGGTGGGCGATTGTGTTTTGCCCACTCCTTGATCTCGGCCGCCAGATACACCTTCATACCCCGTAGCTCCTGGTATGGCTTCGGGAACCCCGGCCGGCGGACGATCTGCTGGAACCGCTGACGGGATACGCCGAGATAATCGGCGACCTCGTAGGGACCCATCAACTCCCCTGGTCCCCCGGTCATGGAGCGCACGGTATGCATGACCCGGACTTCCCAATTAGCACTACCCTATTGACTAGCGGGTGGGTCGTGCCGGACGCTGATGCTGGCCCGGGGTTGGTGCTGGGCTCCGGTCGGTACGGGCGCGGTCGTACCAACTGACCCCGCCCGCCCCGGTGCCGCTCCATGACAGGCGGACGGCAAGGAGAGGGTCATGGTTCGGATCGACGAGGAGTTGGATGAGGTGCCGTTACCGCCGTACGGGACGGCGGTACGGCGATGATCTACCGGTCCGGTGACCGTCTCGGCGCGCATGTCGTCCGCGCCGCGACCTTCGTAATGCGGCGGTGGCGCGGCGGCCTCGACCCGGATGAGGTGTACGCCTACCTGCGC
>NZ_JADPUN010000124.1 GCF_015690345.1 Plantactinospora alkalitolerans | reverse complement strand
GACCGGACCGACCCCCCGCACCAGCCGCCGTCGACCGATCCGCCGACTCCTGATCGTCACCACCGCCTTCCTCGCCGTCGCCGCCTGCACCGGCACCGCGGTAGCCGGCGGCAAATGGCTGAAGAACACCATCGGCGCCGTCGGCGCCCTCAACGACAACGGCAAGGGCAACGGCACCCGCGTCGGCGCCACCGAGCCCGACGGAGACCTCAAACAGGTCAACGGATACCCCAGCACCCGGACCGGCGCGGCCTCCGTCACCGTCGCCGGCGACCACGTCATCTCCGCCGTTTCCGGCGAAGGGGCGACCGAAGTCGTCTCGCTCCCCGCCAACGACGCCCCACCCCGCTGGACGACGACCGTCCAGATGGAACCGTCCGAACTCCGAATCAGCGCCGTCGGCGACCTGATCATCCTGGACGGCAAACGCTCCATCACCAACTACGGTGACGACGTCCGCGCCGTACTCTCCGCCGCCAACGGCAGGCAACTGTGGAAACGCGAGTGGAGCCACCGCACCGACATCGCCTACTACGGCACCGACGCCGTCGTGGCGATCCGCAGCGGCACCGACAAACACTCCATCGCCCGCGTCGACCTGCGCACCGGCAAACAGGAGTGGATCCGGACCGGCAGCCCCGACGTGCTCAGCACCGACGACCACCGCGCCGAACCGATGCGTCAATGGCCCGCCCCCGACACCACACCAACCGCCACCCTGCCCGCCGTCAACGGCGTCCTCACCGACGCGGTCGTCGCCACCACCCCGGTGGTCGAACTCGACGCCAAGAACGGCCGCGGCACCCTGCTCGACGCCAGGAACGGAAAAGTACAGGGAACCGGCAAACTCCCACTCGACGACGGCATCTGGGTCGCCTACGACAACCTCGTCATCGGCAAGACCGCCACCCAATCCTCCGGCGCCCAGCAGGTCCTCGCCGGCTACGCCGTACCCGGATTCCGGCAGCGTTGGAAGATCGGGCTGGCCGCCGTCGAACGCATCGAACGCGTCAAACCGTGCGGACCCCACCTCGTCTGCGTCGCGATCACCGGACCGGACGCCAACCACACCCTCGCCGTCGACACCCGCACCGGAACATCCGTCTGGCGAATCGCCGTCGACAACTCCGACGAGGACTGGTACGCACACGGCGACACCATCCTCGGCGGCAAGTCCACCTTCTTCGAGTCGATCGACGACCCCCGGCTGATCAACCAGTCGGACGGCAAGGCACGACGGAAATTCACCGAATACACCACGGTGCTCGCCACCAACGGCGGCCGGATGGTGCTGCTCAGCACCGACGGACTGCCCCTCAAGTGGCAACTCCACGTCGAGGAGACCGCCACCGACCGGGGCACCAACGCCGTCCCCGTCGGCGACAAGTCCCCCGAACAGGTGGCGGTCGCCGGCGACCTCGTCGGCGTCATCACCGGCGACCGACGCACCCTGGCACTGCGGATCTCCGAACTGGGCTGACCACCCGCGACAGCCGCGTATGCGCGACACCCTGTTCTGATCGACACCGATCGTCAGCGGATCCAGTGCCACTCGGACGGGCGGCAGCCCAGCGCGTTCAGCCGTGATGATCGTGACGACGACGTGTGAGCGCGAATCGCGTGGTCATCCGTACGCCCGGATGATGCGGCCGGTGTCGTCACCTTCGACGCAGCGCAGGTAGTGGCCGACGAGTTCGTCCATCGGCACCGGACGCATGCCGGGGAAGTGTTCGGCGAAGGCGTCGAGGGAGTCGCCGATCATCGTGGGGCTGACCACGTTGATCCGCATACCCCGCGGTAGCTCGATCGCGGCCGACAAGCCGAAGCTGTGCAGGGCGCCGCTGATGACGCCGCCGCCAGTGACGTGCGGCCATGCTTGGTCGGCGAAGATACCGGAGGTCAGGGTGAAGGAGGCGCCGTCGGCGCAGTGGTGCTGGCCGGTGAGAACCAGATCTGCCTGCCCGAAGAACTTGGCTCGCATGTTTTCAAACAGCGCGTCGGATGTCAGCGTCGTGAACTCGTCGAGCGCGCCGTGCGCTGCGATGCTCACGACGCTGTCGACCGCCCCGACCTCGCGGTACATGGCCTCGATGGTCGAGTGCGAGGTCAGGTCGACGTGGACGTCACCTGAGGTGCGTCCGGCCACGACAACGTCGTGGCCGCGCGATCGCAGCGCGGGCACCAAACGTCGTCCGATGGTGCCGGCACCGCCGACGACGACGATCCTCATCGTGCTTTCTCCTTCCGGGACAGGATTCCTGGCGCGATGCGTCGTTCGAGGCTCTGTGCCAGCAAGGTGAGCGCGTCGGCGTCAGATGTGCCGGGACGCGCGTAGAACAGGCCGATCTGCTGGTCATCGTCAGGCAGGGTGACCGTCTCGTTCGCCAGAGTCACCCGCCCGACGACAGGATGGTCGAGTTCTCGTAGGTAGTACGAGCACGTTCGGACGGGGCGCCGCACCCACATTCGCGCGAACTCCGGGCTGTCGACGCCGAGTTGGCCGACGAGCTGTTCGAGCTCTGGGTCGGCCGGGTGCCGCGCAACCGCCTGATGCAGGGCCGCGACGGTGACCTGTGCCTTGGCGTGCCAGTCGCGATACAACGCGCGGTGGTGGGGGTCGAGGAACAGCATTCGGGCGATGTTCGGCCGAATGCGCATGTCCGGGGCGTCGACGTCGACATGGCCGGCCAGCAGAGCGTGTCCGAGGCGGTTCCACGCGAGGACGTCGGCGCGGTGATCGATCACGATCGCCGGTGTTCCAGGCATGGCGGCGAGCAGTTCACGTACTGAGGGCCTCAGTTTGCTTCTACGGGCCCGAGGACGAGTCGGTCGTCGCGGAGCAGCAAGGATCCGCAGATGTTCGTGCTCAGCCGGAGAGAGCTGCAACGCCGCGGCCAGCGCGTCGATGACGGCGCCAGAAGCGCTACCGCTGACCCCCTGCTCCAGTCGCGTGTAGTAGCCGATACTGACCCCGGCGAGTTCGGCCAGCTCCTCCCTGCGCAGTCCCGGGACTCGCCGACGAGTAGCGCCGGGCTCGATACCCGCAGCGTCTGGCGTCAGGCGTTCGCGTCGGCTACGCAGAAAGCCGCCGAGATCGTTCACTCCCTTGTTGACCACCAGCCCATCGTCGCGCCGATCGCCGACTTCGGCCTGCCCCAAACAGGGACACCTTACCGACGACATGCTCCACACCGTGCTCCGCCGGAGGGCGAACGGCGAGTCCGTCGAGCAGATCCAGCCCGACCTGTCAGGCGAACGCCTGACCACGTACGGACAGCACCGCTGGTCAGACATATCCGCCCGATTTTCCCGAGTACTACGGCGACCCCTCACTCCGAACCCGCCGCCGTCCCGGAGCCGACCAGCCGACCCAGGGACCGGTTCGTTCGGTTCGCCCGGACCGCCGCCCGCTGGGCGTCGGCGGTCACCTCGATGTAGTTCTGACTCGTGCTCAAGCTCGCGTGCCCCAGCAACCGCATGATCTCCGAAGCATTCGCACCGTCCTCCGCCAGCCGGGTCGCGAAGGTGTGCCGCAACGCGTGCAACTGCGCACCCCGGGGGACCCGGTCGGTGATACCGGCCCGCCGGTAACAGGACTCCACCAGATACTGCAACCCACCCCGACGCAGCGGAGCGCCGTACCTGTCGACCAGCAGGGCCGAATCCCGGCGTACGGTGCGGGCGCCGAACCGCCGCCGTCGGCTCTCCAGATAGCCGGTCACCACCTGGTCCAGCTCCGGCTCGACCGGGATCACCCGGCTCCGGCCACCCTTGCCGGCCACCTCGACCCGCCGCTCGCCCGGCCGACCGCCCAGCGAATCGACCCGGAGGGCCAGCAGCTCGGCGAGCCGGAGCCCGGCGCACAGCGCCAGGGCCAGGACCGCCAGGTCCCGCTCGGGCCAGGGGTGCCGCTGTCGCGGGTCCTCCCGGGCCACCGCCGCCAGCAGGTGCTCCGGGGTCTGCTCACCGCGCAGTGGTTTGGGCGGGGGAGGCGGCACCACCGGCTTGTCCACCGCCGACATCGGGTTGCCGGGCAGGATGCCGTCGGCGACGAGGAACGCGAAGAAGCTGTTCCAGGTCGACCAGGCGCGGGAGATCGAGGCGGCGGCGCGGGGAGCGGCGAATCGGGCAAATGCCGCACGAAGCGACCGAATCGTCAGGGCGCTGATCTCCAGTTCGGCGAGGGGGAGGGGAGTGGCCGGATCCTCGGCGACCAGTCGGCCGAGGGCGAGCAGGTCCCGCCGGTACGCCGCCAGGGTGTGCGGGGAGGGCTTGCGGGTCGCCCGCGACGTCAGGAACTCGTCGATGAGGGATAGAAGTAGAAGGTTCCTTTCGTCCTGCATAAGCAACATTATGCAGTATTTGTCGGTTTAACGCGAGTAGTGATCATGTATGGATCATCGGTCCGGCCGGGCGCGACCGATCCCGAATCTCCGATGGGCCGGACGTCACAGCGAGTCCGGCCCATCGGAGATGGATTACCTGGGGAGAGCGACTTCGATGGGAGTGCCGTTGCTCGGGGTCACCTGAACCTGGATGGCGTTGTCAGGCAGCAGCGCGGCGTCGGCGCCGCCGTCGAGCCATTGCCCGTCGGGCCCGCTCCGGTACCTGAGGTGCGATCCGTAGGCGGCGACGACCCAGCCCTGTGCGTCAGGCATGCGGATCGCCACGGGCAGAGGCGCGCCGAGGTTGACCTGCCCGCCGTACCGGACGTCCTGAACCTGCCCCGCACGGTCGACCAGCACCGCGTACAGCCTGCTGGCGTCGTTTCCTTGCTGGTACTCGCCGACGAGCGCGGTTCTTCCGTCCGGCAGCCCGGCGGCCACGGCCCACAGACCGGGCGAGGAGTGCCTGACGCCGGGATCGATGAATCCGCGTTCTGTCAGCCAGCCCTCGAGGGAGTTGATGACGTCGCCGGGCACGGTGGGGTTGGACCCGACCCGGATGACGCGGTCGCTCCCGGTTCCCGGGGTAGGGGTGGCTCCTCCGGTCACGATCGGCCACGGCAGGTGGTGATTGTCGTAGGTCGGCAGGCCACCACCGCCGGCAAGGTAGTCGCTGGCCGGATCGAGCTGGAGCAGACCCTCGCGGCCCGTCTCGTCCGGAGCGGGCCGGACGGCGCGGGCGAGCACCAGGACGCCGCTGGTCGCCGTGTTCTCCGGCACCTGGGTAACCGCGACTCCGTCCGTTACCGGCATTGGCTGCCAGTCCCGGGTGGGCTTGCCGTCGTCGCCGAACCGGGCGACCGCCGAGAAGTACAGCGGCAGGCCCCGGTCGACCACCAGGATGGTCCGGTTTCCCGGACCGAACTGGAAGTGTCCCGGTGCCGGTTCACCGTTCGACTGGTACTGGTCACCGACCAGCTTCAGTTTCCCGTCGGCGGGGTCGACCGCCACGAGACCGACCAGCGTCTGCAACTGGTTCGCGTCGTAGTCGGCCAGGCCGTCACTCGGGTGCAGGAACGCCTGCTGCAGCACCACCGCGGCGCGGCCCGCCGGCGTCGTGCCCGCCCAGTAGACGTGCGGCTCGCCGCGCCGGTCGTCGAAAATGTTCCGCTCGGCGTTGTACGAGTCGCGGATGCCCTCCTCCCAGGCACGCGTCGCCTGGTCGAGGAACTCCCGATCACCGGCGAGGTCGCCACCGGTCGGCTGCTCCAGCCGCTGGTCCGAAAGCTGCGCGGTCTGCTCGGCATCATGGCCCGGAAGGATCGCGGCGAAGCCGACACCGGCCAGCGCCACCATCACGGTCGCGGCGGCCACGAATCGGAGTCTCCGGTATGTGGCGCGACGCTGCCCGCCGCGCACCACCCGGTTCGTGAAGTCCGGCTGGAGATCAATCTCGTCGGTGGCAGCGCGCATCGCGCGGCCGAGAGTATCGGCGTCCATTGACATGTCATCCTTCCTGGGTGGCGTGCAGGAACACGCGCGGATTTTCGGTGTCGTGTTCCTTGCCGAGCACCTCACGGAGCTTGGCGAGCCCTCGCGAGGTCTGGCTCTTGACCGTGCCCACGCTGCATCCGAGGACCGCGGCCGCCTGTGTCTCGGAGAGGTCGTCGAAGAAGCGCAGTACGAGTACCGCGCGGGTCTTGGCCGGCAACGCCGCCAGTGCCCGAACAACGAGGTCCCGGTCGGCTATCGCCGCCTCCGGGCCAGCGACGCCTTCGTAGGCGGCGGCGTCGAGCGGTGCCTCGCGCACCCGGCGGCCCTTGCGACGCCACCGGTTGGCCGCGCCGTTGGCGAGGGCCGTCCTGGCGTACGCCTCGGGCTCGCCTCTGATCCGCTGCCATCGCGGGTACATGCGTTCGAGAACGTCCTGCAGGAGGTCCTCTGCGGCGCCGCGATCACCGCCGCAGAGCAGATAAGCGCTCCGAAGCAGAGTCTGCGAGCGGGTGCTCACGAACTGCTCGAAATCGATGGACGGAAGCCCCATCTCGTCTCGCCTTCGTCGGCAGGTCTGTCACCGGGGATGACACCGGCAGGGCCGACAAGGTTGCGGCGAGTCGTGTGCTTCGAAGGGACGGGCTCCGCACCTGCCGGTGGGCAGACGTTCGCCCGGGCCGGTCGGCGGTGGCCGAGTCGGTGCGGGGAGGACTACACGTTCGCCGGGTGGCCGGTCTTCATGGCAGGGACAACCCTAAAGCTAAAGCGGGCGGTCGGACCCGGTCTGGTTGACATAATGTACATTATCGACTCGCTGTCGGAACGACTGCCGAGGAGGTGTCGCGGTCAGGTTGGGCGCGGCTCGGTGGCCCGCTCTCGGTTCCTGATGGGTCTGGTCACCTGTTTCGCCACGCATGCCGGCATCCCGGCCGTCACGCGGACCGGCTGGTTCCGAAAGGTGCTGGGCGGCACGCCGACCAGCTCGGTGAAGCGGGTGCTGAAGGTGCCGAGCGATGAGCAGCCGACCGCGAAGCAGACCTCGGTGACGCTGAGTTCGCCACGACGCAGCAGCGCCATCGCGCGTTCGATGCGCCGGGTCATGAGGTACGAGTACGGCGACTCGCCGTAGGCGCGCCGGAACTCGCGGCTGAGGTGTCCCCCCGACATGTGTACGCCGCGGGCGAGCGCCTCGACGTCGAGCGGCTGGGCGTACTCCCGGTCGATCCGGTCGCGGACGCGGCGCAGCCGCGCGAGGTCGCGTAGGCGTTGTGCTGCGGCGGGGCTGCTGGTCACCTGCGGAATCGTGCCACGTCGTGGCGGAGTTGCCCAGCGTCTGGTGGCCGGCGGGCTACATGCCGCCGGCGACCTTGAGCACGGTCCCGCTGGTGTAGGAGGCGGCGTCGCCGAGTAGCCAGAGGATCGCGGCGGCGACCTCGTCGGCCTGTCCGGCGCGGCCGAGCGGGATTCGGGCGGCGGCCCGCTGGGCCCGGTCGGGTACGCCGGAGAGGGTGTGGATCTCGGTGTCGATGATGCCGGGTGAGACTCCGTTGACCCGGATCCGGGGTGCCAGTTCCTTGGCGAGGCCGATGGTCAGGGTGTCGGTGGCGGCCTTGACGGCGGCGTAGTGCACGTATTCGCCGGGGCTGCCGAGGGTGGCCGCGACCGAGGAGACGTTGACGATGGCGCCGCCGTCGCCGAGCCGGCGGGCGGCCTGTTGGGCGCAGAGCACGTAGCCGATGAGGTTGACGTCGACGACCCGGCGGAGGTCGCTCAGGGTCAGGTCGACGAAGGGGCCGATCGGGCTGGTGACACCGGCGTTGTTCACCAGGCCGGTCAGCTCCCCCAGTGTCCCGGCCGCGTCGAACAGGTGTCGGATCTGGTCGGGGTCGGTGGTGTCGGCGCGTACCGCGATGCCCTGGCGTCCGGCGGCGTGGACGTCGCGCAGTACTGTCGCGGCGGCCTGGGCGTCGCGGCGATAGCAGAATGCGACGTCGTGTCCGGCTGCGGCGAGTTGCCGGACCGTCGCGGCGCCGATTCCGCGGCCGCCACCGGTCACGACCGTTACCGGGGTCACTGTCATCTCGTCGTTCCTCCTCCGGATTCTGGCCCGGGGCGGGGTGTACCGCGTCGAGCCGGCGGGCGGGTCGGCGGCGGTGGGTCGTGGTGTTCGACGGGCTCTACCAGGGGCCCGATCCTGCCAGGTGCGGCGTGGGGCGGGTGGTCAGGCTGGCTGTGGGGGCTGTCACAGCGGCCGTGGCGGTTCGTTCGGGGTGGTGTGTTCGCCGTCGGCTCGGATTTTCTGTTGATCTCGATCCGGTGTGTCCGTCTCGACGTTGTCGGGCCGGCCTGGTAGTAAGTCAGGAATCAAACAGGTGTACGGAAGAGGGTTCTGATGGCTGCCGCGCGTACTGCCGACCAGGGGTTGTCCACCGAGGAGTTGCAGCACATCAGGGACGCGTTGGCGGGCGGTCGTAAGCCGAAGGTGTTGTTCACCGAGTCGGCGGGGCAGATCGCCGGTCAGCTCGGCCAGGTGGTCGAGTTGACCGATCCGGCGGTGTCCGAGGAGTGGGTGGTGGTCCGGTTCGGCCGGGACGAGTTGCCCTTCTCCCCCACCGATCTGGCTGTCGCGCCGCGTGGTGCGACGACGCGGCGGGTCGCGGCCAGGTCGGAGCCGGTGCCGGAGTCGGCGCCGGAGCCAGAATTCAAGATCGTCAGGGAGCCGGTTCCGGCGCCCCGTGAGGAGACAGTAGTGACCGAAGTGGACACTCCCCCGGCTCCGTCGGTGGACGCCGAGGCCAAGCCGGCGCGTCGGCCAACGAAGGCGGCGAAGCCGAAGGGGCCGGCGGGGTTGACCGTCACCCTGACGTACGCCGAGGGTGAGTGGACGTTGGCGGCGACCCAGGGGACGAAGTCGTTGGCGAAGCCGTACGTGATCAAGCCGGCCGAGGCGTTGAAGATGGTGGGCCTGATCGATGTTCCTGGGGTGCACGAGGCGGTGGAGCAGATTATGTCGGTGGAGCGTCGGGAGGCCGAGCAGCAGGCCGAGAGGTTGCGGACCGAGCTGGCCGAGATAGAGGCGCGGCTGGCCGAGTTGCGCGACGCGGGCTGAGCCCTGTTCCGACGCGGGCCGCGTGCCGTCGGGTGCTTGTCGTGCCCTGCGGTGCGCGGCGTGGCTGGTCGCGGGATACCGGCCGGCTTGGTAGGCTCGTCCCGGACCGTGACTGGCGCGCTGGGATGGGGTCAACCATCGGGAAGCGGTCCCGTCGAGTGACGTGTGCCGAGCGCCTGGGCCAATTTCTTTCCGCCCAGGAGGTCTTGTGGCCAGTCAATTGTCTGAACTCACCACCGAGTCTGTCGCGTTCCGTTCGGCTCTGGACGTGGTGCGGTCGGTGGAGCCGCGGGTGGCCGATGCGATCGGCGCGGAGCTGTCCGACCAGCGCGAGTCGCTGAAGTTGATCGCCTCGGAGAACTATGCCTCGCCGGCGGTGCTGTTGGCGATGGGTAACTGGTTCAGTGACAAGTACGCGGAGGGGACGGTCGGCCGGCGGTTCTACGCCGGTTGCCGCAACGTCGACACCGTGGAGTCGATCGCGGCCGAGCACGCCCGGGAGTTGTTCGGGGCGTCGCACGCGTACGTGCAGCCGCATTCTGGGATCGACGCGAACCTGGTCGCGTTCTGGGCCGTCCTGGCGGACCGGGTCGAGGTGCCGGCGTTGGCGCGGGCCGGGGTCCGGCAGGTCAACGACCTGACCGAGCAGGACTGGGCGGTGTTGCGGCGGGAGCTCGGTGACCAGCGGATGCTGGGCATGTCGTTGGACGCGGGTGGGCATCTCACGCACGGGTTCCGGCCGAACATCTCGGGCAAGATGTTCGATCAGCGCAGCTACGGTACGGATCCGGTGACCGGCCTGGTCGACTACGACGAGGTGCGGCGGATCGCCCGGGAGTTCCGGCCGTTGATCCTGATGGCCGGGTATTCGGCGTACCCGAGGCGGGTGAACTTCCGGCTGATGCGGGAGATCGCCGACGAGGTGGGTGCGACGTTCATGGTTGACATGGCGCATTTCGCCGGGCTGGTGGCCGGGAAGGTGTTCACCGGTGACTTCGATCCGGTGCCGCACGCGCACATCGTGACGACGACGACGCACAAGTCGCTGCGTGGCCCGCGCGGCGGGATGGTGTTGTGTGGGCCGGAGTTGGCCGCGCAGGTCGATCGGGGCTGCCCGATGGTGCTCGGTGGACCGTTGCCGCATGTGATGGCGGCGAAGGCGGTCGCGTTGGCGGAGGCGCGGCGGCCGGACTTCCAGGCGTACGCGGGTCGGGTGGTGGAGAACGCGGCGGCACTGGCGGAGGGGTTGTCGCGTCGGGGGGCGCGTCTGGTCACCGGCGGTACGGACAACCATCTCCTGCTCGTGGACGTGTCGGGGTACGGCCTGACGGGGCGGCAGGCGGAGGCGGCGCTGCTGGACGCGGGCATCGTGACGAACCGTAACTCGGTGCCCCGGGACCCGAACGGTGCCTGGTACACGTCGGGGATCCGGCTCGGTACTCCGGCGTTGACCAGTCGGGGTCTCGGTGTCGCGGAGATGGACGAGGTGGCCGGGCTGGTCCATACGGTGCTGGCCGGTACCCGGCCGGAGGCCGGGCCGGACGGTGCCGCGTCGAAGGCGCGGTACCGGCTCGACCGGGCGGTGGCGGACCGGGTGGCGGGTCAGGCGTCCGATCTGCTCGCGAACCATCCGCTGTATCCGATGATCGATCTGGGTTGACCGACGGTCCGGTGCCGACGGCACGGTCCTGGCTGGTCCGGGCGGCACGACGATCTGCGGCATCGGTCTGACGAGCGGGCCCGGTAGCACGATCAGCCGGGCCCGCTCGTCGTCGTGGTGGTGTCGCAATGCCCCGGATCGGTCCGACGGTAACCCGTGCGGCCTCTCGCGGTGTCTTAGTGGACGACGAGACCGGGAGGCTGGATGCGAGACTCGCGTGGCGCGGAGTTCGACGACTTCGTCCGGACGAGGTCGGCGACGCTGTTGAGGGTCGCCTACCTGCTGACGGGAGACCGACACGAGGCGGAGGACCTGCTCCAGGAGGTGCTGGAACAGGTCTACGTGCACTGGCGTCGGGTTCGGACCGTGCCGGAGGCGTACGCCCGGCGGGCTCTGATCAACCGGGCGGCGAGCCGATGGCGTCGGCGATCCCGGCGGCCGGAGCGGGCGCTGGGTGACCTCGACCCGTCGGCGCCGGACGGCACCGAGAACGTGCTGCTCCGGGAGTTGGTCATCGCGGCGCTGCGGGCATTGCCGCACCGGCAGCGGGCGGCGGTGGTCCTCCGCTTCCTGGAGGACTTGTCGGTTGCCGACGTCGCCGCCGCGCTCGACTGTTCCGAGGGTGCGGTGAAGAGCCACACGGCGCGGGGATTGGCACGGTTGCGTGCCGCGCTGGCCGGGTCAGGTCTCGTTCTGCCCGTCTCCAACGATTCCGGGGGTTTCCGATGACGATCAGTGACGGCGATGTGCGGGGCGTGCTTCAGCGTGCGACGGACCACCTGACGGACCCGCCGGGTCTGCTCGACGGGGTGCGTCAGGGTGGACGGCGACGCGTCGTACGCCGCCGCAGCGTCCTCGCCGCCGGCCTGGCGGTGGCCGCGGCGGCGTCGGTGGGCGGGGTGCTGCGGTATCCCGGCGGCCGGGCGAACCGGGTGGAGTTCGCCTCGCCGCTGTTCGACCAGCCGACCCGGGGCGACCTGGCTGGTGACGAGTTGCATCGGGGGCGGGTGCTGGAGGCGTGGCGGCAGCGCCTGGCCCGGATCGATCTCGGGGTACGCGGCGAACCGCACGTGGTGTGGGCCGGCGCCACTCCGGCCGGGGCAGCCGCTTACGTCATCCAGCGCAGCGCCGAGAACCCGGTGGTGACGGAACCGGACGGCGACCGTCTGGTCGGGTTCGCGGCGTTCGTCACGTCGCTCGAAGACCGGCTCAAGGTGATGACCGTCGAGCGGGTCACCGATGCCGGGATGGATGGGAACTCACAGGCGGCGCTGATCGGCGACGGCAACGACGTGCTGCTGGTGTTGGACGACGGCCGGCCGGTGGTGTTCTCGCCGGAGCTGCGGTTCGCCGCCGACGGAAAGGTCCGGCGGACGTTCCGGCCGGTGGTGTTCCAAAACGGGGCCGCGGTGCTGGAAGTGCCGCCGCAGCGTACGACGATCACGTTCGCGTTGTCCCGTACCCCGGTCGGCGCGCGCAATTCCCTGCGGGTCGACGGCACCAGGAAAATTCTGTTTCCGGAAGGCCAGAACCTGCCGGAGCCGACCTGGCTCACCCACACCCTGCCCGGTGCGAACGCGGTGTGGGGGGACGATCCCGAGGCGGAGGTCCGGCGGTACGTCGACGAGCCGGATGCCCTCGCCGGCTACAACGACGAGGGCGGTACGCACCGGGTGGACAGCAGGCCGGTGCTGACGGTGTACGGCGTCAGCGCGGACGGCCGGCGTCTGCTGGTGCAGACGATCCAGTACGTCGGCCATCCGGCCTGGGCGGTCGCGCTGCTGGGGCCGGTCGGCTCGCCGCTGCGGGTGGTGGCCAGCCGGGTCGTCGATCCGGATGCGGCGGTGCCGGTGCGGCTGCCGCTGCCGGACGGGCTGGGCACGCTGGTCGCCGCCGAGGGCGCGGCGTTCGGTTTCCGCCTTCGGAGCGGGCCGTGGCAGGACGCCGGCCGGGATGCCGCGCTGGTGCCGGCCGGCGCGGTCGAGCTCCGGGTGACGCCCCCGAACGGGCCGGCCAGCACGGTTCCGCTCCGCTGACCGTCGGCTGGTGGTGTGACTGTCGTGCGATCGTTGGACGATCGGTCGCACGACGCGCGACGGTCGGACGACGTGTGGTGTGCCGAGGGGCCGCTGCCGACGCACCGGTCGGGTGTGTCGGCAGCGTGGAACTCCTGGTCGTGCCGCGTCAGCCGGGGCTGGCCTCGGCCAGGCGTTCCCGCGCCTCGGCGAGGTCCTCTTCGGTTGGGGCGTCGTCCTGGGTCAGGGTGCGCCGCCAGTAGCCGGTGAAGTCGATCGACTGTCTGGGTAGTTGGCGGTCGTGCAGCAGGTGCCGGCGGAGGGCGCGTACGGTGCCGGATTCCCCGGCGAGCCAGGCGAAGACGGCGCCGGGTGGGAGGTTCGCGTCGCGTACGGCGTCGATCAGCAGGGTGCTGTGGCCGGCGGGGATCTCGCCGCGGTGCAGCCAGCGCAGGGTGACCTCGCCCCGGGTGTCGAACCGTTGCTCCTCGGCCGGGTTTCGGACCTCGACGAAGGCCAGTACGCGGGCGCCCTCGGGCAGTGCCTCGATGATGGTGCCGATCGCCGGAAGTGCCGCCTCGTCGCCGGCCAGCAGCAGCCAGTCGGTGCTGGTGATCGGGATGGGGCGGGCGAAGACCGGCGAGGGGCCGAACATCGCGAGGGTGTCGCCCGGGGTCGCGTGCAGCGCCCATCTGGTGGCCGGTCCGGCGTGCTCGTGCAGGGCGAAGTCGATCTCGATCAGGGTGCCGTGTGGATGGTGGGCCCGGATGGTGTAGCTGCGGGTCCATGGCCGTTCGGGTTCGGGGATGGTGGCGAACGACTCGTACCAGCGGTAGAGGTCGGGTTCGGGTTCGGGTATTCGGGGCCGGGACTGGCCGGGTCGGGGAAAGTGGAGTTTGACCTGTTGGTCGGGTCCGTCGAGGTGGAGATCGGCCAGGTCGTCGCCGGTGAAGGTGACCCGGGCCATGTGCGGCGTGATCCGCTGTACGTCGGCGACCCGGATGTACCGGATCGGTAGCTGCGTCATCGAGCCCTCCGAAGGATGCGCACGGGTAGCTGGTCAAATGCCCTCTCTGCGGGCCAATGGATTCAATTGTTTCATTGAATCGCCCGTTGAGACTCTGGCATGATCGACCGCTTCTGCGGTGGGCCTGGCGCCGTGAAAGCTTCAAGTGGGGCGCCAACCATCGGAGGAGCTGGCGGCTGCCGTCACTCCGGGATGTTGGCCACGCCGATCCGCTTGCGGAACACCCAGTAGGTCCAGCCCTGGTAGGCGAGCACGAGCGGGGCGAAGACGACCGCCACCCAGGTCATGACCTTGAGGGAGTAGGCGCCGGATGCCGCGTTGGCGACGGTCAGCGTGCCGGCCGGATCGGTGGTGGAGGGCAGCACGTTCGGGAACAGGGCGGCGAACAGGGTCGCCACGGTCAGTCCGATCGCGGCGGCGGTGCCGACGAAGGCCCAGCCCTCCCGGCGTACCCGGGTGGCGGTCAGGGCGCCGAGCAGCGCGACGGCGGCACCGGCGGCGAGCCCGACGGCGGCCGGGGTGTGCCGGATCGTCAGGGTGATCGCCAGGAAGGTGCCGGCGAGCAGTGTGGTGGCGAGTGCGCCACGGGCGGCGAGCCGGCCGGCGCGGTCCCGGACCTGCCCGGTGGTCTTCAGGGCGAGGAAGACGGCGCCGTGGGTGGTGAAGAGCGCGGCCGTGGTCGCGCCGCCGAGCAGGGCGTACGGGCTGAGCAGGTCGAGCAGGCCGCCCGCGTATTCGTGGTCGGCGGCGAGCGGCACCCCGCGCAGGAGGTTGGCGACGACGATCCCCCACAGCACGGCGGGAAGCAGCGAGCCGAGGAAGATCGCGACATCCCAGCGGTTCTTCCAGGCGGTGTCGGTGCGCTTGTGCCGGTACTCGAAGGCGACCCCGCGGAAGATCAGCGCGAGGAGGATCAGCAGCAGCGGCAGGTAGAAGCCGGAGAAGAGGGTGGCGTACCAGCCGGGGAAGGCGGCGAAGAGCCCTCCGGCGGCGGTGATCAGCCAGACCTCGTTGCCGTCCCAGACCGGGCCGATGGTGTTGATCAGGACGCGTCGTTCCCGGTCGTTCCGGCCGAGTACGGGCAGCAGGATGCCGACGCCGAAGTCGAAGCCCTCCAGGATGAAGTAGCCGGTGAAGAGCGCGGCGATGAGCAGGAACCAGACGGTGGGCAGGTCCACGGTGGACTCTCCGGTCGGGTCGGTGGCGGTCGGTCGGCGAACGTCGTCGGTCGGTGCGGGTACGCGAACGGATCAGTATGCGAACGCGAGCGGTCTATTCTCGTCGTCGGTGCCCGGGTCGGGTTCGGGAGCCGGTTCCACGTCGGGCAGGCCGGCTCGGGCGTAGCGCAGCAGCAGCCGGACCTCGACGACGGCCAGGGTGGCGTAGACGAGGGTGAAGGCCGTGAACGAGGTGAGTACCTCGGGCAGGGAGACGCTGCGGGACACGCCGTCGCGGGTGAGCATCTCGCCGAAGACGACCCAGGGCTGCCGGCCCATCTCGGTGAAGATCCAGCCGAAGCAGTTGGCGGCCAGCGGCAGGACCGGCATGACCAGGCCGGCCCGGAACAGCCAGCGTGAGGTCGGGGTACGGCCTCGGCGCTGGGCCCAGAGCACCCAGAGTGCGATCGCGGCGGCGGCCAGTCCGAGGCCGATCATGAATCGGAAGCTCCAGTAGGTGACCGGGATGATCGGCGTGTAGCCGCCGGGGCCGTACTGGCTGACGTACTGGGCCTGGAGGTCGTTGATCCCGCGGACCTGGCCGTTCGGGTCGCCGGTGCCGAGGATGGAGAGCAGGTAGGGGATCTTGATCGCGAACAGTTCGCGGCTGCCGTCGAGGCTGCCGACGGTGAGCACGGAGAACGAGGCGGGCGCTTCGGTGGTGTAGAGCGCCTCGGCGGCGGCCATCTTCATCGGCTGCACCTCCGTCATGATCTTGCCTTGCTGGTCGCCGGTGATCACGACGGCGACCGCGGCGGCGAGGGTGACCCACGCCCCGAACCGGGCGGCGAACCGGAACGCGGCCCGGTCCTGCCCTGCCTTCGTGCTCTCCGGGTCCGGGGTGTCGGTGCCGGTCGCGGCCGGAGCTGGTGCGTCGGCCGGGCGCCGGAGGTGCCAGAGCGCGATCGACACCATCAGCGCACCGGCGACCAGGAAACAGCCGGCGAGGGTGTGCGGGAAGGTGACCAGGGTGACCTTGTTGGTGAGTACCGCGACGATGTCGGTGAGTTCCGCCCGGCCGGTGTCGGGGTTGATCCGGTAGCCGACCGGGTTCTGCATCCACGAGTTCGCGGCCAGGATGAAGTACGCGCTCAGGGTCGAGCCGAGCGCGGCGGCCCAGATGGTGGCCAGGTGTACGCGCCGGGGCAACCGGTCCCAGCCGAAGATCCACAGCCCGAGGAAGGTGGATTCGAGGAAGAACGCGAGAAGGGCCTCGATCGCCAGTGGAGCGCCGAATACGTCGCCGACGAACCGGGAGTAGTCGCTCCAGTTCATCCCGAACTGGAACTCCTGCACGATGCCGGTGACCACGCCCATCGCGAAGTTGATCAGGAACAGCTTGCCGTAGAACTTGGTCAGCCGCAGGTATCGCGGATCTCCGGTGCGGTGCCAGCGGGTCTGCAGGACGGCGACGAGCACCGAGAGCCCGATGGTCAGTGGCACGAAGAGAAAGTGGTAGACGGTGGTGACACCGAACTGCCATCGGGCGACGTCGAGCGCGTCCACGCGAACCCCCAGGTATTTACTACGCGACGTAGTAAATACTACCTGCCGTCGTAGACGACCGCGCTGGGACGTCGATCACGTCCGGCAACGGCACGGGCGGATACCCGGGCCGGAACGCCGCGCTGGCGGGTCCGGAGTTCGACGCCACGTGTCCCGCCGGCTGTCCGGAGTCCGACGCCCCGCCGCAGCGGACCACCGGAGACGTGCGACGATCAACCGCTGATGGACACCACCACCGCCACCGAGCCGTGGCGCGCCCCCCGCCTCTGGCTGCTCCTCCAGGTGGTCGCCCGGGGCGTCGTCGCCCTGGTCGCCCGGCTCCGGGTCACCGGTGACGTGCCGGACGAACTGCGCCACGGGCCGCTGATCCTCGCCGCCAACCACATCAACCCGTTCGACCCGGTCGTGCTGGCCGCCGCCTGCCGGGTACGCCGGATCGCGCCCCGGATCATGGCGACCGGCGGGGTGTTCCGCGCCCCGGTCTTCGGCGCCGCCATGCGACACAGCGGACACATCCGGGTCGACCGGCGTACCCCGACCGTCGGCCTGGCCCTCGAACACGCGGCGGCGGCGGTCACCCAGGGCTCCGTCGTCCTGGTGTATCCGGAGGGCCGGATGGGACTCGACCCCGGCATGTGGCCCGAGCGGGGGAAGACCGGAACCGCCCGGCTCGCGTTCGCCAGCGGTGCCACGGTCGTACCGGTCGCGCAGTGGGGGGCGCACGAGATACTGCCGTACAGCGCGCCGCGTGGAGTGCTGCCGGCACTCGGTCGGGCACTGGTCCGCCGCCCGGTGATCCGGGTGCACTTCGGCCCGCCAGTCGACCTCGGCGACATCGACCCCCTCGGGCCGGGAGCCGCCGCGCGGGCCACCGAGGCGATCATCGACGCGCTCACCGCCACGCTCGTGCCGCTACGCCCCGACGAGCCGGACCTTCCCCGGTTCGTCGACCCGACCCGACCCACCGACACCCGACGCCAGCACCGACGCAGCCGCCCGAACGGCTCCGTCGGCAACTGAAGCCACCCGCAGTACGGCGTTCTACCGACCACAGCGGCTTCCGGACAATGGCGGCGGCCGGGCGACCCGGTTCCGCGACTACCTGGCCAAGGCGCGGCAGGCTGGTGACGACACCGCGTACCGGCACTATTGGGAGTTGTGCGTGTTGCTCGGTTTGCGTGACGGGTTGCGCTCCGGGGACGTGCACGTGCCGGGCTCGCGCCGTTACGCCGACCCGGGCACGTACCTGTTCACCTTGGATCAGTGGGCGCCGCGGCAGGCCGAGTTCTGCGCACTGGTCGGCAAAGCCGCCGACGGCCGCCACGCCCTGGAGCAGGGTGGGGAGGAGTTGCACGTCGCGGTGGCGGAGTTGGAGATAGTGCTGGCCCGATCGTCTCCCGACGATGTGGGTGCGGTCCGGCTCGACGCCGAGGGCCGGCTGGTGATCCCGCCGCTGACCGCCGAGGACGTTCCTACCGAGGCCAAGGCGTTGAAGCAGGAACTGGCGGGGATGCTCCCGTTCGCCCCGATCGCCTCCCTGCTGATCGAGATGGACCACCGGACCGGGTTTCTCGGGTGTTTCACCCACGCCGGCGGGCACAAGCAGGCCCAGTCGACCGAGCTCAAACGCAACATCCTCGCGGTCCTGATCGCGAACGCCACCAACCTTGGCCTGGTGAAGATGGCCGAGGCGTGCGGGGTGCCCTACGACGTCCTGGCCTGGACGCAGGAGTGGTACGTGCGGGAGGAGACGCTGCGCGAGGCGAACACGGTGATCGTGAACCATCACCACCGTCTGGACCTGGCCCGGGTGTTCGGTGGCGGCACCATGTCGTCGTCGGACGGGCAACGGTCCCCGGTGCGCGGAAAGTCATTGACCGCCCGGTCGATGAACATCCACTTCGCCGATCAGGGCCTGTCGACCTACACCCACGTCTCCGACCAGCATTCCACGGTCGGGACGAAGGTCATCGTCCCGACCACCCGCGAGGCGCACTACGTGCTGGATGACTTCCTCGGCAACGCCACCGACCTGCCGATCCGGGAACACGCGACGGACACGCACGGGGTGACGCTGATCAACTTCGCGTTGTTCGACCTGGTGGGTAAGGCGTTGACCCCGCGGATCCGCGACCTCGGGAAGATTACCCTGTGCCGCGACGACGCCCCCAGCGTCGTCAACGCCCGGTACCCGCACGCCGGGCCGCTGCTGAGCACCCGGCTGAACGCCGACCTGATCGTCGACAGGTGCCCCGATCTGCTGCGGATGGCGGGGTCGTTGAAGTTCGGGGAGGCAACCGCGTCGCTGATCGTCGGGAAGTGGTCGGCGGCGTCGCGGCAGAACACCCTCGCCGCCGCGCTCAAGGAATGGGGGACGCTGCGCCGCACGATCCATTCCGCCAGGCACCTGTCGGACCCGGTCTACCGGCGCAAGATCTCCCGGCAGCTCAACAAGGGCGAATCCCTGCACGCCCTGCGCCGCGACCTGCACTACGCCAACCAGGGCACCATCGCGTATCGCCAGGGCGTGAGTCGGCGAGGCACGCGTTCCACTGTGGCCGGTCGGCCTTGGTGCCGGTCGCGGTGTCGATGTAGGTCTTGAGGCAGTCCTCGCCGGTGAGGGCGTCAAGTTGTAGTTGTCGTCTGCGATAGGCCCGTTACCTTTTTGATCGTCCCCAGCCGGGGACCCTCGGTCGCCCAGCCCGGTATGACTTACTGCCCCTGTCGTACGCATGATCCGGGGGGTGTTGTCGCCGGGTCGGGTGGCGTCGGCGGACCGCTGATAGGGACCGGGCCGCCCCGTTTTGGGGTAGGTCTCCTCGTAACGTGGCTGCCGGGAGTCCGACGCCGAGACTGCGGCCGAGACTGCGCACGAGGTACGGAGGCGGCGGGTGCACGGCGATTACCAGGTGTTCCTGGGTTTGGACGTCGGCAAAGGTGATCATCACGCGGTCGGTTTGGCCCCGGACGGCAAGCGGTTACACGACGCGCCGCTGCCCAACACCGAGGTCCGACTGCGTGCCCTGTTCGACAAACTCGCCCGCCACGGGCGGATCCTTGTGGTCGTGGACCAGCCCGCCTCGATCGGCGCCCTGCCGGTAGCGGTGGCTCGGGCCTGGGGGCATCAGGTGGCCTACCTGCCCGGTCTGGCGATGCGCCGGATCGCCGACCTGCACCCGGGTAACGCCAAGACCGACGCCCGCGACGCCTACGTAATCGCCGACGCCGCTCGCACTCTGCCGCACACGCTCCGCAGGGTCGACACCGGCGATGACACCCTGGCCGAGTTGGAGATGCTGGTCGGCTACGACGACGACCTCGCCGGCGAGGCCACCCGTGTCTCCAACCGGATCCGTGGCCTGCTGACCCAGATCCACCCCCGCCCTGGAACGTGTCCTCGGCCCGAAGGTCGCCCACCCGGCGGTGCTGGAGCTGCTGCCGCGTTGCGGCGGCCCGGTCGGGCTACGCAAAGCCGGCCGCCGGAAGCTGACCTCGATCGCCGTGGCCCGCGCGCCCCGCATGGGCGACAAGCTGATCCAGGCGATCCTGGCCGCCTTGAACGAGCAGACCGTCACCGTTCCCGGCGCCACGGCCGCGGAGACGATCCTGCCCAGGCTGGCCGACTCCCTACGCGATGTGCTGCGCCAACGCGACCAGGTCGCCAGTGAAGTCGAGAGGATGCTTGATGCGCACCCTCTTGCCGCGGTCCTGACCTCGATGCCCGGCATCGGAGTCAGGACCGGAGCCCGGATCCTCCTCGAAGTCGGCGACGGCACCACGTTCGCCAGCTCCGGACACCTCGCCGCCTACGCCGGTCTGGCCCCGGTGACCCGCCGATCCGGCAGCAGCATCCGGGGTGAGCATCCACCCAAGGGCGGCAACAAGCAGCTCAAACGCGCGTTCTTCCTCGCCGCGTTCGCCGCCCTTGCCGACCCCGCCAGCAGGGCCTACTACGACCGGAAACGCGCCGAAGGCAAGAAACACAACGCCGCCCTCATCTGCCTCGCCCGACGCCGCGTCGACGTCCTCCACGCCATGCTCCGCGACAAGACCACCTACCAAGCCCGCCCCGCAGCCGCTTGACGAAACCCATAAGGGCACCCCCCTGGCCGAGACGCGTGTGACTAACTCGTCTAGCTGGTCAGGATCTGGCGCAGCCGTTGGTTGACATCCGCGTTCGGCGACCGGTCGTAGTTGCTCAGGTTGACCGCCGTCCAGCCGGTGCCCGGGTACCAGTCGACGCCGGTGGTCACGCCGGGCGCGGCGCCGCCGCGTCCGACGACCAACCGGCCGTTGATGAGGAAGTTGTCCGGCGCGTAGCTGGCGAACGGGGTGACCGCCGGCAGGTCGGGCCTGGGCAGCCTGGGCAGCTTCGGGGTGAGGAAGATCTCCCGGTAGACGGCGTTCAGCAGCGTGCCGCCGTTCAGCGCCCGGGCGAAGCGGACCAGGTCGGCCGCGGTGGCGAACGCGTTGCCCGCCGGGTTGCCGATGTAGACGTAGGCCTTCCCGTCGAGGGCGTCGTTCCGCGTCCCCGACTGGTCGGTGGGGTATGGGTGCGCGTAGCGGCTTCCGCTCTTCCACTGGGGCAGGGTGGTGAAGTCCGAGTCGGTCATGCCGGCCGGCCGGAAGACGTGTTCGCGGATGTAGTCGTAGTACGATTGGCCGGAGACCTTTTGGATGATGCAGCCGAGCACGTGGTAGCCGGAGTTGCTGTACGTGCTACCGGCGCCGGGCGCGAAGGCCAGCGACTCGGTGCGGACGTAGCGCAGGGTGCCGTCCATCATCTGTTCCGGCGTCGTCCAGGTGACCACCTCCTCGAAGTACCCCGGGTCTCGCATGAAGTCGCCCAGGCCGGAGGTGTGGGTGAGCAGGTGGTGGATGGTGACCCTGTCGGCGACCTCGGCGGCGAACCCGCTCGAGTGCTTGCCGATCGGGTCGAGCAGGGTCAGCGAGCCGCGCTGGGCGAGTTGGGCGACGGCGATCGCGGTGAACAGCTTCGTCACCGAGGCGAGGCAGTAGATGGTGTCGGCCCGGTTGCGGATGCCCTTGCGCTTGTCGGCGTAGCCGAACGAGCGCGACAGCACCGGACGGCCGTCGCGGGTCACCAGGACGGTGCCGGAGAACCGGTCCTCGGCCGCGAGTTGGCTGAGGTACCGGTCGAACTCCCCGCCCGGCCGCAGCGCCGCCGGGATCGGCATGTCGCGCGCCGGCGTCGTGCCGGTCGATCCGGTGCCGGCGGTGCCGGCGGTGCTGGGCAGCGACCAGGCACCGCCGGCGGCCGCCGCCGGGGCGACGGTCAGCAGGCCCAGCAGGAAACGTCGGCCCAGCGGCCGGCGGGTACGGGATTCCTCCGATGTGGTCATGCGCCCTACTGTGCGTCCCGCGCGGCCCTACCGACATCTGTCCTGGGACAGACCCGGCGTCTGTCGCGGGATATACGTGGCGGTCCGCCCCCGGGAGAGTCGCCCGCCGGTGATCGGACCCTAGACTCGCGACCATGGCCCAGTTCGGCGTGTCCGCCCTCCGCGCCTGGATACGCCGACCGCTGGTGCAGGACGCCGCGCTGGCGGCCGGGCTGCTCGCGGTGTGCCTGCCGGTGAACGACCCGGTCGCGACGGTCCGCGCGATCGGCATGCACGCGCCGGGCGTCGTATCGGGGCCCGGCGTGGTCTGGGGGTGGTGGCTCGCCACGGCGCTGACCGTCGCCACCGTCGCGCTGCGCCGGCGCTGGCCGCTACCGGCGCTCGCGGCCTGCACCGTGGCCACCGCCGCGCACCTGGCTCTGATCCAGCTGCCCATGGTCGTGGACCTGGCCGTGCTGCTACTGCTCGGCACGGTCGCGGCGCGGTGCACCCGCGCGGTGTCGCTCGCGGCGCTGGGCGTCCTGATGCTGTTAGCCGGCGTCTGGTGCCTGCCGTACGCGTCGGCCGGGCGACCCGTGACGGGGCTGCCGGCGTTCAGTGTCCAGGTCGGCGGCCCTGGCGACACGCCCGACGCGGCCGACTCCCACGTGACGCTCTGGGGCGGACCGGTGCTGCTCGCCGCGGTGTTCGCCGCGGCCTGGGCGATCGGGTCGGCCGCGCGCAACCGGCGGGCGTACCTGGACCAGTTGCACGTCCGGGCTACCGACCTGGTACGAGAACGCGACCAGCGCGCCGCGCTCGCGGTGGCCGCCGAACGCGGGCGGATCAGCCGGGAGATGCACGACGTGGTGGCGCACGGGTTGTCGCTGATCGTGATCCAGGCGCAGGGCGCCGACGCCGCGCTGGATCACCGGCCCGCGGACACCCGCGAGGCGCTGCGCACCGTCGTCCGGACTGGCCGCGACTCGCTCGCCGACATGCGTCGGGTGCTCGACGCCCTTGGCGAGGTGGAGGACACCTGGCACCCGCAGCCGGGGCTCGACGCCCTGCCCAGCCTGCTCGACCGGGTACGCCAGGCCGGCACGCCGGTGTCGCTGCGGGTGGACGGCACCGTCGCGACGCTGCCCGCCCCGGTGGACCTGTCCGCGTACCGCGTCGTCCAGGAGGCGCTGACCAACGTGATGAAGCACGCCGGGCCGGGCGCGCGCGCCGACGTGGTCGTCCGGTACTCCGACACGCGGCTCGGCATCCACGTCGCCGACGACGGTCGCGGCCGGTCGGCCGACAGCGACGGCGGCAACGGGCTGCGCGGCATGGACAGCCGGGTACGGCTGCTCGGTGGCCGGCTCGACACCGGTCCCGGCCCGGACGGCGGGTTCCTAGTCCGCGCGGAGCTGCCCATCGAGGGGCGGGCGTCGTGATCCGGGTCCTGCTCGCCGACGACCAGGCCCTGGTGCGTACCGGCTTTCGCATGATCCTGGACAACGCCCCGGACATGCGGGTCGTCGGCGAGGCGGGCGACGGGGCGGCGGCGGTCGACGTGGCGTTCGCGCTCGCGCCGGACGTCGTGCTGATGGACGTACGGATGCCCGAGGTCGACGGCGTCGAGGCCACCCGCCGCCTCGACGCCGGGGGCTGCCCGAGCCGGATCCTGATGCTGACCACGTTCGACCTCGACGAGTACGTGTACGCCTCGCTGCGGGCCGGCGCGAGCGGCTTCCTGCTTAAGGACACGCTCGCCGCTGACCTGCTCTCGGCGATCCGTGTCGTCGTGCGTGGCGACGCCGTGGTGGCGCCCAGCGTCACCCGCCGCCTCCTTGAGCGCTACGTCGGTACCGGACCGGACCCGTCCGCGCTCACCGCGGCGAAGGGTCTGACGAGCCTGACCGATCGCGAGCGCGAGGTGCTGGCGCTCATCGCCCGCGGCCTGTCCAACGCCGAGATCGCGGCCCGCCTCTACGTGGCCGAGGGCACGGTCAAGACGCACGTCAGTCGGTTGCTCACCAAGCTTGAGCTCCGCGACCGTGTGCAGGCCGTCGTCTTCGCGTACGAGTCGGGCCTGGTCCGCTCCGGCCTCGGCCGACCGTAACCGAGCGCCGCGTGGCGCGCCGCCGAGCGCATCGCCGCCCGGATCGGATTCGCGGTCGGAGTGGAGGCGGTCGACGTCCCGGCCCGCCGGGTCGGTGTCGACGGTGTAGGAGGAGCGGACCCAGCCGGCCCGTTGCAGGAGGTCGAGCAGTCCCGTCTCGACCTCCTGCAACGCGACGACGTCCGCGTCGGCCCGTTCCAGCGCCCTCAGCAGCAGCGGTCTGCGTCGGGCCGTGTCGATCCGATCACCGTCGTAGCGGTCCCACAGGACGATCCAGGTCAGCACGCGCAGCCGTACGGTCGCGGGCCCGGTTCCGGTGGCTGCCGGGATGACGGCGTCGTGCCAGCCGACGAGCGGATCCCACCGGAACGGCGTACCGGCGGTGAAGAACGGTGCCCGGAGACGGCGCGGATCCCGGACCCGGCCAGCCGACGACGAGTCGATCCGGTCCAGGCCCGCCGACCGGTCCCAGACCACCTCACCATCGGCCTCGATGAACAGGACCCGGTGCCACGGGACGTCGCCGCCGGGTACGAACGCGGGCAGCGGCACGCGGGCGGGACCCGGCCCCCGGACGTTCACCCCGAGCACGAAGCGGGCTGGATCGAACCGGGGATCCCAACGGATCCGGTGGTAGATCTCCTCGCTGGTCCGCATCCTCAGGCCACCCCGTCGGCGGAGGCGGCCAGCGCCGCACCGGACGGTGAGCCGGCGGCAACCGCCCGGGTTCCGGCCCCGCCCGGCCGAAGGTCACCGGACTCGCCGGGCCGAACGTCACCAGGGGCGTCGTCGGTGTCGATGTCGACTTCGGCCCGGTCATCCGGGGCGAAGGCCCGGGTCTCCAGGTCGTCGGAGAGAGTCCCCGCGACGTCGGCGACCGTCCCCTCCGGTCCGATGTACCAGGTGCGGTGCGCGTCCCCCGGGTACGGCGGCCAGAATCGACGCAGCTGGGCGGCGAGGACCTCCGACGGCACCGGATGGGCCCGGCCGGCGTTGCGTCGGACGAGGACATCCTCCGGAACCAGCAGCACGGCATGTGTGGTCAACGCGTCACGCCGGCGGGCCACGGTGTGCACCAGGGAACGCTGTTGCCGGTTCAGGCCGGTGGCGTCCCAGACGGTCGTCCCGCCGTCGGCGAGTCGCCGGTCGAGCCGGTGCAGGCCCTCCCGCAGGACGGCCGCGTTCGCACGCTGGTCGGCGCGTGAACCCCGGGCCTGTCGCAGGTCGTCCAGGGACACGACGGCGTCGACGCCGGGAAGGCCGCGGGCGACGGTGGTCTTTCCGCTGCCGGACGGTCCCACGAGCATCACGAGGCGGGGGAAGTCCCCTGACCGCCACCGCCAGCTCGCCGCAGGTGCCTCCCTGGGCGTCCTGATCCGGCCCTGCGCGTACGCCTCCCGGGTCTCGGCCCAGCACCGGTCCGCCACGTCGGGGGCGTAGTCACGCAGTGCCGACCGCAGTTCCGCCCGCAGCGGCTCCAGTGGCGCCGCACCGAGCAACTCGGCCTCGTCGGCGTGCAGTTCCGACCAGGCGACCTGCTCACGCGCCTGCGCCGAGGCGTCGTCGGTGCGGCCGGCAAGTACGGCGGCGGCGACCGCGTGCAGGATCCCGAGGTCGGCCGCGACGGCCAGCCGGACCAGCCCGGCCCGACGCTCCTCGTCGGGAAACCGCCGCTGCAGGCCGGGGTGCAAGCCGACGAGGTCGGCGACCCGCCGCGCCGGCGGCATCCCGACCCGCGCCACCAGCCGGGCTGCCAGCCACGTCCGGGGGCTGCCGTGGAACAGTGCGGCCAGCACCCCGGCGAGCCGGAGATCTCCGCCCCGGCCCAGCAGGGCGAGTCGCGCGCCGACGTCGGCCACCGCCGCCTCGGCTCGGTCGACGGCCGCCGCCTCGGTGCCGGTGTCGTCGTCGACCGTGGTCGGCTCGATCGCGCCGGGACCGCGGGCCGTCCGCAGGTCGGTGCCGGTCATACCGCTGGCGGCCAGCAGCCGTGGTACGTCGACACTGCCACCGGACCGTACCTCCCAGAGCGGTGCGTGCGGTCCGAGGCCGTTCTCCACGACCGGGGCGAGCATCCAGTGCTCGTCCGTGCGCACGTGGTGTCGACGTACCCACTTGGCGACGCGCCGGCCGAACGCGTGATGGGGAAACCCCGCGACGGTCCGCACCACGTACCCCTCCTGGCGGGCCGGGTCCAGCGGCAGCGTACGCAGGGTGCGTTCGTCGAAGGTGCCCCGCCACAGCACGGGCGGAACCGGAAGGCCCAACCGCCGGGTGAACCGCACCGTCCGGTCCCAGTCCAGGCAACGGTCGCCGGCCCAGACCGAGAAGGCGTAGAACCAGCGCTCCAGATTCTGGTACCCGATCGAGTGCCGGGCGTAGACGTTCTCTCCGCAGATCCGCCAGCCCGACGGCACCCCGGCGGCGATCCTGCCGTGCAGGGCCTTGATCCAGGCACGGGACGGATGGTGCGCCGAGTCGAGGGAGCGGGCGTGCAGTCCGTCCCGGTACAGGGTGGTGTTCTCCCCGTCGAGTTTCTCGGTGACCACGACCTCCCGGCCCAGCAGCTCCGACAGGTCGCTGACCCGCACATCGTCCGAGGCGACCCCCGGCGACCAGGGCAGGTGGGGGGTGCGGGGGTAGGGCACTCGCATGATCCGCTCCCGTGACGAGGTGGCGGGCGGAAACGGTACGCAACTCCGCCCGCCTCGAACCACCCAATTAGGCCGGTGGTGCCGTATGGGACCCTCGGTGCCCGGTGCCCGGACCCTGGACTCCGGCGGGTGGGAGGGATCGACAGTGGACGAGTCGATGGCAGTGGACGAGTCGACGGCAGTGGACGAGTCGACGGCAGTGGACGAGTCGACGGCGCCCAGGGCCGACCGGGGTACGGCGGTACGGAGCCCGGCCTCGACCTTCCGTCGGTTCGCCAGGGTTCCCGGCTGGGGCGGTTGGCACGGTTGGGGTGAGGACAAGTGCGGGCGGTCGGGCTGGCAGCGGGGCCGGATCGCCGCCTCGCTGGCCGGGCTCGTCGCCTGTCTGCTCGCGCTCCACGACGCCGTACCCAACGCGGTCGGCCGGCTCGGCAGCCTGCTGGAGACGTTCCTCCCCTGGCTCGGCCTGGCCATTCCGGTCCTGCTCGGCGTGTCGGTGCTGCGTCGCTCGCTCGTCGCCCTGCTCGCCCTGGCGCTGCCCGTGGTCGCCTGGCTCGGCCTCTTCGGCGGCGCACTGCGGCCGGGGGACGATTCGCCGTACGACCTCACCACGGTCACGCACAACGTCAGCGACGAGAACCGGGATCCGGCGGGCACCGCGAGGGCCCTGATGGAGGTCGAGCCGGACCTCGTCGCGCTGGTGGAGCTGACCCCGCCCGCACTGCCGGACTACGCGCAGACCCTGGCGTCGACGTATCCGCACCATGCGGTGCGGGGCACGGTCGGGCTCTGGTCCAAGCTCCCGCTCGCGGACGTACGGCCGCTGGAGATCAGACCGGCCGGGGTCGGCGCGGACTGGAACCGTGGCCTGAGGGCGACCGCCCGGACGTCCCGGGGCGACATCGCGGTGTACGTGGCTCACCTGCCCTCACTGCGGCTCGGGCTGCCGGAGGGCTTCGGATCCGCGCGGCGGGACGAGAGCGCGGTACTGCTCGGTGCGGCGGTCGCCGCCGAGCACCTGGAAGAGGTGATCCTGCTCGGCGACCTCAACGGCACCGTCGACGACCGTGGGCTGGGTCCGGTCACCGCACAGCTGGGTACGGCGGAATCGGACTTCGCGTTCAGTTGGCCCGCGACGCTGCCGGTCGCCCGGATCGACCAGATCCTGGCCCGATCGGCGACCGTCACCAGGGTCTGGGCACTACCGGCGACCGGCAGTGACCATCTGCCGATCGCGGCCCGCATCCGGTTCTGAGGTGTGAGGAAGGGGCCCTTCTTCTACAGAAAGCGATAAGAAGGGGCCCTTCCTCACGAGTCCTCACGAGCGACGTTGGCGCACGTACGCGAGTACCGCTTCTCTGGTGGTACGTACCCCGAGCGCCTCCCGGGCCTGGGCGATCCGCCGGTTCGCGGTACGCAACGACAGGAACTCGGCCGCTGCCGCCGCGGCGATCGTCTCGCCGTCGGCCAGCCGTTCCAGCAGCGCCCGTTGCTCCGGGATGAGCCGGCTGAGCGCCGTCTCGTTGTCGTCCGTCTCCGGCTCGTCGTCCGGATCCTGGTACACCGGCCCCAGCCGGCTGAGGTCGTCGACCAGGGCTCGGCCGATCTCGCCGGTCGGGTCCACGATGGCCACCACACCCGCGCCCCGGGCGGCGGCCAGCACCGCCAGCCGGACCGTCTCGGTGTCCGGTACCCGTCCGAACAGCACGAGCTTCGCCCTGGCCAGGTCCCAGCTGGGCTCGGCCACCGCGAAGCCCTCCCGGGTCAGCCAACCGTCCCGGGCCAACCGGCGCAGGACGCTGGTCGCGGCCGTCGCCGAGGGCACGACATAACGCGGTGGATCATTCATCGCCGCATCTTCCGCACCCGTCACAGGACCTCCAGCGCCAGCGCAGCGGCCTCGGTGCGGGTGCGTGCGCCCAGCTTGCGCATCCCGGACCGGACGTGGGTCTCCACCGTCTCAGCAGATATACCCAGTTGGCCGGCGATTCGTCGGGTCGGTTCGCCGGCCGCGACGAGGCGCAGTACCTCGCGTTCCCGTTCGGTGAGGTCGCCGTCGGAGCGGGCACCACGGTTGTCGCGGCGCACCGCGTGCCGGCGGAGTGCCCGACGGGTCCGGCCCAGCAGCACCACCAGCCCGGCCTGTTCGGCGCGCTGTTCGGCGCTCAGCAGCGACGGCACGCCCCGCGCCGGATCCGGTTCGTGCAGTCCGGCGGCGAGCAGGCAGCGCACCTCCTCCCGGACCGCCAGTTCCCGCCAGCCGGCGGCGGCCAGGGTGAAGCCGGCCGGATCACCGCCCGGCGTATCCCAGGCGGCCAGCGTCTGGCGGATCGGCGCCGGAGCGGTTCGGCCGGTGTCCGGCCACGGCGCGGTGTCGGCGCCGGGTGCCGGTACGGGGCGGCCACCGTCGGGCCTCGGACCACCGTCCGGTGTGACACCGGACGGGTCGACGGACCCGGCGGCCGCCGGGTCGTCCGCGGACCCGGCGTCCGCCGGGCCGCTCGTGGATGCGGCACCGGCGGTACGCGCGCCGTCGTAGGCCGCCCAGCGGGCGGTGATCTGCCGGAGACCGTCGACGAGGGGCGGTCCGCCGGACGGTGACCCGCCGGCCCGCTCCGGTTGACCGTCGAGCCAGGCCGCCTCCCGGCTGACCCAGTCGAGCAGCGCGTCGAGCGTCGGGGAACCGATCGTGGTCGCCGCCAACCGGGCCCGGGCCGGGCCGAGCAGTCCGCCGTCCGCCTCGACCAGGCTCGCGGCGGCCACCGCGTACCCCCGGGCCGGGCCCGGCAGGGTGCGGTCGGTCAGGTCGCCGGCCCGGCGCAACGCCTCGTCGGGGCCGAGCGTGGGCAGTCC
>NZ_JADPUN010000268.1 GCF_015690345.1 Plantactinospora alkalitolerans | reverse complement strand
GTTCATCAGGGGGCCGGGGGTGGGGCTCAGAAGCAGCCGTACTCTCCTCTGGGAGTCCGCCGCCGCGGTGCCGTGGATCACCGGCGCGCTCCTCGCGACCGGAGGCACCCGGGCGGTGCTCTGGGCGGTGGGTGTCGTCGTGGAGTACCTCGGGGTCGTGCTCGGCTGGCCCGCACCCTGGTCGCGGCACCGGCTGCCCCCGCTGCCGGGGTCGGTCGGCGAGCGGATCGCCGAGCGCTACCGACGGTTCGTCATCATCGCGCTCGGCGCGTCTCTCTTCCTGGTCGGTAGTTCGTTCAGTGCGGGCCCCTACACGACCGCGCGTTCGGGAGCGCTCGTCGTGGTCTTCCTGATCACTGTGCTGGTCTGGCGCATCTACATCTACCGGGCCGGGGAACTGATGACCAGTACCATCGCCACCTCCGTCAACCCGGAGCGGCTCAGCCAGGTCGCCGCCTTCGTCCACCTGATTCTGGTGGCCGGCATCCTGGGTACGGGAGTGGGAAGTCAACTCGTCATCGAACGCCCGTTCGGTGACACCCCGCCGTCCTGGGCGATGGCGATCCTCGGCGGCCCGGCCGTGTTCCTGATCGGCCGCGCCCTGCTCGACTACACGGTGTTCGCCCACGTCAACCGGGCCCGGATGATCGGGCTGCTCCTGCTGGCCGGGCTGGCGGCGGCCACCTCCCTGCTACCACCGATCATGATCGCGCTTGCCCTCATGGGCATCCTGGCCTACATCGCGACGTCGAACCTGATCCAGACCCTCGTCAATCCCCTGAACCCGGTCACCCACTGAATGTCGGCGGGCCAGAAACTCTCCGCGAGTCGCCGCAGGCCCTCGTCGACGTCGACGGGCGGGATCGCACCGTAGCCGAGAACCAGACCCGGCTGCGCCGGGCGATTCGCGCAGTAGCTGGCCAGGCTCTCGACCCCGACTCCGGCATCGCGGGCCCGGGCCAGCACCCGGGACAGGTCCACCGGGGAACCGTACCTGGCCGGAATGGAACCGGTCGGCGACGAGGTCGGAACCCCGGTGATCCACGTGCCCGGCCCGGACGGTCGGCTGATCGCGTTCTTCGGACCCGTGATCACTCCTATCCCGCGCGGCGCCGCCGCCGGCCGGCTCTGGGACGGCGTACTGCTGGTGGCCGGCACCGACGGCTTTTTCGAACTGAAGCGGACCCGTGACCGGTCCCCGGAATTCGGCTGACGGATGCGGCTGACGGATGCGGCTGACGGATGCGGCTGACGGAAGGGTTGAACCGGGGGAGCGGCCGGGTCAGTTCCCGTCGGGCGGGCCGACCGGGTCGACCGGGTCGAATGCGATCCCGGCCGCCGGGTCGACCTCCTCCAGCCGACCGCCGCGCACCACGAACGCGACGTGGTGACGGATCCGGGAATGGAACTCCGCCCACTCGGCCTCGCCCCACTCGTCGGGGTCCGCCGGATGAACCTCGTCGTACTCCGGCTCCACGTTGTAGCGGACCACGTAGACGACGTTGTCCCGTACCTCGATCCGCCACCGGTCGTCCGGTTCCTCGCCGTCGGCCCGGATCACACCGTTCACGACGTGGTCGAAGCTGAAGTGCGCGAAGTCCTCCGGATAGACCCGGCCGGGCACCGGGTCGGCGAGTTCCCGGGCCAGGACGGCGTCCGGGGCCAGGAAGGTGTCGATCAGGTACGCCAGCCACCGCTCCGCCTCGTAGAACTTCTCTTGCTCGTTCCATTCGATCGTCGAGCCGTCCTCGGACGGCACCCACTGGCACCAGAGGCCGGGCTGCCCCGGCGGCGGGTCGCTGGCGGCGACGACGTCGGGCTCGATGTCCTGCCCGGCGTAACCACCGCCCCCGACGAAGTACGGTCCCTTCGCCCGATGCATCCGGCGGGTGCCACCGAACCGCGCCAGATAGTCGCGCTCCTGCGGATTGAGCGGCGGTACGACCGTTACCCGGCCGGTGAACGTCGTCGTGTAGCCCATCGGTGTTCCTTCCGTCGTACCGCCGGTCGTCGCGGTCGCCGGAGAACAGGTCGGTTCAGCGGCGCCAGTCGGGGTCCCGGCCGATGATGCCGAGCACCCGGTCCAGTGTGGATGACGACGCTGGCACGGAGACCTCGGGCCCGTAGGCGCCCATCTGCCGGCCCTGCTCGGCGGTCCTCGACACCTCCTCGTGGACGAATGCGAGGAGCTCGTCGTCCCAGTCCGGCTTCTGCCCGGTTGCCTGGGCCAGGTCCCAGCCGTGCGCGACCATCTCGCAGACGACCATTCCGCCGATCATCGTCGCCGGCAGCTCCGTCGGGCCGACCACCCGGGTGGTGCCCTCCCAGGCGGCGGGCTGGCTCCAGGCCTCGGCGGTGCGCCCGACCTGTGCCTCCAGCTCGGCAGCCCAGTCCCCGCCGGTCAGATCCACCTCGGTGTCGGCGGCGGCCGGCGGTCGCACGGTCTCCTTCCGCCCGGCCCCCTCCAGCGGGGGTCCCCAGAACAGCAGGTGGTTGATCAGCTTGCGGACGTCGTACTCGGCACACGGAGTCGGCGCGTCGAGCTGGTCGGGCTTGATGTTGCGGATGATCTCCACCAGAGTTGTGGCGGCACGGCCCGCCAGTTGTAGGTCAGACATGGGCCAAGGAAAACACGCTGGTCGGCGGTTGTCTTGAACGAACGCGACATAGGCTTGCCGGCATGGCCAGGGATGTCCGCGAACTCTCCGGGGCGTGGACGAGGTACCAACGCCACACCACTTCGGACCCCTCGCCCGAACTCGCGCCGTACGTCGAGCGCTACTGGATGATCTCCTGGGAGTACGCCGAGCCGTACCGTCAGTTGATCGTGCCGTACCCGAGGGTGCACCTGACGTTCCGCGACGGCGGCGCGTTGGTGCAGGGAGTCAGCAGCGGCCACCAGATCAGGGTGTTGACCGGCGTCGACGGCATGTTCGCGGTGGCGTTCCGGCCGGGATGCTTCCGGCCGTTCCTGGGTACGTCGGTCTCGACGATCACCGACCGGGCGATCGACGCGGGGGAGATCTTCCCCGGCGACCTGCCCGATCCGCTCGACGTGCCGACCGTGGAGCGGTACCTGCTGTCCCGGCGGCCCGAACGGGACGTCCGGGCGGAATCGGTCGCGGAGATCGTGGCGACCATCGCCGCCAATCCGGCGATCGGCCGGGTCGAGGCATTGGCGGACGACCTCGGCATGACCGTCCGGGGGCTGCAACGGCTGTTCGCCGAGTACGTCGGCATCGGCCCGAAGTGGGTGATCCGGCGGTACCGGCTGCACGAGGTGACCGAGCGGTTGGGCCGGGGCGAGCAGGTCGACTGGGCGGCCCTGGCCGCCGAACTCGGGTACGCCGACCAGGCGCACTTCGCCCGGGACTTCAAGAAGATGTTCGGCGAGCCGCCGACCTGGTACGCCGAGCGTTATTGAGGCACACCATCGAGATCAACGCTGTATCCCGGCCACCGTGGCCGCGTTGGCCGGTTGGGCCCACGCGGCCACGGCTGCTGCCGATGTTCCGAGGCCCCATCAGGTGGTCGCCCGGGCCGCCTCCAGGATGACCTCGGTGACCTCGTCGGGATGGGAGATCAGCGAAAGGTGGGAGGCGTCGATCCGGGTGATCTTGGCCCCCGCCCGGGTCATCATCGCCTCCTGGCCGGCCGGCGGGATAACCCGGTCCTCGGTACCGATCACCGCCCATGAGGGGATCGTCTTCCACGCCGGATCCGTGGCCGGCTCAGTCAGGGCGTTCGTGGCCAGGGCGCTCTGGGACACGGCGAGCACCGCCGCCTGCCGCCGAGGCAGATCGTTGGCGAAGCCGGTGATGAACACCTCCGGCAGGACGTACGAGTCGACCGCACCTTCCGGGGCGCCAGGGAACGGCACGAGCTTGAAGACGCTCGTGGGGTCGGTCAGGGCCGGCTCAAGCACCGAACCGGAGCCGGCGGTGAGATCTTCCACGGTCTCCCCTTCGTCCGGGGCGAAGGCGTCGACGAACACGAGTGCCTTGACGTTGCTGTTGCCGGTCGCGGCGTCGCTCACCACAAAGCCGCCGTACGAGTGGCCTGCGAGCACGATGGGACCTTCGATGGTGGACAGGAAGTCCTCCAGGTAGCCGCTGTCGATCGATGGCCCCCGGTTGGGCTGCGGCGCAACCTGGACCTCGTAACCGAGTGCCTGGAGGTTGCGGACCTCCTGACTCCAGCTCGAGCCGTCGGCCCAGGCGCCGTGCACCAGGACGATGGTTGGCCTGGTGTCATGCCCCTCGTCGCGGGTTGGTTGCGGACCGCCGTCCGCTGACACGTGTGGGGTGGCCGAGCCGAGCACCGTAAGGAGCGTTGCGGCCGCGAGCGTTGCGGCGGCGACCTTCGGCCGACGTAGCGAGATACCGAGCATGTGTTTCTCCCTCGTTGGTCAGTGGTTTCCGAAGGCGGGCAGGTGTGCGTGGCTGCCAACGCAACCCAGCCGAAGCCTCAATTGGGCGGAAGCGCCGCCGAGCGGCGCGTGGATGCGGCGCGTGGATGCGGCGCGTGGATCGATGGCGGCGCGGGCTCCGTTGCCGCGATGAATCACTTGATCGCCCGAACCTCACCGTACTTACGGTCAGCGGAAATCTCAGACAGAAGAGGAAAATCCCTCAGGTTTCACCTTGTCGGAGGACACACCACTTCCGGCGGGCGGGAACGCTTTCCCCTCGATGGAAATCGCGTTGATCCGAAATCGTCGGTTCGTTACCGTGCGCACGTTCGACCACGAGCGCGAGGAGCGGAACTGCCGTGACAGGTCCGACCATCGACGCCGACACCGACACCGACACCGACGAGCCCACCCGCAGCGGAATGCGGCTGTTGCGGCACAACCCGGCCTTCCGGGCGCTGTGGTCGGCCCGGGTCATCTCGTACGCGGGCGACTCGCTGAGTCTGGTCGCCCTGATGCTGCACGTGGCGGACAGTACTGGGCAGGCGTTCGCGATCGCGTTGCTGCTGCTCGTCGGCGACTTCGCGCCGGCGCTGCTCGGCCCGCTCACCGGCGCGCTCAGCGACCGGTTCAACCTGCGACGGGTGATGATCAGCGCGGAACTGGTCCAGGGCGGGATGCTGCTGCTGATCGCCGTACTGCTGCCGCCGCTGCCGGTGCTGCTGGCACTGGTGGCGGTCCGGGCGATCGCCGGGCAGGTGTTCCAGCCCGCCTCCCGAGCGGCGGTGCCGGCCCTGGTCCCCGACCGGAACCTGGAGACCGCCAACTCCACCGTCGGGTTCGGCACCAACGGCGGCGAGGTGATCGGTCCGCTGCTCGCGGCGGCGCTGTTCCCGCTGATCGGCGTACGCGGGGTGCTGCTGGTCGACGCGGCGTCGTTCCTGCTCTCGGCGGCCCTGCTGGCTTCGCTGCCGAGAATGTCCGCGCCCGCCGGGGCGGAATCCGGACGGGGCTCCCTGCTGCGCGACGCGCGGGCGGGACTGGGCTACCTCTGGTCGACCCCGGTGGTCCGGGTGGTCGCCCTGGGGTTCTGCGCCGTCGTGGCGTTCAACGGCGTCGACGACGTCGCCCTGGTCCTGCTGGCCACCGACACCTTCCGGGCCGGCGCCTCGGCGGTCGGGCTGCTGCTGGGCGCGGTCGGGCTCGGGTTGTTCGTCGGCTACCTGCTGCTGGGCCGGTACGGGATGCGCGCGTCCACCGCCGCGCTGCTGATCGCCGGGTTCGCCATCAGCAGTGTCGGCAACCTGCTGACCGGACTGGCCTGGGCGGTCGGCGCCGCCATCGTCATGCAGGCGGTACGCGGACTCGGGATCGCGGCCATGGATGTCGCCTCCAGTACGTTGCTGCAACGGGTCGTACCGGAGAGGATGCTCGGCCGGGTCTTCGGCAACCTGTACGGCGCGATCGGGATCGCCGCCGCGCTCTCCTACCTGGGCGGTGCCGTGCTGCTCGATGCCACCTCGGCACCGACCACGTTGCTGGTCGCCGGGGCGGGTGGCACGCTGGCCACCGTCGCCACCGCCTGGGCACTGCGCCGGAGCTTGAACCGGACGAACCGGCCCGCCGCATAGGCTGGGAGGATGAGGCCCCCCGTCGATCTCGTAGGACCTCGGTGGACGGCCGAGCCGCTCGGCCACAACGCGTTCAACGGGGCGACGGGCGGTATCTGGCGGGTGGACCGTGGCGGCCGGAACGCGATCCTGAAGATCTCGACGCCGCCGGGTCGGGACGGGGTGCCGGCGCACTGGGCGGCGAGCACCGATCAGGGCCACTGGAACTACTGGCGGCGGGAGGCCCTGGCCTACCGCGATGGACTGGCGGACACGGCCTATGCGGCGGCGGGCATCCGCGCTCCGGCCCTGCTGGAGTCGATCGACCGGCCCGACGGGTCGATCGCGCTGTGGCTGGAGCACGTCGACGGCGTACCCGGCACCGCCGCGACGCCCGCCAGCCTGGGCGAGTTCGCCGAGCGGCTCGGCGCCGGGCACGCGTCGTGGCTGGGCCGGCGCCGGAACGAGCCGTGGCTGTCCCGGGACTGGCTGCGTGACTACACCACGACCCGTCCGGTCACCGAACCGATCCCCTGGGACCATCCCGTCGCAGCAGCCGCCTGGCCGCCCGAACTCCGCGCCGGACTGCGGGAACTCTGGCTACGCCGGTACGACGTACTGCGCGCCACCGACGAACTGCCCCGTACCCTGTGCCACCACGACGTGTGGCCGATGAACCTGATCGTCGACGACTCGGGGCCGGTGCTGCTGGACTGGAGCTTCGTCGGCCCCGGCCCACTCGGCGAGGACGCCGCCAACCTCATCCTGGACACCTTCTTCGACGGCCTGGTCGACCCGGCCCTGATCGACGAGGTCGCCGAGCGGGTCACCGCCGGCTACCTCCGGGGGCTCGCCGGTGCGGTGGACGCGTCAGCCGCCCGCCGCGCCATCCGGCTCACCGGCGCCGCGAAGTACTTCTGGTTGGCACCCCTGATGCTCAGCCGGGTCACGTCGACGCCTGCGAAGATCAGCCAGACCTACGACACCCGGGACGCGGTCGCCATGTTCGCCGGCCGCCGTCGCCCGCTGGAGCTCGTTGCCGCCTGGTTCGAAGGAACCCGCTGACGGCACCATCGCCTTATGAAGGCGCGCTTGCCGATGGCGGTGGCCCGCCCCGGGGCCGCTGCCGGTTGCCGCCGGCGTCGACCCCGAGGCGGGCCCGGGTGAGAAGTAGGCGTGGTCGGGCCCAGGCGAGGAACCGGGCGTACATCCGCGCCGGGTCGGGACCTGGCTCCGGGTTGAGCCGGTAGAGGTCGTCGATCGCCGCCTGGAGCATGGTGCCGAGGTAGATGTGCAGTGCGACCGGGTTCCGGGCGTACTCGATGGGTAGCCGGGTGCGCGCGACCAGGCACGGCCACTCCGCCGCGCAGGCCCGGCAGAGCCAGATCGGCCGTTGCGGCAGGTGGTCCCGGGGCGCGTCGGCGGTCATCGGGGCCCGCTGCCCCGGGACGGGTGTGCCTGGACGGGGGTGAGCTGCCCGGCCCGGCCGACCGCGTCCACGTCGACCCTGGCCGGGCGGCGCTGGCCCGGCCACCGGCCGTTGCGGTGCCGGCCGGGTACGGCGGGTGGAGCGGTTGGCGATTCCAGCCAGAGCGGGGCGGTGACCGGCAGTTCCAGTGTCGGCCACCAGACCCAGCCCGGCTGCTGGTCCCGATGGTGGTGCGGATGTTCGGCGTAGGACATGTGAATCCTCCCGAGGTGTGGATGGGGGCCGCCGGGTAGCGGCCGACGGCCCCCGCACGGCACGCCCGGGTACCTCTGCGACCGACCCCTTCCACCGAGCGTGACGGCCTGCTTCCACTCTGGACGTGAAGGCTCTACGCTCGGTAGTCGATCTGACTTTCCGTGACCGGTTGTGCGGGTGGAGTGATGCCCGTGTGGTGCGGTGGCGTACCCGATCCGGACCGGCCTGGCGTGTGGAGGAGATGTGGTGGGCGACCTGAACGATTCGATGGCGGACTTCATCGTCGAGGAGATCCGCCGGGCCCGGTGCGCGGCCGGGATGACCCAGGAGGCATTCGGCAAGGGGGCCAACTGCTCGGCGTCCCTGGTCAGCGCGGTGGAGAACGGAACCCGCTCACTGACCTCGGAGTACGTCCACGGCGCGGACCGGGCCTTGAGGACCGGCGGGTTGTTCTGGCGCTTGGTGGAGCAGTTCGGCGGCGGCTCGCCGGTCTGGTTCCGCGAGTGGGTGATCAAAGAGCGGACCGCGACCTCGATCCGCTGGTACGAGTCGTGTCTGATCCCGGGCCTGTTGCAGACCGAGGCGTACGCCCGAGCGGTGTTGACCGGTGGGCGAATGCTCAACCCTGATCAGGTGGAGCAGTTGCTGGCAGCCCGGCTGGAACGTCAGGCGGTGCTGGCCAGGGAGAACCCGCCGCAATTCGTCACTGTGCTGGATGCGGGTGTGTTGCGCCGGCCGATCGGCGGCCCGGTGGTGATGCGTGAGCAGCTCGATCACCTCCTGTCCAGCGCCGAGCAGCCTCAGATCCACGTGCACGTGGTGCCGGCGGAGGTGGGCTACCACGCCGGGCTGGCGGGGTCGTTCATCCTCATGGAGGGGACGGATTATCGCGAGATCGCGCATGTGGACAGCGCACTGCGGCCGCACATCGTCGCCGCCCCGGAGGCCGTTGCCGCGCTGGGTCGTAGGTGGGAAAGTCTGCGGGGAGAGGCGCTGCCGCGCACCCCCTCGATCGAGCTGATGAAGGAAGTGGCGAAGTCATGGATCTGACCGGTGCCGCCTGGCGGAAGTCAACCCGCAGCGACACAGGCGGAGCAAGCTGCGTGGAGGTGGCGGACAACCTGGCAGGGGTGGTCGGGGTCCGGGACAGCAAGGACCGGTCCGGGCCGGTGCTGACCTTCGGTCCCGACGCCTGGCGGACCTTCGTCGCCGAGGTGGCCCACCGGCGGTAGCCGGCGGGCACATGCTGGCCGGGGGCACATTCTGACGACGGTGAGATCTGGCGCTCGGTGGAAGAGGCCAGCCCTGCTGGGGCTCGCGTTGCTCTACACCGGCATCCGCGCGCCCGACATCCTGAGCGAGGGTAGCTGGCGCTCCTGGGTGGCCGTACCGATCGTCATCGCGCTTGTGTGGATCTTCGCGTGGGAACTGTGGACGGTGGTCCGTAGGCAGAACGGCCGCTCGTCGACGCCGAGGACAGCGCGCCCGGTTCGTAGCGCCCACCCCACCACGAGCCGGATCAGACGACCTGGCCGCGTAGTGCCTTGGTCAGCCGCGTCACCGCATCCGGCGGAAGATTGCCCCCGTTCTCCAGCGCGTTCGTCACGATGTCCTGGAAGATGCTGCTGAACAACGCGTAGTGCGGGGTGACGGGCCGCGACTTGCCTTTGACGAGGGCGTCTTTCAGGACCGGGGCGTACGGACGCAATTGTCGTACCTGTGGGTCGTCGTAGACGACGGTCCGGGTGGCCGCGAGCCCGCCGTCGCGGAACAGGGTGCGCTCGCTCTCCTCGCTGGTGAGGAACTCGACCAGTTTCTGCGCCGCCTGCGGATTCTTGGTGCCCGTGGCCACGGCGAGATTCTGCCCGCCGAGTACGCTTCCGCCCTCGCCGGGCAGCGGCGCGACGTCGAAGTCTGTCATCGGCCGGTCCCCGGTGCGGAGTTGGCCGTACGCCACCGGCCAGTTGCGCATCAACGCCACCTCACCGCGCTGGAACGCCGCCCGGCTGGTGTCCTCGCGGAAACCTCTCGACTGCGGATCCACCGCAGGCGGCAGACTGTCGACCGACTTCATCGCGTCGGCCAGCTTCTTCAACCCGTTACGCACGCCGTCGCTGTCGACCACGACAAGGTCTTTTTCCGCGTCGTACACGTCTCCGTCTTCCGCCCAGATGGCTTCCAGTGCGCTGACGGTCAACCCCTCGTAATGATCGAGCGGAGTAACGAATCCGGCCTTGAGGTTCGGATTGGCGGCGACCAGGGCCCGCACGTCGTTCGGGTCCGGCGGCAGCGTTGCCGGCAGGGCGTTCTGCGACACGCCCTTGCGGTAGAAGAGGAGCCCGACGTCCGTGTTAAACGGCAGCGCCCAGAGCTTCCCGTCGTACTCGCAGGTCTTTCGCGGTGCGTCGAGGAAGCCACTGACGTCCACCGATTCGTCCAGCGCGCGGATGTAGCCGGCCGTGGCGAACTCGGCGGTCCAGGTGACGTCCAGGTTGTAGACGTCGACATTCGGCGAGTCCGACTGGGCTCTCGCCACCATCTCGCTGTGTTGTTCGTCGGAGCTGCGGGACAGGACCTCCAGCCGGGCCGGTGTGTCCGGGTTCTCGAGATTCCACTTGTTGACCAGCACCTGGCGCTGCTTGCCCGTGCTCTCGTCCTCCCCGGTCAGGATCACCAGCTCCCCGCCCTGCGGCTGGGGCGGCGGCTGGTCGATCAGGCTCCGGACACTCGCGGTCACGACCATCGCGAGCACGCCCAGTGTGAACCAGGCGACCGGGCCGGAGAGCAGGCGTTTCACCCACGTCCTCCTGCTGCCCGGCCCGTTCCGTCCGGTCGACGTTCCTGTCATCTTCCGCTCCATAGGGTCGTGAAGAGCTGAGCCATGGTCCTTGGCACCTTCCCCGGGCTGGCCGACAGGCATTCGCCCTTGCCAGCGTCCGTCAGCAGGTGCAGGCCCGTGCCCTCCCGGCCCGGAATCTCCTCGCACCGTGCGTCGCCGGTGGCGATCACGTGCAGCCGGACGTCCGAGGCGGCGGAGAGCTTCCGCACCTCCCGGGCCACCTGCTGGAGGCTGAGGCTGCTGGTGGTGTCCTCGCCGTCGGTCAACACCACCAACGCCCGGATCCGCTTGGCGTCACCTCCACCGGAGACCTCCCGCAGGCCCGCGAGGATCGTGGCGTAGAGCGGGGTGACGCCCGCCGGATCGACGCTTCGCAGCGCGCCGACGACCGCTTTCCGGTGCTGGGGTGAGCCCGCCGCGATGCCGGCCAGTTGGGGCGAACTCCGGCCTCTGGCGTTCGGGAACGACCACAGACCGAACTCGTCGTGCGGACCGAGTTGCCCGAGCGCCTCGACCACACCCTGCGTCGCGACCGTGAACCGGGTCCCCTTCCCGGATCCCACGCCCTCGGTCATCGATCCGGAGGCGTCCACGGCGAGCAGGACCCGGCCGGAGAGTTTGGCCTGCTGGTACAACTCCAGGGTCGCGGCCAGGTCTTCGGGTACGCACGGGTTCTTGTCCAGGGCGCCGCAGTCGTTGCGCGGCTTGGCCAGTCCCACCTCGGCGAGGTACCGCCCGCCAGCACCGCGCAGCCAGTCGCGGAAGCCGTCGACCGCTCGATTGTGCCGGGAACTGGTCCAGGTGAACTGCACGAAGGGGTGATCGAGAACCGGCCCCTCGACGCCTTCCGACGTCAGCGAGGTCGGAGCCCACGGCGCGTTGACCGGAGCCCGGCAGCCGGTGCCGCCCAGGGTCCTGCCCTTCAGGAGTCGCTGCCACGTCCGTGAACTGGTGAGCACGGCTGCGGGCGCCCGCCCGGTCCGCAGGTACGCGCAGAGCAGGCTGGCCTCGTCGTCGGCCGAGGCCGTGGAGGCGAGCACGATCTGTTGCCGTTGCCGGGCCACGGCCGGATCCACCAGCCTGTTCTGGGCGTCGTGCAGGTAGCCGGTGGCGGCGAGCAGGCCGGCGGTCGACGACTCCGGATCGGCGACCGACAGCGATGGCTTCGGTTTGGCCAGCAGCCTCGACACCAGTCCGGACAGGGTCGCCGCGTCATCGGGCGGCGTGGCGGGCACGGCCGAGCCGGCGAGGACGATCGACGACGACGCGATCGGCGTGATCAGCTTCAGCGGCGCCGGCAACCGCCCGTTCGCCGTCAGGTCGTCGGGTAGCGTACGGGCGAGGATGTCACGGACCTGGCGCACGTCCACTGTGGAGTCGGGTAGCCAGGCGTCGGGACGCGGCCCCAGGTCGACGTACGGATGCTCGGTCTTCCCGTCGGCCCACTGGCGGGCGAGGGCGCTACTGACCGCCGACGTGTCCGCGGCATACACGAACGGAAACACCGTCGGGCAGCCGTCATTGGCGCGGGCGGTGGTCCTGGCATATTCCCCGGCCAGTTCGCGGGTCGCCTGGAAGCCTTCCGGCGAGGTGAGGATGCGCAGTTCGGTGGTGGGGGGACAACCGTCGTCGTCGCCGAACGGACGGACAACGACGACCGCCGTGGCGGCGACCAGCAGGACGAGTACGCCAGCGGCGATCCATCTGGCCCGACGCGACACCGCCCGGTACCGCTCCTCGACCCATTCGAGCAACCAGTCCACGAACCGGCGAATATCAGTGAACCAAAGCGAAACGGCGGCAACCACCATCGCCCCGGCCAGCACCAGCCAACTGTTGCTGGCCTGCTTCTTCAGGAGCTCTCCAAGGCCCGCGATCGGCAGTGCGACCAGGGCGAACACGATGACACGCAGGCGGCGATATTTTCCGGACCGGCTTTCGTCATCAGCCACTCGGATTTCGCCTCCGCAGGATGCGCGGCGCGGCCGGCCGCCGCGTCCTATATCGCATCGTCCATTCTAGGACGCGGCAGCAAAGGAGATCGATCCGATCGTCGGGACCCGGGGACCGATGTCTGATAATTGACGTCCGGGCCAAGGCGCGCCTGACCGTCCGCTCATGGATGTACGTGCTTCGGCATCGACGGACGCAGCGCCACCCACGATCCCCGAAGGATCTTCATCCGCCAATACCCGAAGCAGGCACCGCTAACCGAGCGGGCCGACCTCGGCCTCGATCGCGGCGCGCAGTTCGGGGCCGGCGATCACCGTACGGGCCGCCTCCATCGCCGGGGCGAGGAAGATGTCCGGGCCGGGCTCGCCGAGGAACCCCTGAACCGCCGCGACCGCCGTCCGACCGGCCGGGGACGGTACGAGCGGAGCCCGCAACTGCAACCCGCGTACGCCGGCGATCAGTTCCACCGCGAGCAGGCTCGTCAGGTTGTCCAGCACGGTACGCAGCTTCACGGCCGCCGCCCAGCCCATCGAGACGTGGTCCTCCTGCATGCCGCTGGTCGGCAGCGAGTCGACCGAGGCGGGGGCGGCCAGTCGCCGGTTCTCCGCGACGATGCCGGCGGCGGTGTACTGGGCGATCATCAGCCCGGAGTTGACTCCGGCGTCGGGGGAGAGGAACGCCGGCAGTTCCCGGGACCGGGCGACGTCGAGCAGCCGGTCCACCCGGCGTTCGGCGATCGCGCCGACCTCGGCGGCGGCGATGGCGAGGAAGTCGGCGGCGAAGCCGAGCGGGGCGCCGTGGAAGTTGCCGGTCGACTCGACCCGGCCGTCCGGCAGCACCACCGGGTTGTCCACCACCGAGAGCAGTTCCCGGCCCGCGACCTGGTCCACGAACGACAGCGTGTCCCGGGCCGCCCCGGCCACTTGCGGCGCGCAGCGCATCGAGTACGCGTCCTGGACCGCGTGCGCCAGGTCGTCCCGATGGGAGTCCATGATGGACGAGCCCTGGAGCAGCCGGTGGATGTTGGCCGCCGACATCGCCTGTCCCGGGTGCGGGCGGATCGCGTGCAGCTCCGGCAGGAACGGCCGCTCCGAGCCGAGCATCGCCTCGATCGCCAGCGCCGCCGTCACGTCCGCCATCGTGAACAGGTGCCCGGCGTCGGCGATCGCCAGCAGCAGCATCCCGAGCATCCCGTCGGTGCCGTTGACCAGCGCCAGCCCCTCCTTCGCGGCCAGCGTCACCGGCCGCAGCCCGGCCGTACGCAGCGCCACCGCCGCGTCCTGCCGGGTGCCGTCCGGGGCGAGCACCCAGCCCTCGCCGAGCAGCACCAGCGCGCAGTGCGCCAGCGGGGCCAGGTCGCCGGAGGCGCCGAGCGAACCGTGCTCGGGCACCCACGGGGTGATGTCGGCGTTGAGCAGGTCGACGAGGGCCTGGGCCAGCTCGGGGCGTACCCCGGAGTGGCCGAGGGCGAGCGAGCGGATCCGCAGCAGCATCATCGCCCGGACCACCTCGCGGGGCATCGGGGCACCCACCCCGGCGGCGTGCGAGCGGATCAGCGCGTGCTGCAACTCGGCCCGCCGCTCCGGCGCGACGAACGTGTTGGCCAGCGCGCCGAAGCCGGTCGAGACGCCGTACACCGGGCGTCCGGTCTGCTCGATCCGGTCGACGATCGCCCGGCTGGCCGCCATCGCGTCCAGAGTGGAAGGGTCGAGGACGACGGTCGCGGTGCCCCGGGCCACCGCCGCGACATCGGCCGGGGAGACCCCGGTGGGTTGGACGGTGACGACGGGTCGGGTCACGGTTGCCATTGCGGTACTCCGTTGTGCAGGACCTGGATGATCAGTGGAACCCCTGGCCGGTAGGCCAGGTGCAGATATGAGGGCGCGTCGAGGATGCTGAGGTCGGCCGGTACCCCGGGACGCAGCACCCCGGCGTCCGCGCGGCGCAGCGCCCGCGCGCCACCGGCGGTGGCCGCCCAGACCGCCTCCGCCGGGGTCATGCCCATCTCCCGGACCGCGAGCGCGACACAGAACGGCAGCGACGAGGTGTACGACGAACCGGGGTTGCAGTCCGTCGCCAGCGCCACGGTCACCCCCGCGTCGAGCAGCCGCCGGGCGTCCGGGTACGGCGACCGGGTGGAGAACTCCGCGCCGGGCAGCAGCGTCGCCACCGTCTCCGATCCGGCCAGCGCCTCGACGTCGGCGTCGGACAGGTGGGTGCAGTGGTCCGCGCTGGCCGCGCCCAGCTCCACCGCGAGCCGCACCCCCGGCCCCGGGCCGAGCTGGTTCGCGTGCACCCGTACGCCGAGTCCGGCGGCCTGCCCGACGGTCAGGATCGCCCGCGCGTGGTCGGCGTCGAAGGCGCCCCGCTCACAGAAGACGTCGATCCACTTCGCGTACGGCAGGGCGGCCCGGAGCATCGGACCGCAGACCAGTCCGACGTAGTCGTCCGGGCGGTCGGCGTACTCGGTCGGCACGACGTGCGCGCCGAGGAACGTCGTCTCGGCGGTGTACTCGGTGGCGATCCGCAGCGAGCGGGCCTCGTCGGCGACGTTGAGGCCGTACCCGCTCTTGATCTCGATCGTGGTGGTGCCCTGCCGCAGCGCCTCGACGCGCAGCCGCCCGACGGTCTCGCGCAACCGGTCGTCGCTGGCCGCCCGGGTCGCGGCGACGGTGGTCCGGATCCCGCCGCCGGTGTACGGCTGGCCGGCCATCCGGGCGGCGAACTCGGCGGCCCGGTCACCGGCGAAGACCAGGTGCGCGTGGCTGTCCACGAACCCGGGCAGCACCGCCCGGCCGTCGGCGTCGATCCGGCGGGCGGCGGCCGGCGCGTAGCGGGCCGGGCCGATCCAGGCGACCTCGCCGTCCTCGACCAGCAGCGCGGCCTTGCGGCGGATGCCTAGCGGCCCGCCCTCGCCGGTCCCTTCGACGTTGGTGACCAGTTCGCCGATGTTGTCGATCAACAGGTTCATGGTTCGACCACCGCCCCGATCGCGTCCGTCAGTGCGGACGGTACGTCGAGGGTGACGTGCCGGCCGTCCCGCACCACCACCCGCCCGTCGACCAGTACGTCGGTGACGTCGGCGGCGGTCGCCGCGCCCAGCGCACCGGCCGCCGGCACCCCGGCGGTACGGGCGCTGTCCAGCCGTACCGTCACCAGGTCGGCGCGGGCGCCGACGGCGATCGTGCCGGCGTCGGTCCAGCCCAGCGCCGCGTGCCCGGCCCCGGTGGCGGCGTGCAGCAGCTCGGCCGGGGTGAAGTGGCCTCGGCGCAGCGTACGCAGCCGCTCGTGCGCCTCGACGCCCCGGGCCTCCTCGAAGAGGTCGATCACGGCGTGGCTGTCGCTGCCGAGGCTGACCGGGCAGCCGGCGTCGACCAGCGGGCGGGCCGGTCCGATCCCGTCGGCCAGGTCCCGCTCGGTGGTGGGGCAGAGGCACGCCCCGGTGCCGCTGCCTCCGAGCAGTGTGCGATCGGCCTCGGTGAGGTGGGTCGCGTGCACCGCCGTCGTCTCAGGGCCGAGCGCACCCGCGTCGGCCAGCAGCCCGGTCGGGGTCCGCCCGTGGTACGCCAGACACGCCTCGTTCTCGGCCGGCTGCTCCGACAGGTGCACGTGCAGGGGTTCGCCGCGCTCGTCCGCCCAGTCGACGACCACCGGGATCTGGTCGGCGGGCACTGCCCGGACCGAGTGGATCGCCGCACCGACCCGGACGTTGTCGAGGGTCGGCGCGAAGCTGCCGGCCCGGTCGGCCCAGCGCCCCGCGTCGCCGTCGCCGAACCGCAGTTGCGGGCCGGTCAGCGGCTGCCCGTCCACGGAGGCGGTCAGGTAGCAGGTGTCCAGCAGAGTGATCCGGATCCCGGCCTCGGCGGCGGCCTCGACCAGCGCCGCACTCATCGCGTTCGGGTCGTGGTAGCGGCGCCCGTCCGGACCGTGGTGCAGGTAGTGGAACTCGCCCACGCAGGTGATCCCGGCGAGCGCCATCTCGGCGTACGTGGCCCGGGCCAGCGCCAGGTAGCTGTCCGGGTCGAGTCGCCCGGCGACGGCGTACATCCGGTCCCGCCAGGTCCAGAAGCTGCCGCCGGCATCCCCGGTACGCCCGCGCAACGCCCGGTGGAAGGCGTGCGAGTGCGTGTTGGCCAGCCCCGGCAGGGTCAGCCCGGACAACCGGTACGCGTCCGCCGGCACCACCGGCACCCCGGTGGTGATCCCGGTGAACCGCCCGTCGGCCAGCTCGATCAGCACGTCGGCGTCCGGCACCGGGCGGCCCGGCAGCCAGGCGTACTCGGCGTGGTAGCGGGTGGTACCACTCAGCCTGCGGCCAGCTCGGGTCACCGTCCGGCCAGTTCGTCGAGCAGGTCCGCCAGCCGGCGTACGCCCTCGGCGCAGTCGTCGTCGCCGGCCGACTCGGCGGGGGAGTGCGAGACCCCGGTCGGGTTCCGGACGAACAGCATCGCGGTCGGCACGTGCCCGGCCAGGATCCCGGCATCGTGTCCGGCGGCGGTCGGCAGCACCGGTACGCCCTCGCCGAGCACCCGCCCGAGGGCCGAGTTCAGGCCACCGTCGAACTCCACCGCCGGGCTGAGCGACTCCCGGGTCAGGGCCAGGGTCGTACCGTCCCGGGTGGCCCGGTCGGCCGCCTTGACGCGTACCGCCTCGACCAGGGCGTCCAGGGTTCCGGCGTCGGCGGCCCGGGCGTCGAGCCAGCCCCGGACGAGCGCCGGGATCGCGTTGGTGGCGTTCGGCTCGACCTCGACCCGGCCGACGGTGGCGTGCGCACCGCGCAGCCGGGCCTCCTTGTTCGCCGCCAGCACCGTGAACGCGAAGGTCAGCATCGGATCGCGGCGGTCCGCCATCCGGGTGGTGCCGGCGTGGTTCGCCTCGCCGGCGAAGTCCAGCCGCCAGCGCCCGTGCGGCCAGATCCCGCTGGCCACCCCGACCGGTGCGCCGAGGTCGACAAGCGCCCGACCCTGCTCGATGTGCAGCTCGACGAACGCGCCGATCCGGTCCAGGATTTCCGGGCGGCTCCCGGCCGGTCGACCGCCCATCGCCTCGGCGAGGCTGATCCCGTCCCGGTCGGTCAGCGCCGCCGCCCGGTCCGGGTCGAGCGCGCCGGTGAGCAGCCGCGAGCCGAGGCAGGGTACGCCGAACCGGGAGCCCTCCTCCTCGGCGAACGCGACGACCCCGACCGGCCGCCGGAACTCCCGCCCGGCCTCCCGCAGAGCCCGTACGGCGAGCAGCGCACTGACGATGCCGAGCGGGCCGTCGTAGCCACCGCCGTACGGGACCGAGTCGAAGTGGCTGCCGAGCAGGACGGCGTCCCCGTTCTCGGGCGCCGGCCCGTACCAGGCGAACAGGTTGCCGTTGCCGTCCTGGTCGACGGTGTGCGCTCCGTCGCCGGCGGCGGTGTCCCGGAACCACTCCTCCAGCCGCCGTACCGGCTCGGTGAACCCGTACCGCAGGTACCCGCCCGTCCCCGCATCCCGCCCGATCGGCGCGATCTCCGCCCAGCTCCGCGCGAACTGGCTGTTAGGAAGGGACCCTTCTACAACAGAATCCGATAACAAGGGGCCCTTCCTTACATCTCTGTCATGGGGATGCGGAGGCCGCCGTCGGCGGCCGCCTGGGCGGCTTCGGGGTAGCCGGCGTCGACGTGGCGGAGTACGCCCATCGCGGGATCGTTGCTCAGGACCCGTTCGATCTTCTGACCGGCGAGCGGGGTGCCGTCGGCCACGCAGACCTGGCCGGCGTGGATGGAGCGGCCGATGCCGACGCCGCCGCCGTGGTGGATGCTGACCCAGGACGCGCCGCTGGCGGTGTTGACCATGGCGTTGAGCAGGGGCCAGTCGGCGATCGCGTCGGATCCGTCGGCCATCGCCTCGGTTTCCCGGTACGGGGAGGCGACGGAGCCGGCGTCGAGGTGGTCTCGGCCGATGACGACCGGGGCGCGCAGTTCGCCGGAGGCGACCATGTCGTTGAACCGGACCCCGGCCTTGTCCCGCTCACCGTGGCCGAGCCAGCAGATCCGGGCCGGCAGGCCCTGGAAGGCGACCCGTTCCCCGGCCAGCCTGATCCAGCGGGCCAACTGCTCGTTCTCCGGGAAGAGGTCGAGTACCGCCCGGTCGGTGGCGGCGATGTCGGCCGGGTCGCCGGAGAGCGCGGCCCAGCGGAACGGGCCCTTGCCCTCGCTGAACAGCGGCCGGATGTACGCCGGTACGAACCCGGGGAAGGCGAACGCCCGTTCGTACCCGCCGAGCTGGGCCTCGCCCCGGATCGAGTTGCCGTAGTCGAACACCTCGGCGCCGTTGTCCAGAAACCCGACCATCGCGGCGACGTGCTTGACCATGGCGGCCCGGGACCGTTCGGTGTACTCGACCGGCTTGGTCCTGGCGAGTTCGGCCGCGTCGGCGAGTTCGACGTTCTCCGGGACGTACGACAGCGGGTCGTGCGCGCTGGTCTGGTCGGTCACGATGTCGATCTCGACGCCACGGCGGAGCAGTTCGGCGAAGACCGTGGCGGCGTTGCCGACCACCCCGACCGAGAGCGCCTGGCCGGCCCGCTTCGCCGCGAGCGCCTGCTCGACCGCCTCGTCGAGGGAGCCGGCCACGGTGTCGAGGTAGCGGGTCTGCACCCGGCGGGCCAGCCGCTGCGGGTCGACGTCGACGATCAGGCAGGCGCCGCCGTTCATGGTGACCGCGAGCGGCTGCGCCCCGCCCATTCCGCCGCAGCCGGCGGTCAGGGTCAGGGTGCCGGTGAGCGGGCCGCCGCTGTGCTGCTGCCCGTCGGCGCGGCCGGCGGCGAGCTTGGCGGCGACCGCGGCGAAGGTCTCGTAGGTGCCCTGGAGGATGCCCTGGGTGCCGATGTAGATCCACGATCCGGCGGTCATCTGGCCGTACATGGTCAGGCCGAGCTGCTCCAAGCGGCGGAACTCCGGCCAGGTCGCCCAGTCGCCGACCAGGTTCGAGTTGGCCAGCAGCACCCGGGGCGCCCACTCGTGGGTACGCAGCACCCCGACCGGGCGGCCCGACTGCACCAGCATGGTCTCGTCGTCGCGCAGTGTCGTCAGGGTCCGGACCAGTGCGTGGTACGAGGGCCAGTCCCGGGCCGCCCGCCCGGTTCCGCCGTACACGACCAGGTCGTCCGGGCGCTCGGCGACCTCGGGGTCGAGGTTGTTCATGAGCATCCGCAGCGCCGCCTCCTGCGGCCAGCCGACGGCGGTCCGGGTGGTGCCGCGGGCGGCGCGGATCGGCTCGGGCATGGCAACTCCTTCTGCGGTGGTGATGGCGGTGTTGGTGGCGTTGGTGGTGATGGTGGCTATCCGATGAACAACTGGCGGCGGGCGGCGGACTGCTCGAACTCCTCCAGCCGGCGTTGGCTGTCGGCGGGCACGGCGTCGCAGATCGCCTGCAACAGCACCATCGACAGCGCCATCGGCGCGGTGTGCAGGTCGAAGACGAGCTGGGAGCCGACCGCGGCCGGCAGGACGATCTCGGCGTACTCGGCGGCGGGGCTGACCGCCGAGTCGGTGATCACCACCACCGACATCCCGGCGGCCCGCGCCTCGCGGAGCGCGTCAAGCGACTCCCGGGGGTACCGGGGCAGCACGATCGCCAGCAGGGCGCTCGCCCCGGCCGCCCGGGTCTGTTCCAGCCGGTCCGTCAGCAGGCTCCCGCCCGAGTCCAGCACCCGTACGTCCGGCAGCACCTTCGCCGCGAAGTACGCGAAGTATCCGGCCAGCGGCGCGGCGGCGCGCAACCCGAGTACGACCAGCGGGCGGCTTCCGGCCAGCAGGGTCCCGGCTGCGGTCACCCCGTCCCGGTCGGCGAGCTGCTCGGCGAGCCGGTCCAGGTTGTCGGCCTCGGCGCGCAGTGCCCGCTGCATCTCGTTCCCGGTCGGGGCGCCGAGGTCCGGTCGGCCGTACCCGGCGGCGGCGATCTCCCGTAACCGGCGACGTAGCGCCGGATAGCCGTCGTAGCCCAGCGCCATCGCGAACCGGGTCACCGAGGGCTGGCTGACCTTGGCCAGCTCGGCGACCTCGGCCGCGGAGAGGTAGGCGGCGGACGCGGCATGCTGGACCAGGCTGTGCGCGATCCGTCGCTGGGTCGGAGTCAGCCGGATGCCCTGGAACAGGTCGAGCACGCGGTCCATCGGTGGGGCCGCGATGACAGCGCTGTCATTCACGAGAAGACTGTATGCATGAAATAATTCAGACGGCAATGGGACACCCGGAAGTGGTACAACCTTCGAGGTGGATGGTACGAACTTCCGGCGTGCGATCGCCCGCACCCGCCTCGCCCCCGTCGCGGCGTTTCCCAAACGGTTCATGCGGGTGGCCCGGCACGACGCCCGGGTGCTCGGCGTCTCGGCCCGGTGGCTGCTCACCTCCCGTGAGCACCACAACTACACCTACGACCTGACGAAGCTCAGCCGCGAGCACCTGGCCTGGTTCGTCAGCGTGACCTGCGACGTCCCGGTCGGCCAGGTGCGGACGTACCTGGCCGAGATCGAGCACGACGACACGCTCCGCCAGCACATCGAACAGGCCACCGCCACCGCCGAACGGCGTGGCCTGGCCGACCGGCGCGTCCGGTACGCCCGCCGGATCGGCTGGTACGCGATAGTCCGCGCCGTCCGCCCCGCGCACATCGTCGAGACCGGGGTCGACAAGGGCCTCGGCACCTGCGTACTGGCCTCGGCCCTGCTGCGGAACGCGGCCGACGGCGACCCCGGCCGGGTCACCTCGCTGGACATCAATCCGGAGGCCGGCTACCTGGCGAAGTCCGAGCCCTGGGCGAGCGTGGTGGATCTGGTGATCGGGGACTCCCTCGCCTCGATCAAGCAACTGGACCGGCCGGTCGACCTCTTCCTGCACGACAGCGACCACCACACCAAGCACGAGCGACGGGAGTTCTCGACGGTGGAGCCGAAGCTCGCCCCGGGCGCCCGGCTGCTCACCGACAACGTCACGGTGACGAACGTGCTCGCCGAACACGCCGAGAAGACCGGCCGCCGCTTCCTCGCCTACCGGGAGACGCCGGACCAGCACTGGTACCCCGGCGACGGGATCGGTATCGCCTGGTAGCGGCCCGGCCCGGGGCGTCGCGCCCGCCGGTCCATCCGCCGTCCGCCGGTCCATCCGCGGTCCGCCGGTCCACTCGTAGGCGTCCGCCGGTCCACTCGTAGGCCGCCGGTCCACCCGCCGGCCGGCCGAAACACCGATCCGGTTCCCGGAACCGCTGTGCCAGGCTGAACACCATGCGGTTGGTGTCCCTGCACGTGTACCCGGTCAAGGGTTGCTACCGGCTCGACGTCGAGGACGCCCGGGTCGAGCCGTGGGGCCTTGCCGGCGACCGGCGCTGGATGATCGTGGACGAGGACGGGACCGGAGTCACCCAGCGCCAGGCGACCGGCCTGGTGACCATCCGGCCGGAACTCCGGCCCGGCGGTCTGCGGCTGAGCGCCACCGGCCGGCCCACCCTGGAGATCACCGAGCCGGCCGACGGCGAGCCGATCGCGGTACGCGTCTTCTCGCACATGCCCGCCGCCCCGGCCCGGCGGGCGGAGCAGACGGCCGACGACTGGCTCTCCCGGCAGCTCGACCGGAAGGTCCGGCTGGTCTGGCTCGGCGACCCGACCGCTCGCCCGATTCCGGACACCGACCTGGCTGACCCCGCCGACCGGGTCAGTTTCGCCGACGGCTACCCGCTGCTGCTGGCCAACCGCGCCTCGCTGGACGCGCTGAACAATTCCCTGCTGGAGTCGGGCGACGTCGAAGCGCCGCTGCCGATGACCCGGTTCCGCCCCAACGTGGTGGTCGGCGGTGCCGGCCCGTGGGCCGAGGACGACTGGACCGGCCGCCGGCTCCGGATCGGCCCGGTGACGTTCCGGGTGGCCAAGCCCTGCGGCCGGTGCCTGGTGACCACCACGGACCAGGAGACCGGGGTACGCGGCCGGGAGCCGCTGCGCACCCTGGCGAGGTACCGACGGATCAACCAGCAGTTGGTCTTCGGTCAGAACCTGGTGCCGGTGGCCGGGCCGGCCGGCTCTGTCGACACGCTCACCGTCGGCGACCCGGTGGAGGTGCTGGCCTGACGCCCTGGTGGAGATCTTGCGGAAGGCGCGGCGGCTAGGGCAACATGCCCCGGATGACTGAGCCCGAGCTTCCCGACGACCCGAACGGCGGCCCTGCCGGGGCTGCCGCGCCAACCGCCGGTGATTCGGGCGCGGGTGGTCCGGGCGCGGGCGATCGACCTGTCCGGCGGAGGCGGTCGTTTCGCTGGCTGGCCGGTGGGTTCGTGGCGGTGCTCGCCGGCGTACTCGGGCTGGTGCTCGTCTGGCAGTTCACCGACTCGGCCGCCTGCGCCGCCGCGCCGAGCGGTTCGACCGTTTACAAGGGGAAGGCGTCGCACTACGACGGCGGCAACTCGGGCGGCAACTGCTCGCTGCCCGGCCCGCCGGCCAACCGGCTCTACGTCGCGCTCGGATCCAGCCAGTACGCCGGCTCGGCCGCGTGTGGCAGCTTCCTCGACGTCACCGGCCCGAAGGGCACCGTCCGGGTGATGGTGCTGGATCGCTGCGGAGGCTGTACCGGCGGCAAGATCGACCTTTCCAGGCAGGCGTTCGCGAAGATCGCCGACCTGTCCCAGGGCATCGTCCCGGTGCGTTACCGGGCGGCCGTCAACCCGCCGCTGTCCGGCCCGCTCACCTTCCGGCTCAAGAGCGGCGTCTCGCAGTACTGGTTCGCGGTGCAGGTGGGTAACCACGGCAACCCGGTCAGGTCGGTGTCCGCGAAGCGCGCCGGTACGAGCTGGCGCGCGGCGAAGCGGGGCTCCGACAACTACTGGGTGATCGACGGTGGGATCGGCACCGGACCGTACTCGATCCGGGTCGTCGACAGCTACGGCCACGAGGCGGTGGCCAACGGGATCCGGCTGGCGCCCCGGCAGGTGCAGCGCAGCACGGTCCGGATGTACGGCGCCACCGGTGCCGCCGCGTCGACCCCGCCGGCCAGCGCCACCCCGGCGACGACCGGATCTCCGACGACGGCACCGCCGACGACCGCACCGGCTGCCCCGGCCGGCGCCGACCCTTCCGAGCTGCCGGTCGCCGGCGCCGCCGGTGGCCCGGTACCGGTCGGCTGCGGCTGAGCAACCGTCGGGTACCGGGCCGGTGCGGGGCGTGTTCGGTCAGAGGGTCAGGTTCTTCTGTTGGACGGTCCACTGGGTGCCGCTGCACAGACCACAGCTGCTGCCGACGAAGGTCTGGCCGGCGGTGCGGTCGCCGAGGAGGCGCCACTTGAGGTACAGCACCGCGACCCGGCCGAACTCGCCACCGTTGGTCTGGCTGTACGTTCCACCGTGTCCGACGGGCAGGTTGCCCATGAAGGCCGGCAGTCCGCTCGGCAGTTTGCCCCAGTCGTCGATGGCGTTCGGGTAGGCGATGTCGCCGGAGCCACCGATGATGTACGCGATCGGCTTCGTCAGCCGTCGCAGCTGGTAGTCGTTGGCGTCGTCCAACAGTCCACTACTGAAGATCATGGTCGTGCTGACGCGCGAGTCGTTGGAGACCTCGTACGCCTCCAGCCCGCCGCAGGAGAAGCCCGCCACGGCGATCTTCGTGGTGTCGATCCGGCCGTAGTACCAGCTGCCCTGTCGGCTGTTCTCCGCGACGGCCCAGTTGATCGACTGGGTCAGCAGGGCGGCGGTTGTCGAGCCGGAGCCGTTCGGGCTGCCACTGGAGATCGCCAGGAATCCGTGTGAGGCGATCTCGCGCAGGAATGGCAGTGCCGAGGTCCCGTTGGCCGAGCAGGCGCCATTGCCCCACACGAAGACGGGCAACGGCCGTGACGGGAAGCTCGCCGGCCGGTAGATGGTGTGGTTGCCGAGGTTGCTCACCGTCTCGTAACCCGCCGGATAGGGGCCGGAGCCGCCGACGGAGGTGACCGGCGGTGGCGTGGAGGTCGGCGGTGGGGTGGAGGTCGGCGGTGGCGACGAAGGCTGCGAGGTCGGGTCGACGGTGCCCGTACAGACCGTGCCGTTCAGGGTGAAGCTGCCGGGCTTCGGGTTGCTGCCGTTCCAGGTGCCGTTGAAGCCGAACGAGGCGGTGCCGCCGGTGGCGATGTTGCCGTTGTAGGACGCGTTGGTCACGCTGACCTGGGCTCCGGACTGGTTGACCGAGCCGTTCCACAGCTGCGTGACGGTCTGCCCGGCGGTGAAGGACCAGGTCAGATTCCAGCCGGTGAGGCGGTCACCGAGGTTGGTGATGGTGACGGTGGCGTTGAATCCACCCGGCCAGGAGCTGGCCACGGCGTAGTCGACACCGCAGCCGGGGGCGGCCTGGGCTGCGGTCGTGGTCAACATGCCTACCGTGGCGGCCATGGCGAGACCGACAGCACCAGCGACCATCACACGCGGCCGGTAGCGGGGGAGTGCCATCCGAGTTCTCCAGTGGTGGGAGCGACGGCGCATGTTCAGGAGCACCGATGTCTCAGTTAGCTTCACCAGCACTGCGCAAAGTGTCAAGCGAAGTTCATCGATTGATTTCGGGGCTCGGGCAGGCTCGCAAGCCTGTCGCGCGGCCGGCGTGACCGAGACCTGGCGAGCCGGGCCGGTGTCGGTGCCGGGTGCCGGGGTCGGTCCTCACACCAGCGGCAACCACATGTGGATCTCGTCGCGGTCGTCGCCCGGCCCGACCCGGAGCGCCCCCGGCAACCGGCCGACCTCCCGGTAGCCGAGCCGCCGGTAGAACTCCTCCACGCCCCGGCCGTCCCGAACGGTGAGGTGCAGTGCCTCCCACCCCGCCTGCCGGGCCAGTTTCTCGGCCTCGCGCAGCAGAGCCTGGCCGTAACCGTGCCCCTGCCGGTCCGGGTGCACCATCACCCGCTTCAACACGCACCAGTGCGCTTTGAGGTGGAACCGGTTGTCGGTGAGGAAGAGCAGCGCCACCAGGTCGTCATCCCGGTAACCGACCAGCAGGTGGTCCGGGCCGTCCGACGCCTCCCGGAGGCTGGCCGAGGCGAGCGGCCGGACATCCTCCTCGCCGACCGGACCGACGAACCCGACCGCGCCACCGGCGTTGGTCACCGCCGTCCACAGGCTGACGATCTCGTCGCGCAACCCGGCGGTCAGCGGCGGGTCGAGTACGAAGCGGATGCCCACGGTGGCCATCCTCACCCGTCCGCCGCGCGTCCTCGCCGGCCCGCAGGCCGGGGGTGACGGCGCTTACAGTGCCCGACGGCGCTTACAGTGCCCGACGGCGCCGCGGTCGGCCGGGCGAACACCGGACCGGTCGGGTGTCCCCACCGGACGCCGACCCGGGACCGATCCGGCCCGAGTGGAACCGGCACGACTCCGACCGGTGCAGAACTGTGCGGGAGAGGGGAGTCGAACCCCTACGCCCGAAGGCACAGGAACCTAAATCCTGCGTGGCTGCCATTACACCACTCCCGCTCGCGCCCAAAGTCTAGACCGCGGGCGCGCTCAGTCCAGGCCGAGGTCCCGGCGGAGTTTCGCGACGTGTCCCTTGGCCTTGACGTTGTAGAGCGCCCGTTCGATCCGGCCCTCCTCGTCGATGACGAACGTCGAGCGGATCACCCCGGTGATCGTCCGGCCGTACGACTGCTTCTCGCCGTACGCCCCGTACGCGAGGAGCACCGCCTTGTCGGTGTCGGCGACCAGCGGGAAGGTGATGGCGTCCCGGTCCCGGAACTTCGCCAGCTTCTCCGGAGAGTCCGGGGAGATGCCGATCACCTCGTAGCCGGCGGCCTGGAGCGAGGCGAGCGAGTCCCGGAAGTCGCAGGCCTGCGTGGTGCAGCCCGGGGTCATCGCTGCCGGGTACGCGTACAGCACCACCTTCCGGCCACGCAGTTCCTTGAGTGAGAGCGTGTTCCCGGCGTCGGTGGGCAGCGCGAAATCGGGCGCGGTGTCGCCGGCTTCGAGGCGGGTTGGCGAGGTCATGGCCACGACCCTATCGGCAGGTGGACCCGAGATTGCGGTTGGTGTACAGCTCTTGCAAAATCTTGGCAATAACGCCGGCTGGCTCTTAGGCTGACCCGGCCGGCGGGGGCCGATCCTCCGCCGACATAGGGGAGGTGGTGGAGTGGAAACCCTGGCGATGCACATCTCCAACGGGATCATCAACGGTCCCGTTGCCGCCGCGTTCGCGGCGCTCGCCCTGGTGGCACTCGCGCTGTGCGTGGCGCGTGGCCGGCAGGACCTCGACGACCGGCTGGCCCCGATGGCCGGACTGGTCGCCGCGTTCATCTTCGCCGTCCAGATGCTGAACTTCCCGATCTTCACCGGCGCGGTCAGCGGTCACCTGCTCGGCGGCGCGCTCGCCGCGGTTCTGGTCGGGCCGTGGGTCGGCGCGCTCTGCGTGGCCGTGGTGCTGATCGTGCAGTCGCTGATCTTCGGCGACGGCGGGGTGGCCATGCTCGGCCTCAACATCACCAACATGGCGATCCTCGGAACGGCCGTCGCCTACCTGCTGATCGCGCTGCTGCTGCGGATCCTGCCGCGCACCGTGAACGGCCTGGCGATCACCGCCTTCGTCGCCTCGGTGGTCAGCGTGCTGGTCGCCTCGCAGGGCTTCGTCCTGCAGTACTGGCTCGGCGGCACCACCGACGTCGGCAGCAGCCTCGGCGGCCTGGCCGGCACGATGGCCGGAGTACACCTGCTGATCGGTATCGGTGAGGGCCTGATCACCGCGACCACCGTGGTCACGGTGGCGAAGGTCCGACCCGACCTGGTCTACGCCCTCCGCTCCCTGCGACCGATCCCGGCGGCGAACCCGGCGCCGGTCGGCGGAGGTGCCCGATGACGACCGGAGGGATCCGGATGACGAAGCGCACCGGCGCGTTCATCCTCGGCGGCCTGCTGGTCGCCCTCCTGCTCGCCGGGGTGGTCAGCAACTTCGCCTCGGCCCACCCGGACGGCCTGGACTCGTCGCTGCGCCAGGGCTGCACCTTCGACGCCGACGACAACATCATCGGCGGCAGTTGCCCGGCCCAGCAGAGCAGGGACCACGAACTGGCCGACTCACCGCTGGCCGACTACGGGGTCCGGGGCATCGACAACTCCTACCTCTCCACCGGCCTGTCCGGGGTGCTGGGCGTGCTGCTCACCTTCGCCATCGGTGGGGGCCTGTTCTGGCTCGTCCGGCGGCGCCCGTCCGGCGGCGCCACGGAGCAGGGCACCCCGGCCGGCCAGGGCGCCGGACCCGCTCAGGCCGCCCAGGCAGCTGGTGCTGGTGCTGGTGCTGGTGCTGGTGCTGGTGCCGGTGCGGCGTCCGCCGACGCGGCGTCCGCCGACGCGCGGAACTAAGGGGTACGCGACATGGGCGCCGGGCACGCGCACGTTCTGTACCGGGACCGGACATCCCCGGTGCACCGGCTGCCCCCCGAGGTCAAGATCGCGGCGATGGTGGCGTTCACCATCGCCGTGGTCGCCACCCCCCGCGAGGCGTTCTGGGCGTTCGGCGGCTACGCCGTACTGGTCGTACTGGTGGCGGCCGTGGCCCGGGTCGGCCTCCGCTGGCTCGCCACCCGGTCGCTGATCGAGCTGCCGTTCGTGCTGTTCGCGTTCGCGTTGCCGTTCCTCGGCTCCGGTGAGCGGATCACCTGGCTGGGGCTGGAACTCTCCGTGGACGGCCTCTACGGCGGCTGGAACATCCTCGCCAAGGGCACCCTCGGGGTACTCGCCTCGCTGCTGCTCGCCGGCACCACCACCATGCGGGACCTGCTCCTCGGCCTGGACCGGCTGCACTGTCCGCAGATCCTCACCCAGATCGCCACGTTCATGCTGCGCTACCTGGACGTACTGATCGGCGAGGCGCGTCGGATGCGGGTCGCCCGGATCTCCCGTGGCGACGATCCCCGGTTCCTGTGGCAGTTGCGCGGCTTCGCCGCCGGACTGGGCGCGCTCTTCCTCCGGGCCTTCGAGCGGGGCGAACGGGTCTACCTGGCGATGGTCTCCCGGGGCTACCAGGGCAGGATGCCGGAAGCGTGGCGGGACGCCGGAGCGGCCACCGCCCGGCACTGGCTGGTGGCGGCGACGGTGCCGCTCGCCGCGACCGGCATCGCCGCCGCCGCGCTGGTGCTGGGATGATCGGGTACGTGGACACCGCTCCCGCTCCCGCCGCCACCGACGCCCTCTCACTGGACGTACGTGGCGTGCAGTACAGCTACCCCGACGGGCACGTCGCGCTGCGCGGCGTCAACCTGACCGTGCCGCGCGGCGAACGGATCGCCCTGCTCGGCCCGAACGGTGCCGGCAAGACGACGCTGGTGCTGCACCTGAACGGGATCCTCGCCGGGGGCGAGGGCACGGTCACCGTCGGCGGGCTGACCGTGAACCGGGACCGCGCCACCCTGGCCGAGATCCGCCGCCGGGTCGGGATCGTCTTCCAGGATCCCGACGACCAGCTCTTCCTGCCGACCGTCGCCGAGGACGTGGCGTTCGGTCCGGCAAACCTGGGCCTGCGTGGCGCCGAACTGGCGGCCCGGGTGACCGATGCGCTCGACGCCGTCGGGATGACCGAGCACCGGGACCGGGCGCCGCAACACCTCTCGTTCGGCCAGCGCCGCCGTGTGGCGGTGGCCACGGTCCTCGCCATGCACCCGGAGATCCTCGTCCTCGACGAACCCTCCTCCAACCTCGATCCGGCCGCCCGCCGCGAGCTGGCCGCAATCCTGCGCGGGCTCCCGGTGACCCTCCTCATGGTCACCCACGACCTCCCGTACGCCCTCGAACTCTGTGACCGGGCGCTGATCCTCGACGCGGGCCAGATCGTCGCCGACGCCCCCACCGCCGACCTCCTGGCCGACACGACTCTCCTGGCCCAGCACCGCCTAGAACTCCCCTACGGCTTCCAGGTGCAAGGAAGGGCCCCTTCTTATCGGATTCCGTAGAAGAAGGGCCCCTTCTTAACGC
>NZ_JADPUN010000242.1 GCF_015690345.1 Plantactinospora alkalitolerans | reverse complement strand
AGAACCAGTACCTGATGATCGTCGAGGCGATCGGTTCGCAGGGTCGTTACTTCCGGTCGTTCACGTCCTCGAGTCTGGGTGGTTCGTGGACGCCGCAGGCGACGAGCGAGAGCAATCCGTTCGCGGGCAAGGCCAACAGTGGTGCGACCTGGACCAACGACATCAGCCACGGCGAGTTGATCCGCAGCAACGCCGACCAGACCATGACGGTCGACGCCTGCAACCTGCAGTTGCTCTACCAGGGACGGTCTCCCAGTTCCGGCGGCGACTACGGTCTGCTGCCGTACCGGCCGGGTCTGCTCACGCTGCAACGCTGACGGCATGACCCAGATCCGGCTCGGGAGGGTCGGCGCTGATGGACGGACCACTGTGATGTGAAGGCGGTATCGATCGGAGCGAGCCTCCGGTTGATGTCGCGGTCGTGAACCGGCCGGGAGTGCTCGTCGTGCGTACCACGGACGCCGGACACTCCCGGCTCGGCCGCGTCTGGCCGTCCGGGGAACCGGCCAGCGGTCGGCCCACCGGAGTATCGACAGGGCACGGCCAGGTCATCCCGGCCACGAACACCTCGGCCTCGGCGTGCGTGAAACTTCCGGTGACGAAAATGAAGACGTTGCGCCCGCCCGGGATGTCGACGGTGAGGATCATGGGTCGAGTCGCCGTACGGCAACTCGCGGTTCCTGCTCAGGCGCCACCACGACCGGTTCGCGTTGACCAGCATCTGCCGTACGTACATGTCCGGCCGGCCGGTCGCGGATATCCGCCGCCAGTGGACGTACGCTCGGGCCAGAACATCCTGGACCAGATCCTCGGCCCGGTGCCGATCACCGGACAGCAACCGGGCGAGACGGACAAGGCTCGGGCCTCTCGTCGTCACAAACTCGTCGAACGTCACACGGTGCCTCCTCATCGTTCGTGTCACCGGAGGGAACGCCGCGGGCACCCGAGCCTGTTGACACGCGCCGCGCCAGGCCGGCTGCCGACGCCGGCCGGGCGGAACCCCTGTCGCGAAGGCCGTACTCGCACCGCCAACCTCACGATCGGCGGCACGCCGCCAGGTACTCTCGGCCGGTGTTCTCGCCTCAAGGCCCGTCACTGCGTGAACTGTGCGTCCAGGCGCTCTCCTCGGTCGAGCACGGCTACGACCTCCTGGCTCCGAAGTTCGACCACACGCCGTTTCGGACCCCGGAGAGCATTCTCGGCGCGACCGCCCACACGCTGTCCGAACTCGGCCCGTTCGACCACGGGCTGGACGTCTGTTGTGGCACCGGCGCGGGCATGCTGGTGCTCAGGTCCCTGTGCAGGGGACGGGTCACGGGCGTCGACTTCAGCGCCGGCATGCTCGGGCGGGCGCGGAGCGCACACCCGGGGGCCACCTGGGTACGGGCCGACGCCCGGGCCCTGCCATTCACCGAGGACTTCGACCTGGCGGTCACCTTCGGAGCGCTCGGGCACTTCCTGTCCGCGGAACGGCCCGCGCTGTTCGAGGGGGTGTACCGCGCGCTGCGGCCCGGAGGGCTCTTCACCTTCCCGATCGGTGCGCCGCCGCCGGTGACCTCGGTCTCGCACTGGGTCACGCTCGGATTCGACCTGGCCATGCGGGTCCGCAATGCCGTGTGGCGTCCCCCGTTCGTCATGTACTACCGCAACAGCCCACTGACCGCAGTCCGTGACGAGTTGGCGGCGGCGGGCTTCACCGCGACGGCCGCCGCCTTGACCGGTTCGGGGCGGCACCGGAACGGCAGCCCACGGTACTGGCTCATCCTCGCGCGCAAGCCGGCGGACGCTGGCTGATGCACCGGTCCGGCGCAGTCGACCGCTGTGCTGTCTCCGCGGCCGGCTGGATCAGGCGCTCGGCTGTGCGCTGACGGCCGAACCCGCCGTGGCTCGCTCCTGCACGACGCGGCGGCGCCGGGTCGGCACCCCGAGCATCGGGTTGGCGACGCCCCAGGCGGCGCCCTTGCAGACCAACTCCTTGTAGACGGCGGCGAGCCGTCCGGTCAGGGCCGCCGGCACTGCGCGGTCGTCGGCGGTGACGTACTGGATCACACCCTCCCTGCGGCCCAACGAGATGCACTGGTTGAAGTACCGGAGCGGCGCCTTCGGAAGTTTCCCGCCGGTCAGTCGCGCCGCGATCGAGTCGGCGGCCTGCCAGGCCATCGGCGAACCCGAAGCGCACGACATCCGGAGCGGTTTGTTCCCCGCCCCCAGCGCGAGGGCCGCGTCGCCGACGGCGTAGACGTCCGGATGTGAGACCGCGCGCATGGTCTCGTCGACCACGATCCGACCGGTGCCGCTGACCTCCAGGGCGCTCTGTTTCGCGATCGGGTGGACCGCGAAGCCGGCGGTCCACACCGTGACCGCGGCCGGAATGACCCTGCCGTCGGCGGTGGCGACGCGATCGGCCTCGACGGCGGTGACGGCGGCCTGCTCGTACACGGTGATCCCGAGCTTGCCGAAGACCTTCCGCAGGTGCGCGCGGCCCCTGGGCGAGAGCCAGTCACCGAGGTCACCTCTGGCGGCGAGGGCGACGTCGAGGTCCGGGCGGGCCTCGGCGATCTCGGCCGCGGCCTCCAGGCCGGTGAGGCCGCCGCCGACGACGACCACGGTCTGCCCGGCGTCGAGGCGGGCCAGGCGCTTCCGTAGCCGGAGCGCTCCGGGGCGGCTGGCGATCTCGTACGCGTGCTCGGTGGTACCGGGAACGCCCTGGGCGTTCCAGCCACTGCCGAGGGCGTAGACGAGCGTGTCGTAGGCGATCTCCTCCTCGCCGTCCGTGTCGACGACGGCGACGGTCCTGCGGTCGACGTCGACGCCGGTGACCCTCGTGACCCTCACCTCGACGCCGGTGCCCGCGAACATCTTCCGCAGGGGCCGGGGCTTGAGACTCTGGCCGCTCGCAAGCTGGTGCATGCGGACGCGCTCGACGAAGTCGGGCTCGGCGTTGACGAGGGTGATGGCGACGTCCTCGCGGCGGAGCCGCTTGGCGAGGCGACCGGCGGCGATGGCTCCGGCGTATCCGGCGCCGAGAACGACGATGCGGTGCTGCATGTCCGTGCTCCTGTTCGATTCGGGTTCGCCACTTGAACCGGGCGGCCCGCCGTTTGCTGACAGGAACGCGATGTGAAGCACCTCACAGCAGGTCAGAACGGCTTGAACAGCGGTTCCTCGTGGTCGGAGGCCGCGAACCGCTCGGTCGCGCGCTCCAGCTTGTCGGGGTTGACCTGGTTACGGATCGCGGCGATTCCATCGGCCCCGACCTCCAGACACATGACGCCGACGACCCGGCCGTCCACGACGACGACGGCGGCGGGATCGCCGTTGGCGGTCCAGGCGTAGACCTCGGGCCAGCCGCCGAGCACGGCGCGTTTGGCCTCGGTCGGCTTGAACAGGCCCCACAGGAACCTCGCGACCGCGTGGGCGCCCTCGAACGGCTTGACGCGGGCCGGAACCTTCCCGCCACCGTCGCCGATCGAGATCGCGTCCGCGGTGAGCAGCCGCACGAGCGACTCGGTCTGGCCGCTGGTGGCGGCAGCCATGAACTCCTCGACGATCCGCCGGGCGGCGACCTCGTCGATCTCGGTCCGGGCCTTGCCGTCCGCGACGTGCTTCTTGGCGCGGTGGAAGATCTGCTGGCAGGCGGCCTCGGTGATGTCGAGGATCTCGGCGATCTCCCGGTGCGGGTAGTCGAAGGCTTCCCGCAGCACGTACACCGCCCGCTCGTTGGGGGACAGCCGCTCCAGCAGGGTGAGGACCGCGTACGAGACCGATTCGCGCTGCTCGGCGGTGTCGGCCGGGCCGAGCATCGGGTCCCCGGCGAGCAGCGGCTCGGGAAGCCACCGGCCCACATATGTCTCGCGCCTCGCCCGCGCGGAGGTGAGCTGGTTGAGGCACAGGTTGGTGAGTACCTTGGTCAGCCAGGCATCAGGGACCTCGATGCGGTCGACGTCGGCGGCCTGCCAGCGTAGGAACGTCTCCTGCACGACGTCCTCGGCCTCGGCGGCGGAGCCGAGGAGCCGGTACGCGATGGCCTCCAGACGGTGCCGGGCGGCCACGAACCGGCCGACGTCGTCCGTGCTCAGGGGCATGGCCCCGATCCTAGGCTCCCCTGCGGCTTCCTCTGCGCTCGGCGGGAGGCGCCTCGACGACCTCGGCCCCAGTCCCGCCGTCGAGCAGCACGCCACTCGCGATTCGCGTACTGGGTCACAGGTGTTGTGTTCCTTGTTCGTCCGCGACCTCGATGATCGTCTTGCCGGGTGTGCGGCGGTGGCGGGCGAACGCGGCGGGCGCTTCGGAAAGTGGTCGCACGGCGCCGACGATCGGGTTGAGCCGTCCGGCCCGGAGCCGCTGGGCGAGGTCGGTCAGCCGGGCCCGATCGGGTTCGACGACGAAGAAGACGGCTCGCCCGTCCTTGGGCTGCACGGTGGGTGGCATCGCGATGGTGACAACGGTGCCGCCTGGGCGTACCAGTTCGGTCGATCGCTCGAGGATGTCGCCGCCGATGACGTCGAACACCACGTCCACCTCGCCGACCTGCCGCAGATCGTCGGCATCCAGGTCGAGGAAGGTCTGCGCGCCGAGGCCGACCGCGACGTCACGGTCGTCGGCCCGGCCGGTGCCGATAACGTGGGCGCCCACCTCCCGCGCGAGTTGGACGGCGATCGAGCCGACGCCGCCCGCGGCGCCGTGGATGAGAACGGTCTGGCCGGTCGTGAGGTGGGCGTGGTCGAACAGCCCCTGCCACGCGGTCAGGCCGGAGATGGGCAGCGCGGCGGCCACGGTGTGGTCGATGTCGGCCGCGAGGGGAGCGAGGTTGCGAGCCTCTACCGCGGTGTACTCGGCCAGGGATCCGTTGCGCGCCCAGTCGGTCAGCCCGAACACCCGCTGGCCCACGGTGAGGCCGGTGGTTCCGTAGCCGAGTTCGACCACGGATCCGGACAGTTCGTGCCCGGGGATGCTGGGTGTCCGGTCGTGGCCCGCGCGATCGGTCCAGGTTGCCGGCCAGTCGAGTTCTCCGGGAGTGAAGCCCGCGGTGTGCACGCGCACGATGACGTCGTTTTCCGCAGCGTGGGGGTAGGGCATGTCGGTCAGGGCGAGGCCGCCGACCCCTGCGTGACGGTCTCGCACGGTGATCGCTCGCATGCTCGAATCCTCTCAGGGACGTTCCCGGTACGGGGGGCAACGGCGAAGGCTCACCACCGCCGTGTCGAGTCGGATGAGCAGGACGAACGGCGTAGGACGCCCGATACGATGTCCGGTGTCGCAGTGGCCCACACCGTTCCTCGGGTGGCCCCGGGTGATGCCCGGTCAGGTCGGCCAGGGCGAACCGATGATGTCGTATTCCCGCTGCCGCTGAAGGACCTGGCGTCTTTGCTGGCAGTCGCAGGCGATTGACCGAAACGACCGCCCGGCGGAACGGACGCGGGCAGGATGGAACCCGGACCGCTCGGGCGGAACGCCCCGCCGGGGGAGGTGTCAGATGGTCGCCGTCCGGATTCCGCCGAACTTCTTCGGTATCCCCTTCGGCCTTGCTGGCCTGGGAAGCACCTGGATCGTGGCCGGGCGCGACGGCGACGTGCCGATGTGGATCGGCTCCGTCCTCCTCGCGCTCGCCGCGCTGACCTGGTTGGCCGTGGTGGTCGCGTACGCGGCGTACGCCCTGCCGCGACCGGGAGCGCTCGTCGGCGACCTGGTGGATCCGGTCGCCGGCCCGTTCGTCTCGCTCGCCGTCATAACCCCGATGCTGCTCGCCGCGCAGGGCGTCGTCCCGTACGACCTGGGCCTCGGTCGGGTCCTCGTCGACGTGTTCCTTGTCCTCACACTCCTCTTCGGCGGCTGGATAACCGGGCAGTGGATCTACGGCCGGATCGACATCGACCAGATCCATCCCGGCTACTTCCTGCCCACCGTGGCCGGTGGGTTCATCGCCTCGACCGCCGCATCCGCCGTCGGGCAGCACACGCTGGCGGACGTCATGCTCGGGCTCGGCTTCATCTGCTGGCTCGTGCTCGGTTCGCTGATCCTGAACCGTCTCTTCAGCCGGCCGCCGCTGCCGGTGCCGCTCGTACCGACCCTCGCGATCGAGGTGGCGCCCGCCGCCCTGGCCGGGGTCGCGATCTTCGCCCGCAACGGCGGCCGGATCGACGTCTGGGTGATGCTGGTCTCCGGATACGGGTTGCTGCTGGTTCTCGCGCAGCTCCGCCTGCTCCCGCTGTACCTGCGGTTGAACTTCGCCCCCAGCTTCTGGGCGTTCACGTTCTCCTGGTCGACGGTGGCCATGACCACCCTGCACTGGATCACCAGGGGGCAACCGCCGGGGCACCGCGTCTATCCGTACCTCGTGCTGGCGGCCATCTCGGCGTTGATCGGCGGCATCGCCGTACGGTCGATCGTGGCTGCGGCGCGCGGACGGTTCCTGCCGTCGCCCGGTCCACCGACGGCGCCCTGACCGGAGGTCGTGACCTCGGCGACCCGGCCCGGCACGCCGTTGCGGCGGAGTGTCACGGCGACTGCGGCACGGCAACGGACCCGGTGAGGTTACGCAACGCCACCTTCGAGAACTTGCCCGTCCCCGTCTTGGGGATCTCGTCGAGAACGACGAAGCGATCGGGGACCCACCACGAGGCGACCCGCGCGCGAAGGTGCTCGCGCAGGCCCGTCTCGTCGACTCCCAACCCGGCCGCGAGTACGACGTACGCCCACGGTCGCTCTCCCCAGCGGTCGTCGGCGACGCCGACCACCGCCGCCTCCCGTACGGCCGGGTGTGCCATCAGTTCGTTCTCGAGCGTGACCGACGAAATCCACTCCCCGCCAGATTTGATCATGTCCTTGACGCGGTCGACGATGCGCAGGTAGCCGTACTCGTCGAGCGTCGCAACGTCACCCGTCCGCAGCCACCCGTCCTCGGTGAAGGACGACGTGCCCGGATCGGCACCGAAGTAGCTGGCCGCGATCGTCGGGCCGGCCACCTGGAGTTCGCCGGGCGTGGTCCCGTCCCGCTCGACGGGCCGGCGCTCGGCGTCCACGATCCGTACGTCGACCAACGGCATCGTCGGCCCGGGTTGTCCGAGCAACCGCCGGCGTTCGCCGGCCGGTAGCGCGTCGGAGGACGACGACAACCGGCCGCAGGCAACGAGCGGACTCGTCTCGGTCATGCCCCACGAACTCGTGATGGGTACGCCGATCGCCTGTTCCCATGCCTTCGACAGCGCGTCCGGCAGGGCGCTCCCACCGCTGACCACCATCCGCAGCGACGAGAGGTCCGCGGTGCCCAGGAGCGGCTCCAGACCGCGCCAGATCGCCGGCACGCCGGCGGCGAATGTCACCCGGTGCCGGGAGAGATGCTGGAGAAGTTCCGTCGGGGCCATCGCCGGACCCGGCAGTACGAGTTCGGCCCCGGCGAGCACCGCCGCGTAGGGCAGTCCCCATGCGTTGACATGGAACATCGGCACCACCGGCAGAACGACATCCCGCTCCGAGATGGCGAAGCTGTCGACGCCCAGCAGCAGCATCGCGTGCAGGACGATGGAGCGGTGGCTGTAGAGGACACCCCTCGGCCGCCCGGTCGTGCCGGAGGTGTAGCACAGGCTCGCGGCGTCGTTCTCGTCGACGCGGGCTGCCGCCGCCGGCTCGGGGCATCGCGCGAGCAGCGCCTCGTAGTCGGCGATGCGCGGGTCGACGGGGATCTCCTCGTCGCCACCGTCGTCCATCACGACGACCCAGCGAACCGTCGCGATGGCGCGGACGACATCCCACACCGTGCCCAGTAGCGACCGATCGACGAAGACGACGTCGTCGGCCGCGTCGGACATGATGTGCACCAGGTCGCGGGCGAAGAGCCGGTGGTTGACGGTGTGCAGGATGCGGCCGGCCGACGGAACGCCCAGATACAGCTCGACATGGCGCTGGCTGTTCCAGCCGAAGGTGCCGACCCGGGCCGAGGGTGGGACCTGGAGGACGTCGAGCACGGCGGAGAGCCTGCGCGCGCGGTCGATCACTTCGCCCCAGGTCGAGACCACCTCACCGGACACTGTCGCCGTCACGACGCGCTTGTGGCGAAATCCCAGGTCCGCCCGTCGCATCAACAGGTCGACGTCGAGCGACCCGTCCTGCATCAGCCCGCGCACATTTCCTCCGTTCGTACGGAAAAGTTCCCGCCGTCGATGTACCGGTTCTGCCCGATGAGATCCGTCGCCTCGTCGCTGGTCCGGAACGCCGGCGCGGCCGCTTCCCGGAGGAGGAGGGACGGCCGAGAGCCGGACCGCCGGGGTGACCGCCGGTGCGGCTCTCGAGGACGAAGTCTTCGCCGTGGATGGTGCCCCGGCCTTCGTCAGGGGAGGCGATCCTCACCGGTCGGTGGTCGACCCCAGATGGATGTGCTTGTCGTCCGCGTCGAGCACCAGGCTCGCCGGCCACTGGTCCCAGGTACGGCCGAGTCCGCGATGCTGCGGTGATCCCTCGTGGATGAAGTTCCGGACGCTGGCGATCATCAGGTCCGACAGCCTCAGTCGCCCGGCCTGGTTCTGCCGGCTGTAGGCGTAGGAGAACACGTTGTTCCCGAAGGTGCGGAACACGAAGGGCAGATCTATCGCGTGTACGGCGCCGTACACCTGGTCGAACGGTGCGGGTTCCTGATTCCAGTCGAACCTGTAGTGGTAGAGCGAGTGGTTCCCGCTGCGGGCCAACGCGTTCAGCGAGTCCCGGTTGATGCCGGTGAAGACCGCCTCGGTCAGTGCCGCGGCTGCGTCGTTCCAGCCTCCGGGCTTGTCTACCGGAAGGTACTCGTCCTTGAGCAGATCGGAGGCGGTCAAGGTGCCGGGGTTGTCGGGATCGAACAGGTACTGCGTCGTGAACCGGTCGTAGTCACTCGGCTTGTGCGCGCCGATGGTGCTGCCGAACAGTTTTCCCTCCTCGCGGGTGTTTCCCGCGAGGACGGGCACCTCGCGATCGACCCCGGACTCGAGCACGGCGTACGGGTCGGACGGGATCACCGCGCCGTCGGCGATGACCGCCGGTGTTCCGTCGAGTTTGTGCTTGACGAGCACCCGCACCAGGTCGTCGGCGGGGAGCGAACGAAGCAGTTCGATGTCGCTCTTGCCCGAGGAGGGGTATTCGGTCCTCGCGGCCTGCATGACGCGGTCGGCGTACGCCCTCGCGCTGGCCACCGTCCGGGTGCTCAGGCCACCGCTGAGCGGGATCGCCTTGTCGACCATTCCGCGCGCCAGTGGGGAGACGAGCAGGGACCAGACGTTCACCGCACCCGCCGACTGGCCCATGACGCTGATGTTGTCGGAGTCGCCACCGAACCTCCGGGCGTTCTGGTCGACGAACCGGAGCGCACTGACGAGGTCGAGAGTGCCGAAGTTGCCGGACGCCGACAGTGGGTCGCCGCCGCCCAGGCCCTCGGCGCTCAGCCAGCCGAACACCCCTACCCGGTAGTTGACGGTGACGACCACGGCCTGTGCGCGCCTCGCCAGCTCCCGCCCGTCGTACATCGGGTCCGCCGAGTAACCGACGACGTTGCTCCCGCCGTGGACGAAGAACACGACGGGCAGGTTGCGCTTCGATGTCGAGGGGCGGAAGACGTTGAGCGTCAGGCAGTCCTCCTCGCCGACGGGCTGTTGCAGCCCGTCGCGCACCGTCAGGTCGTAGAACGGCCCGTTCGGGGACGGGCTGAAGAAGCGCCCCGGCTGTGTGCACCCCGACCCGTACTGCTTGGCGCGCCGGACATCGGCCCAGGGCCGGTGGGGCTTCGGCGGTCGCCATCGGAGCTCGGCCACCGGCGGTTCGGCGTACGGGACTCCCAGCCACGAGTACGTCCCGCTCGACCGGCCCTCGTCGCGTCCGACGATCGGACCGAGTGTCGTCGGGACGAGGGTCGGGTCCTTCCCGGGCCTGACGGTGTCGGCGGACGCGGGGGCGAGCGGCATGGCGGTCAGGACCGCGGTCGCGAGGACGATGCCGAGGATCGGACGGAGTAGGGACGACGTCGTGCGACGACGCGCGGCCGGTTCGCTGACGATGACGGCCCCGGACGGCATAGCAGGCATTGGCGGTGCCTCCCTGGTTTCGAACGTGGCACGCGGTGTCGGTATGTTGCGTCCTCGTTGCCACCGCGTGCCAGCACTGTCGCATGTACCTCTTCGGCGGTGCAAGAGCCGGCACTGCCGCGCAAACCGTCGGACCCGCGAGTCGACGCGTCCCCGCGCCCCCCCGACGTTTCCTCTGTCCGGCCCTTGCGGGCGCTTGTGACCCATGGCACAGTGTTGGCACTCAGTGCCGTCTGAAACTCATCTCGCGGCACAGCGTGCTTAGGCGGGAGGTCCACAATGAGCCGAGTACTGCGAGTTCGTGGAAGATTGAGGCCAGTCCGTGCCGGGCTGGCGGTCGCCACCGCGCTGGCGGGCGCGACAGCGGTCCTCGGGCCGGTGCCAGCCACCGCCGCGGCGGGTACGGCCCCGAGATGCGCGGAGTTGGTGGGAAGCGAGATCCCGGCGTCGGCAATCAGCCTGCCGACCAGCGGCGGCCGGGTCGACTCGGCATCCCTGGTAACCCAGACCGTGAGCGGCGCGTCCATCGAGTACTGCCGGATCGACGCGGTGGTCCTCCCGATCGATCGCGCCGCGCCGGACATCAGGCTGCAGGTCGGCATGCCGGTCGGCTGGAACCGCAACACGATGATGTTCGGCGGCGGCGGATACAACGGTACGGTCCCCAACATCGCGCAGAACGTGCCGTTCGGCCCCCCCGGTCAACCGGCGCCCCTGGCTCGTGGATATGCGACGTTCGCAAGCGACTCCGGCCACCAGGCGGGCCCCGCAGGGTCGTTGGACGGATCCTTCGGCATGAACGACGAGGCACTTCGGAACTTCGCGGCCGGCGATGCGCTCAAGAAGACCTCCGATGCCGCCACGTACCTCATCCGTCGTGGTTACGGTTCCGGACCGAGCAGGTCGTACTTCGCGGGTGGTTCGACAGGCGGTCGTGAGGCTCTCATCGTCGTGCAACGGTGGCCGGACGCCTTCGACGGCGTCATCTCCGCCTACCCTGCCTGGAACAACACGGCCGAGGTTCTGCATCTCGGGTACCTCGCGCAGGTGATGTCCCGCCCTGGCGCATTCCCCGGGCCCGACAAGCAGACCCTGCTCTACAACAGCGTCATGGCGGCGTGCGACGGACGGGACGGCCTCGAGGACAAGGTCATCTCGAACCTCGGAGGCTGCGACTTCGACCCCCGCGTGCTCCGCTGTCCCAAGGGCGTCGATGCCGGACCGACGTGTCTCTCCGATCCCCAGATCGCGTCGGTGAACGCCGCGGCCAAGCCGTTCAGGTGGCCGTACCGAATCGCCAGCGGTGAGCGGGAGTACCCCGGCTTCCCGCTCCTTTCGGGTGCTGACATGAGAACACCGGTTCTTGGGTTCGGCACCTCCGCGCCCGCCAACCCGATGCCGGTGACAAGTGGCTACGGCGCCCAGTACTGGGATCAGTGGGTGAAATACTTCCTGACGAGGGACCCGGGTTACAACTCTCTGGACATCGACCCTCGGCGACCAGGGAAGTGGCTTCCCCGAATCAGTTATCTCTCCACCATCCAGGATCGCAACAACTCGGACCTCCGTCCATTTGCGCGCTCCGGTGGGAAACTGCTTCTCCTCCACGGTGCCGCGGACGAGCTGGTCTCCCACCGCTCGACGAACGACTACTACCGGCGGGTGCTCGACACGGTAGGACCCAGGCAGACCCAGGAATTCATGCGGTACTACCTCGTACCAGGCGCGAATCATGCCAACGTCGGTGCGCCCGCATTCGCCGCCAACTGGGACTCGCTCTCCGCTCTCGAACGTTGGGTCGAGGAAGGACGGCCGCCGGTCGAGCCGGTGGTCACGGACGCCTTGCGGGGCAGGACCCGCCCGCTCTGCGAGTACCCGCGCTGGCCGAAGTACCGCTCCGGTGATCCCGACAGCGCCCAGAGCTTCGTCTGTTCGCGCTGACGCCACCCCACGGCATCGTCTGCTCGCGCGACTGCTCGCAAGCGTGCGAGGAAACGCATCGTCAGGGCCATCTGCGGAACGGGCGGTCCGGGCCAACCCAGGCCCGGACGCCGCTCGCCAGTGACCAGCCGCGGCACAGAGCCGCGCGAACCGTGTGCGACTGAGAAGGGAGTGACATGCCTCGACCGCCAGCGCTGCTCCTCGCCCAGGGGAGTACAGCCGAGCTGCCGACAGGCTCGAGTGCCTGCGCCCAGCCACCTGCCAGACCGGCGCGGGAGGCCGGTTCGCCGGTGCTCCGACGGATCACGACCCGGGGCAGCTCCGCTCCGGCACGTCTGGCCCGCGCCACCGTCGGATTCCGGCGTCTGACGGCCAGGACGTGCCCGGCCGCGGATGTCCGGGGCCCACAGGTCACCCGCAGCCGGCAGGTCGCCTGGAAGGAAGCCGCGTGACGACGAGCGGTCGGGTCGCGCTGCGCACGCAGGCCCTGACGAAGGTGTTCCGCGGCTTCCACGCGGTCGACTCGGTGAACCTGGAGGTTCGCGAGGGCAACGTGCACGCGCTGGTGGGTCCCAACGGTGCGGGAAAGACCACGCTGTTCAACCTCCTGACCGGCTTCGTGTCCCCGACGTCCGGCACGATCACGGTGTTCGACGAGGACGTCACCGGTCAGCAGCCCGAGCAGGTCGCGCGCCGCGGCGTGGCCAGGTCGTTCCAGATCACCAGTCTCTTCGAGACCCTGACCAGCCGCGAGCACGTGGAGCTCGCTCTCCAGGGGCTGACCAGGCAGGGGTTCCGGTTCTGGCGGTCGGAGAAGCTGCTCGACAGGCATCGCGCCCGGGTGGACGAGCTGCTCGCGCAGGTGGGGCTGGTGCCGCTGGCGGAGAAGCCGGTCGGACTACTCGCCTACGGGCAGAAGCGCGCACTGGAGCTGGCGCTGGTGCTGGCGTTGGATCCACGGGTGATGCTCCTCGACGAGCCGACGGCCGGGATGGGAACCGAGGACGTCGACCGCACCATCGAGCTGGTCCGTCGCATCGCGGCCGGCCGCACCGTGGTGTTCGTCGACCACAACATGCACGTGGTCGGCAGCCTGGCCGACCGGGTGACGGTGCTTCAGCAGGGCAGGATCCTGGCGGAGGGCGCCTACGACGAGGTCCGCAACGACGAGCGGGTAATCACCGCCTACCTGGGCGAGGCCGAACATGCTTGAGGTCGCCGGTCTGAATGCGTGGTACGGCGAGGCGCAGGCGCTGCACGAGGTGAGCGTGCGCGTGGGAGAGGGCGAGGTCGTCACCCTGGTCGGGCGCAACGGCGCCGGCAAGACCACCCTGGTGCGGTGCCTGATCGGCCTGCACCGGCAGGTCAGCGGCACCGTCTCCTTCCTCGGCAGCGACGTCACCCGGACACCGGCCCACCGCCGGGCCCGGGCCGGCATGGGCTGGGTCCAGGACGACCGCGGCATCTACGCGAGCCTCAGCGTGGAGGAGAACCTGTTGCTCCCGCCCAGGGTCTCCGACCGGGCATGGACGCTGAAGCAGGTCTACGAAGCCTTCCCGCTGCTCGCCGACCGCCGCAAGGCGCCGGGCACCACCCTGTCGGGTGGCGAGCAGCAGATGCTGGCCATCGCCAGGGTGCTCCGGACCGGTGCCCGGCTGCTGCTGATGGACGAGCCCTCGGAGGGCCTGGCCCCGGTGGTCGTGGCCCGGATCGGGGCGATCATCCGCGAGATCAAGGCCACCGGCGTCGGCGTGCTGCTCATCGAGCAGAACGTCAAGTTCGCCGCCACCGTGGCCGACCGGCACTACCTGCTCAGCCAGGGCCACATCGTCGAGACCCTCGACAACTCCGACTTCCAGCGGCGCGAGGGCGAACTCCTCAAACACCTCGGCATCTGACCGATCGACCAGACGACGCGACACATCGACACACACGAGGAGGACCACCATGAAGACCAAGCGAATTCGGGCCGGTGCGGCGGCCATGACGGGGGTACTGCTCCTGGGCGCCTGCGGTGAGGGCGGTCCCGGGGGGTCGGGTGGTGATTTCACTGACGGCAAGCTGGTTCTCGCGGTGATGAACGACCAGTCCGGCGTCTACAAGGACGCGTCGGGACCCAACAGCGTCAAGGCGGTCAAGATGGCGGTGGCCGACTACAAGAAGAAGCACGGCGACAAGGCGGTCGTCGACGACATCGAGGTGACGTCGACCGACCACCAGAACAAGCCGGACATCGCGAACACCAAGGCTCAGGAGCTGTACGAGCGCGGAGGTGCGGACGTCATCCTCGACGTGCCGACCTCGTCCGCCGCCCTGGCCGTCGCCAACCAGGCGAAGACCCACAAGAAGCTGTTCCTCGACGTGAGCGCGGCGACCATGGAACTGACCGGGGCCCAGTGCAACAAGTACACCTTCCAGTGGGCGTACAACACCTACATGCTGGCCAACGGCACCGGCACCACCGTCACCGGGAACGGTGACAAGAACTGGCACATCATCTACCCCGACTACCAGTTCGGCCAGGACATGACCAAGTCCTTCACCGAGGCGATCTCCAAGGCCGGCGGCACGGTGCAGGGCACCATCCCGACGCCGTTCCCGAACGACAACTTCGCGACCTTCCTCACCAAGGCCGGAAGCACGAACCCCGACGTGATCGGCACGATGCAGGCGGGCGGCGACCTGATCAACGTGGTCAAGCAGTTCAACGAGTCGGGCCTGAAGGAGAGGGGCATCGACCTGGCCGTTGGTCTGATGCTCATCACCGACATCCACTCGCTGGGCGTCGACCAGTTCGCCGGCACGATGTTCACCGACGCCTGGTACTGGAACATGGACGACGAGTCGCGCGCGTGGGCGGACCGGTTCCGCGATGAGACCGGGACCCGGCCGACCTTCGAACACGCCGGCAACTACTCCGCCGCGCTGCAGTACCTGGAGGCGGTCCAGGAGGCCGGCACCGACGACGCCGACAAGGTCGTCGCCAAACTCGAGGGCAAAAAGGTCAATGACGTGTTCCTGCGCAACGGCGAGATCCGCGCCAAGGACCACTCCGTCGTCCACGACGCGTACCTGGCCCGGGTCAAGAAGCCGTCGGACGTGAAGGAGGACTGGGACTACGAGGAGATCGTGACCACGATCCCCGCAGCGAAGGCATTCCCGCCCGCCGAGGCGTCCGCCTGCTCGATGTGAGCGCGTGGTCGGTTTCGTGAGCCCCGGGTGCCCCGACGCCCAGGGTCAGCACCGGGAAAGGAACCCATGAACGCAGTGCTGCAGTACGCCGTACAGGGCCTGGCGGCCGGCAGCTTCTACGCGCTGGCCGCCCTGGGACTGGCGATCATCTTCGGCGTCCTGGGCGTGGTGAACTTCGCCCACGGCGCGTTCTACATGCTCGGCGCGGTCACCGCGGCCGTCCTGCTCGACACCCTCGATCTCACGCTGTGGTGGTCGCTGCTGGTCGTGCCGGTGCTGATGTTCGCCTTCGGCGTCGTGGTGGAGCGGCTGCTCGTGCAGTGGCTGCTCCGGCTCGACCCCCTCTACAACTTCCTGCTCACCTTCGGCCTCACCCTGGTCCTCGTCGAGCTGGTCAAGCAGAAGTACGGCGTCTCCGGGCTGCCGTACAAGCCTCCGAAGCTGCTTTCGGGACGCGTCGACCTGGCCGGCGTCGTGCTGCCGCGCTATCAACTGTTCGTCTTCCTGTTCTCCGTGGCGATCTGTGTGCTCGTCTGGCTGGTGATGACGCGGACCAGGGTTGGCATGATCGTCCGGGCGTCGACCGAGAAGCCCGACCTTGCCCGTGCCCTGGGCATCAACGTGGGCCGCTGGGTGACTCCGGTCTTCGGCTTCGGGGTCGCGCTCGCCGGCCTGGCCGGCGTGCTCGCCGCGCCGTTCCGCGCGATCACGGCAGACATGGGCAACAATTTTGCGATCATCCTGTTCGCGGTCGTGGTCATCGGGGGGCTCGGTTCGATCGTCGGCGCCGTGGTCGCAGGCTTCATGGTGGGCCTGGTGGAGGCGTTCGGTCAGGCCTACGCCCCGACGTACGCGCAGATCCTGATCTTCGTCCTGATGGCCCTGATCATCCTGGTCCGCCCCGCCGGGCTGTTCGGACGCAAGGAGGCGACGGCATGACCCAGTCCGTGGTTACCCCGACCCCGGGCACCGAGGCGCCCGCCACCATCGCGGGGGGCGGATCGAGGCGGCGATGGGTCCTGCTGGCCGTCGGCCTGGTGGCGGCGCTGGCGCTGCCGTGGTTCGTCTATCCGCCGGTGGCGATGGACATCGTGGCGATGGCGCTGTTCGCGATCGCCCTGGACATCCTGCTCGGCTACACGGGTCTGCTGTCCTTCGGCCACGCGGCCTTCTGGGGCAGCTCGGCGTACGTGACGGGCCTGATCGCGACGCACTACGGTGTGCCGTTTCCCGTGGCCGTCGTCGGCGGTGCACTGTTCGCGATGCTCCTCGCCCTGCCCGTCGGGTACCTGTCGGTGCGCCGGTCCGGGATCTACTTCGCCATGGTGACCCTCGCGTTCGGACAGATGGTCTACTTCATCGGGTACCAGTGGAGCGACCTGACCGGCGGCGAGAACGGACTGCAGGGCGTACCCCGGAAGTTCTTCGGCATCGAGCTGGTGGAGACCGAGTCGTTCTACTTCTACTACGCGGCCCTGCCGATCCTCCTGCTCGGCATGTGGGGAGCCTGGCGGATCGTGCACTCGCCGTTCGGACGAGTCCTGGTGTCGATCCGCGACAACACCCAGCGAGCACGGGCGCTCGGCTACGAGGTGGAGAAGTACAAGGTCATCGCCTTCGTGCTCTCCGCCGGACTGACCGGCCTGGCCGGCGGTGTGTTCGCCATCAACCACGGTTTCGTCGCACTGACCGAACTCCACTGGACGACCTCCGGCGAAGTCGTGCTGATGACGGTGCTGGGCGGCATCGGCACGCTGTGGGGAGGAGTCCTGGGTGCCTTCCTGGCCGTGATGCTTGCCGACTACCTCGCCTCGTCCGGCTTCGACGGCATCGACCTGGTCACCGGCTCGGTCTTCGTCCTCGTGGTGCTGCTGTTCCGCCGTGGAGTCTGGGGTACCGTTCGTCATCAATGGCTGGCCCGGCAGCAGCGCCGTACCTCGTCGCGCCGCGCTTCGGCCAGTGCCGATCCGGCGAGGCGAAGGCCGTGAGCCGCTGCGAGCGCGGCGCAGGGTTCCAGAGTTCGGCAAACCCAGGATGCGCGGGAACTAAACTTCGCGCAACACCACATCAGGAGAGGGCACCTGTCGGTGACTTCGCGGAGAATACTCGAAACCAAGTACCGAATCTCGGAAACGGCGATGGCCCTGTTTCTCGAGGAGGGGTACGCAAATGTAACTGTCGAAGCCGTTGCGGAGGCGTCAAGCGTGTCCCGCCGTACCGTCTTCCGGCACTTCGAAAGCAAGGACGAACTCGCGTTTCCGGACCACACCGAACGCCTCAGGCTGGTCGAGCGATGTCTCGTTGAGTCCGCTCCGGATACGGATCCGGTAGAGGCCGTCATCGCAGCCACGGAGGAATCGCTGCGCGACTTCCTCAGCCGGCCCGAGCTCGTCCTCCGGCGATACAAGCTGACGCGCGTCGTCCCTGACCTACGGAAGCGGGAGGTCATCGAACACGAGCGATACGTGACGCTTACACGTTCGTTCCTGCGCGATCACCTCCCATCCGACGCCCCGCCCTTCCAGTCGATGGCCCTTGCGGCACTCATCGACGCGATCCACCGATCCGCGCTCGGAAACTGGGTACGCAGCGGCGGCGCGACCGACGCCATCGCCGAGCTGAAGGCGGGCATGGAATGGGTCCGCCGCCTCATGGTCCACCAGTCGACCTTCTCCACCTCGCCGTTGCTCCTCGCGTTGCTCCCGGACACGCCGCAAACCCGTCGCGTCCTGCGCTCATTGAAGGACACGGCCGAGGAACTGCCCTAGGCACTGATGTACAGGACCACGAAAAGGTGCCGCGTGGCCCGCCTCTGGAAGGACGCCCGGGCTACCGGGATCTGGGCGGAGCCCAACGAAATCATGAATGAGCTCAACGGCCGTTACCCAGGCCCTGGAGGGAGGAGCAGGAGTTGCCGAACCTGACGTTCGACTTCGCGGGGAGAACCGCAATCGTGACCGGAGCGGCGCGAGGGCTCGGACTCGAGTTTGCCCGTCTCTTCCACGACTCCGGGGCGAAGGTGTTTCTGGTTGACTCGGACGCCGAGGCGGTCGCACAGGCTGCGGACGAGTTGGGCGCGGTCGGCGTCGCCTGCGACGTCAGCCGCACCGAGGCCGTCGAAGCCCTGGTCGACAGCGTGGTCACGGGGGCCGGCCGCCTGGACATCATCGTCAACAACGCCGGGATCCTGCGGGACCGTCGGCTGTGGAAGCTCTCGGACCAGGACTGGGCTGAGGTGCTCGACGTCCACCTGGGCGGAACCTTCCGACTGACCCGCGCTGCGGTTCCCGTGTTCCGGGAGCAGGGGTACGGCCGCGTCATCAACGTGACCTCGTACACGGGCCTGCGCGGCAACATCGGGCAGGCGAACTACGGCGCCGCCAAGGCCGGGATCATCGGCTTCACCAAGACCGCGGCCAAGGAACTCGCGGCGTTCGGCGTCACCGTCAACGCCATCTCGCCCAACGCCGAGACGCGGATGATCGGGTCGATTCCCGACCAGAAGCGTCAGGAACTCGCCGCCGCCATCCCACTCGGCCGGTTCGCGGCGCCCAGCGAGATGGCCGCGGCCACGGCCTTCCTCGCCTCCGAAGAGGCCGGTTACATCACCGGAGTAGTCCTTCCCGTGGACGGAGGAATTTCGATATGACCGGGCCGGACCAGCGGATCGTGATCGTCGACGGTGCCCGTACCCCGATCGGCAGGTACGGCGGGGTGTTCAAGGACACGCCCGCGCACGAGTTGGGGGCCGTCGCCGCCAGGGCAGCGCTGACCCGTTCGGCGGTGCCGGTCGACGCCATCGAGGAGGTGGTGATGGGCTGCGTCGGCCAGGTCGGGCCCGACGCCTACAACGCTCGTCGGGTGGCCGTCGCCGCCGGGCTTCCGGTGTCCACCCCCGCCTACACCGTCAACCGGCTGTGCGGGTCGGGACTCCAGGCCATCTGGTCCGCCGCCATGCAGATGCGCTGGAGCGGCATCGACTTCGCTCTTGCCGGCGGCGACGAATCCATGACCCGGCTGCCGTTCTACGACTTCGGGGCACGCGCCGGCTACAAACTCGGTGACCGTACCCTGGTCGACGGCACCGTCCTCATGCTCACCGATCCCTTCTACGACATCCAGATGGGACTGACGGCCGAAAGGGTCGCCGAACGCTACGGGGTCTCCCGTGCGGACCAGGACGAGTTCGCCGCCGAGTCCCAACGCCGCGCGGCGACCCGGACGGCCCGGGCGGCGTTCGCCGAGGAGATCGTGCCGGTCACCACCGGTGGGCGCCGCAGCGTGGAGGTCACGACTGACGAGCACCCGAGGCCCGACACGACCGTGGAGGCGCTGGCCCGCCTCCGCCCGGCCTTCAGGGAGGGTGGCACGGTCACTGCCGGTAACGCCGCCGGCATCAACGACGGTGCGGCCGCCGTCGTGCTCGCCACCCAGTCCGCCGCGGCCGAACGTGGGCTGACACCCCTGGTGGCCATCGAGGCGGTCGCCACGGGTGCGCTCGACCCGGACGTCATGGGTTACGCCCCGGTGGTCGCGCTCCGCAAGCTGTTCGAGCGGACCGGCACGACGCCCGACGATGTCGACGCCATCGAGTGCAACGAGGCCTTCGCGGCCCAGGCGGTCGCCGTTATCCGCGACGCCGAGCTCATTCCGGACCGGGTCAACCCCTACGGAGGTGCCATCGCGCTCGGCCACCCCGTCGGTGCGACCGGCGCCATCCTCTCACTCCGGTTGGCCAAGCACCTGGTTCGGAACGATCTGGAGCTCGGCGTCGTCACCATGTGCATCGGTGGCGGTCAGGCACTGGCCGCTCTCTTCCGGCGGGTGTGACGGAAGCAGAGCCAGTTCCGGGCTGCCGCGACCCTGGACTACCAGCAGGACGAGGCGGACCGGGGCAGGAGGAAAATCGCCTGCCCCTTGCTCTTTCTCTGGAGCCAGCGGGGTTCGGTCGCGCAACTCTACGATGATCCGCTGGCAATATGGCGAGAATGGTGCGACGACGTTCGCGGCGGCCCGGTGCCGGTCGGGCATTTCATTCCGGAGGAAGCTCCCGAGGAAACCGTACGGCAGTTGCTGGGCTTCCTACCGTGAACAGCAAGCCCACGACCCCCGGCGCGCGCCGGGCGGTTGCGCATCCGCGCCCACTCCGCTGGACCCGCGCACTTCACGCCGTACCGGGGGTCGTGCTCCGGCACCGGATCAGCCGTGCCGACCGACCCGGTGATGAGTTGTCGCGCCCGCACCCGTCATACCTACGACGGAACCCGACGAGGCGGAAGGATGACGCGATGAGTGCGGACACGTGGCTGGAGGAGTTGGGCGTGAGCGGGCTGGGCAGGAACGGTCTGGGCGTGAGCGGTCTGGGTGGGAGTGGTCTGGGTGGCAGTGGGCTGGGAGAGGTCGACGAGCCGGCGTTCTCCGGGCTGGCGGAGCGGCACCGGCGGGAGCTGCACGTGCACTGCTACCGGATGCTCGGGTCGTTCGAGGACGCCGAGGACGCCGTGCAGGAGACGTTCCTCCGTGCCTGGCGGCGGCGGGAGACCTTCGAGGGGCGGTCGACGTTCCGGGCCTGGCTCTACCGGATCGCCACCAACACCTGCCTGGACCTGCTCGCCAAGCGCCGTCCGGAGCCCGCGACCGGCGGCGAGGTGCCGTGGCTACAGCCCTACCCGGACCGGCTGCTCGACGAGCTGCCCGCGGGCGACGCGGACGAGCCGGAGAGCGTTGCCGTCGCGCGGGAGACGATCGAGTTGGCGTACCTGGTCGCGGTCCAGCACCTCGCGCCGCGCCCGCGGGCCGTGCTGATCCTGCGGGACGTGCTCGGCTGGCCGGCGAAGGACGTCGCGGAGCTCCTCGGCGACTCCGTCAACTCCGTGAACAGCGCGCTGCAGCGGGCCCGCGCCGGCATGCGGGCGCACCTGCCCGCCGAGCGGCAGGACTGGACCGGCGGCGAGGAGGACGCCGGAACGCGCGACCTGGTGCGCCGCTTCACCGAGGCCAGCGTGGCCACGGACGTCGATGTGCTGGCTGCCATGCTGCGGGACGACGTCCGTTCCTCGATGCCGCCCACGCCGGGCCTGTACGTCGGCCGCGACGCGGTGGTGAACAACTGGGTCGAGGATGGATTCGAGGGCATGACGGGCCTGCGTGCGGTCCCCATCTCCGTGAACCGGCAGCCCGCCGTCGCGTTCTACCTCTGGGAGCAGCGGGAGGGCGCGTACCTGCCGTTGACCATCGACGTCCTGCGCGTCACCGGCGGGGCGATCACCGAGATCCTCATCTTCCACGACGACCAGTTCCCGCGCCTCGGGCTGCCGGAGCGCCTGCCGGCGGACGGCACGGAGTAGTACCGGTGTGGACGCTCACGCTGCGCGGTGGCGCGCGTGTCGCGGTGGTCGCGGCGCAGTGGTTCGACGCGTTCGGCGTCGTCATCTGCGGACGGGTGCAGTTGGCGCGGAACCTGCGCACCCGGACCGATTGACGGTCCGGCAACGGGACACCGCGCGGCGGAGGGTGCGACGCGCGGCGTGGCCACGACAGAGTGGCCGAAGTCCGTCGATCGACGCGGTGGCGATCACTCGGTATAGTCCGTTCAGTATCCGCTGAACGCCGACAGGTGCGTGTGATGGTGGAGCCGTCGATCAGCACGGTGACCGGGCAGCTGAAGCTGGGTCAACTGGTGGAGCCGGTGCCGGTGCCGCTGCCCGGTTCGCGGCAGCATCACCACCAGCTGAGGTCGGGCGGCTGGTTCGTCGGCCTGGAGTATGGCGACGAGCACGTGCGTCGCTGGGAGGCGCACGCCGAGCGAGCGCGGGCCCGGCGGGCGGGGGAGCGGGCATGAACGCCGGGGCAGGCACGCCGCGGGGACGGATGCGGTGCTCGTGTGCCGCGGCACGCAAGGCGGATTCGGATCCGCCGGGCTGACGGCGTAGGGCCCCTTCACCGACGCATCTCGACTGGCATCGCGCCGTGCTGCGTGATGCCCACTGCCTGATTCTTCCTCCCTCGTTCCAGAGGAGCATTCTCGTGGGCGTACAGAACGGGGCGGCGATCGACATCGCCGGCTTGACCAAATCCTTCGGCCGCGCCAAGGCACTGGACGGGCTCGACCTGAGCGTGGAGTCCGGCCAGGTGCACGGCTTCCTCGGCCCCAACGGAAGTGGCAAGACCACGACCATCCGGATCCTGCTGGGGCTGCTGCGCGCGGACGCCGGCACGGTACGGATGCTCGGTGGGGACCCGTGGCGGGACGCCGTCGCCCTGCACCACCGCCTGGCGTACGTGCCCGGCGACGTCAACCTGTGGCCGAACATCACCGGCGGAGAGGTGATCGACCTGCTCGGCCGGATGCGCGGTGGCCTGGACCGGCGCCGGCGCGACGAGCTGCTGCAGCGGTTCGACCTGGACCCGAGGAAAAAGGCCCGCACCTACTCGAAGGGCAACCGGCAGAAGGTCGCACTCGTCGCCGCGTTGGCCTCGGATGCTGAGCTGCTGCTGCTGGACGAGCCCACGTCGGGGCTGGACCCGCTGATGGAAGCGCAGTTTCAGCAGTGCATCCACCAGATCAAACAGGAGGGGCGCACCGTGTTGCTGTCCAGCCACATCCTGGCCGAGGTGGAGGCGCTGTGCGACCGGGTGAGCATCATCCGGCTCGGCCGCACCGTGGAGAGCGGCACGCTCGGCGAGCTGCGCCACCTGACCCGTACCTCGATCGCGGTGGAGACGGTTCAGCCGCTGACCGGCATCGACGCTCTGCCGGGTGTGCACGATCTGGTCCTGGAAGACCATAGCGCCCGATTCGATGTGGACACCGCCGAACTGGACGCGGTGGTCCGGCGGCTGGCGCCGTTGGGCGTGCGGAGCCTGACCAGTACCCCACCGACGCTGGAGGAGATGTTCCTGCGGCACTACGGAGAAGAAGAGACCTCCGGCGCGGAGGCAACGTCGTGACCGGGACCGGCATGCTGCTGCGGTTCATGTTGCGCAGGGAACGGTTCGCCCTGCCGTGCTGGCTGCTGGGCGTCACGCTGTTGGTGCTGATCCAGTCGACACAGAGCCAGCGACTGTACGACTCGGCCGAGGACCTGGCCAAGCTGCGCCAGAGCATCGGCGGCAACACGGCGGTCATCGCGATGAGCGGACCCACCCGCCTGCTGAACACCATCGGCGGCGAGGTGGTGTTCGAGATCTTCGCGTTCACCTGCATTGTGCTCGCGTTGATGAACATGTTCCTCGTCGGGCGGCACACCCGGGCCGACGAGGAGTCCGGCCGCGCTGAACTCGTCCGTTCGGCCCGGGTTGGCCGGCGAGCCACGCTGGCCGCCGCGCTCGCCCTGGCCGGCCTGGCGAACCTGGCAGCCGGGCTGCTGGCGTTCGCCGCTGTCGCCGGGACCGGCCTGCCGATCGCCGGCTCGGCTCTGTTCGGCGCGGCGTTCGCTGCGGTGGGGATGACGTTCGCCGCGATGACCGCCGTGGCGGTGCAGGTGTTCGAGAACACCCGGCCCGCGTACGGGGCGGTCGCCCTCGCCCTCGGCGCCGCGTACGTGCTGCGTGCCGCCGGCGACGTCGGCAACGGGACCCTGTCGTGGTTGTCGCCGATCGGGTGGGGCCAACGCACCTTCCCGTACGTCGACGACCGGTGGTGGCCGCTTGCCATCCCGGTCGCGGTGACCGCCGTCCTCGGCGCGGCGGCGATGGCGCTGTTGGAACGGCGGGACTTCGCGACGGGGTTGGTACGCCCGCGGCCGGGGCCGGCGACCGCGTCCGCGATGCTGGGATCCCCGCTGGGCCTGGCCTGGCGGCTGCAGCGCGCGTCGCTGGGAGGCTGGGCCGCCGGCCTGTTCCTGCTCGGCGCCGCCTACGGTTCGATCGGCGACAGCATCGAGCAGTACGTGGCCGACAATCCGGAAGTGGCCGAATTCCTGCCCGGTGGGGCGGCGGACATCGTGAACTCGTACCTGGCGCTGACCGCGATGACGCTGGCGTTGACCGCCGCCGCGTACGCGGCGGTCGCCGCGCTGCGGGCCCGCGGTGAGGAGACGGCCGGGCGCACCGAGCCGGTGCTGGCCACCGCGACCAGCCGGGCGGGGTGGCTGGCGAGCCACCTGACCGTGGCCGCCATCGGCAGCGCGCTGGTGCTGACCGCCGCGGGCTTGGGCGAGGGCCTCGCGTACGGGCTCACCGTTTCCGACGCCGGCCAGATCCCACGCCTGATCGGTGTCGCGCTCGGCTACCTGCCGGCCCTGTGGGTGGTCACCGCGGTCGCGGTCCTCGGCATCGGCTGGGTACCCCGGGCCGCCGCCGGGCTGGCCTGGACGGCGTTCGGGTACTGCGCGGTCGTCGCGCTGTTCGCCGACTCGTTCGACATCCCGGGCTGGGCGCAACGAGGCTCCCCGTTCGCGCACACACCACGAGCGCCGTTGGACCCGGTGAGCCCGGCACCGTTGCTGGTCCTCGGCGCCGTTGCCGTGGCGCTGGCGGTCGGTGGGTACGCCGGTCTCCGCCGCCGCGACGTCGGCTACTAGCCATCGGCGCAGGATTGGGCATTGAGCAGGTCACGGCAGGCGGTTGACGCGTAGCCGGCGGGCGATCAGCTCGTGCTCGGTGACCGGGCCATCGTGCAGCAGCTTCTCGATGTCGGTCGCGAGCGCGTGGCCGAGCCCAGCGCTGATGGCCTGTGCTTCCCGCCAGAGCGACCGGGCCCGGCCGGGCTCGCCGTAGGCGACGGCCGATGCCAGTAGATCAAGACCGTAGGCCTGACGCAGCGGGTCGTGTGCGGCTCGCGCGATCTCAATTTCGGCGGCGGCGGATTCGGCGGCGAGGTCGAAGCGTCGCTGCCGCAACGACAGCTCACCGGCCCAATGGTTGAGGTACGCCGTGGTGTGCACGTCGCCGCTCGCCGCTGCCGCCGCCAGGCCGCTACGGACACACTCCGCGGCCTGCTCAAACTCTCCCTGGTTGAAATTCAGATGAGTCAGGTTGAGCCAGAGCACCGGTGAATAGCGGGGATCGTCGGAGTAGCCGGGCAGGGCGAGTGCCGCCTGCAGATGGCGGCTGGCGTCCTGCGGTCGGCCGACGGTGTTGCAGAGCCCGCCGAGGTTCACCAGGATCGGTCCGGTCGACAGCACGTCGCCGGCCGCGACCGCGATGTCGAGTGCGCGCTGGTAGGCGTCGGCGGCCTGCTCGTACCGGCCCAGCTGTTTGTACGCCACGCCGAGACCCACGAGGATCCGGCTCTCGGCGTACCAGTCGCCCCACAGCCGTGCCGACTCCTGGGCGCAGCTGTACGTTTCGACCCAGTCACGCCACAGCCGATGCTGGTGGTAGAACGCGAACAGGCTGCCGGCGAGCTCGGCGGCTGACCGGTGCCATCCGCGACGGCCGAGGTCGCGGATGAGGGTGACGAGATTGTCTCGCTCGGCCGCGAACCAGACCAGGGCGGCTTCCCGTGAGGTGAACCGCAGCGGCTGCGCCGGCGGGTGGGCCAGGTCCGGCGCTGCCCTGCCGGCTCGCCGCGGGCTGAGTAGCGGGTAGGCGTGGAAGGTGGTGTCGAGGTACCAGTCGGCGGCACGACGCACGGCGGCAGACAGGTCTTCGACCGACTCCTCGGCGTGAGCGCGTTCCCTTGCGAACAACCTGACCAACTCGTGCATGCGATAGTCGCCGTTGGCGCCCGGCGCGGCGACCTGGCGTCGGGACAGCGACTGCAGCAGCCGGCGCGCGTCCGACGCGGGCAGCGCGGCGGCTGCTGCCGCACAGACCGGGCTGACCGCGACGACGGGCAGGGCGCCGAGCAGCCGGAACAGTCGGGCGTGATCCGCATCCAGCCGGCGGTACGAGCTGTCGAACACGCCACGCATGCCGCGGTCCTCATCGTCGATCTCCAATGTGGCCAGCCGCTTCTCTTCCGGTGCCAGCTCCGCGACGATCGCCTCTGGTGCGAGCCGCGGATCGTCGGCGAGTCGACAGCCGACGATCCGCAGGGCAAGCGGGATGCCGTCGCACAGTCGTGCCAGTTCGGCGAGCGGACCGGACGAGGGTTTGGGCAGCCGGGCGCCGCTCACCGCGGCCAGCAGATGCATCGCGTCGTCGACCGGCATCGGCTCGAGGCGGATCTGGCGAGCCCGCTCGTGCACGCTCAGGCCGGGCAGCGCCTCCCGGGACACCGCGATCACGGTTACGTTGGAGTCGACCGGTAGCGCGGCGCGTACGTGCGCCGCGGCCGGAACGTTGTCCAGGATGAGCAGGCGACGCCCCGTGAGCGTGGCGCGGTAGGCGGCTGCCAGCTCCTCGGCGTCGTCGGGTAATCGATCGTCGGTCAGGCCGAGGTGTCGCAGCACCAGCCGCAGCCCCTTCTCCGGAGAGATCGGGCCGGGCGCCGCATGGCCGTACAGGTCGACATAGACCGCGCCGTCGGGAAAGTTCGCGGCTGTGGTGTGTGCCCAGTGCAGGACGAGCGCGGTCTTTCCCACGCCACCGACGCCGTGGACGGTCCCGAGAGCAGGGCCGGGACGAGGACGTTCGGCCAGCCGGTCCAGGGCGGCCAGCTCAGGGGTACGGCCGACGAAGTCGCTGATGGGGTCGGGCATCGCGTGCGTCGAGGTCCTCGCCCGCTCGCGGGGCGGCCCGAGGGCGGGCGTCGCGATCGCCGGGTGGGCAGGCAGCAGCGCCGCGTCTGCCCGCAGGATCGCCGCGTGCAGGTCGCCGAGTTTGCGGCTCGGCTCGATTCCACTCGCCTGTACCAGGTGCCGACGGAACCCGGCGTAATGCCTCCCGGCCTCGAGGGTCCGCCCGGACCGGTGCATCGCCAGCATGTAGAGGGCAGTCAGCTGCTCGTTTTCTGGATACGTCGCGACCGCGTCCGCAAGGTCCGGAAGCACCTCGCGATGGCGTCCCTGCTCCAGCTCACCGCCGAGCAAGTTCTCGAGAGTGCGTAGTCGCAGCTCGTCCAGGGGCCGGCCCACGCGCTCACGCAGGGCGACACTGGCGACGTCCGCCATGAGCGGTCCGCGCCAGAGGTTGAGCGCGTCGCGGTAGAGCGCCGCGCGGTCGCCGGCGTCGCCGATGTTGCCGGCCCGCTCGACCAGTGAACGGAACCGGTGAGTGTCGACCGAGCCGGGTGGTACGTCGACCAGATAACCAACCTGTTTCGACACGACGTGGGGAGCGGTCGGATACGGACGCAATGCGGATCGGAGCCGAGCGGCATGGGCATGAATCGTGCGTCGCGCGGTCGCCGGCGGCTCCTTGTCCCACAGCAGATCGATCAGCCGATCGGTCGGTACGAGTCGGTTGGCCTCAAGCAGCAGTAGGGCGAGCAGACAACGCTCTCGCCGCCGGCCGAGCGGGATCTTCTGCCCGTCGAATCGGGCTTCGAACGGACCGAGCAGCAAGAAGTCCATCACTATGATCACTCTCGTCTCGCGGTGGGCCGTTGGCAACCCCATGGCAACACGTCGGCAGCGGGCGCGGGTGAAGGTAGGGACAACCGTCACCTCCGAACCGTGGGGCGTTTCGCAAAGCCGCTCTTACGTTCCGGTCAGACGACGGGCGGACCGGCATTGTCTGGGCGATGTGCGAAACCACCACGGGGGAATTCTCATGAACGTCAGCACCGGTACGGCGAGAACCTTCCAGGGAAGTCTCGTTCGGCAACGCCGCCGCGATCTGGGTCTGTCGCAGAAGGAGTTGGCCGGCCTCACCGGCCTCAGCGAGCGGACGGTGCGGGATATCGAACAGAGCCGGGTCACGCTTCCGAGGAGTGCCTCGCGGATCCGGATCTCCGATGTCCTCGGTCTGAATCGCAGTCCGGAAGCACAGACCGACCCACCCGACATCGATGTGCTCGGCGGGCTGCGGTTGACGGTGCAGGGTCGGCAGGTAGATCTTCCAGGAGCGATGCTGCGCGGTCTGCTCGGCCTTTTCGCACTGCGCGACAACAACGTCGTCCATCCCGAGGAAATTGTCGACTGGCTGTGGGGCGCCGATCCTCCCAGGAGCGCGCGGAACCTGTTGCACCTCTACGTCTCGCGGCTGCGCCAGATTCTCGAGCCCCAGCGGCAGCAGCGCAGTCGGGCCGGACTGATCCGCTCGAGGAACGGCGGCTACGAACTCCGCCTCGAACCGGCTCGGATCGACGTACACGTGTTCCGCACCCTGGCCCAGCGCGCCCGCGCGGCCGCCCGGGCAGGCCAGCTGGACGAAGCTCTGGACGCGTACGCCGCGGCGCTGCACGCCTGGCGCGGCCCGGTGCTTGCCGATCTCGGCCCACGGATCCGTCTGCATCCGGCCATCGTGAGCATCACCCGCGCCCGCGTCGCCGCAGCGGCGGAGTATGCCGAGATCGCGGTGGCGGCGGGCCGTCCCCGGCTCGTGCCGGAACTGCTCATGGACCTCCTTCCGCAGGAGCCGCTCAACGAGACGCTCCATGCGCAGACGATGACCGCGCTGGCGGCCGATGGGGACCCGGCCATGGCGGTGCGGCTGTTCCACGAAATCCAGGTCCGCTTGCGGGAGGAGCTGGGGATCTCGCCGGGTCATCAACTCCAGGCGGCGTTGGCAACCGCTCTGGGCGCAATGCGGCAAGCCTGATCCGCCGGTCCGGCAGGCGGGTATCTGCCGCTCTCCTTCCGCACGGTATCCCGTCGGCAGTCGTCTTTCCGCCGGTCACATCGGCACAGGCGGATGTCAATCTCTTGTCAATTGTCCTTTGTGTACGGGGCCCTAGCGTGGCGATGGCGGCCAGCTCGGCTGCCCCGCTAGCACATAGGAGACACATCCATGAGGAGACCCTGGTGCACGGCAAGCCGTGCCTGGGTGTCGACGGCGATAGCGACCGCCACGTTCGCCGCCGTTGGCCTGACCACGTCACCCGCGCACGCCGAACCCAATGAGGCTACGACGCGGGCCCTGCTTGCCAATGCCTACCAGACCGTAGCCTGTGACCCCAACGGAGCCAGCTCGGCCGACAATGCGATGGCCAGCCAGCTCGACCCCCAACTGAACGGCACCCTGCAGGGCTACCTGAACGGCTACCGCGTGTCCTGCGCGAGGATGATCGTCGCCGCTGTCAAGGCCCGTGGCCTCAACCAGCGCGCGGCGCAGATCGCGGTCACCACGGCGATCGTGGAGGCCACGCTGCAGAACATCAGCGAAGAGGTCGACCACGACAGCCTGGGCCTGTTCCAGCAGCGAGCCTCGTGGGGTACCCGGGAACAGCGCCTCAATCCGACCTGGGCGACCAACGCGTTCCTCGACAAGATGGTCCGGGTCTACCCGAACAACTCGTGGAACACCGCCCCGATCGGCGAGGTCTGCCAGGCGGTGCAGGTCTCGGCCTACCCGGACAGGTACCAGGCGCAGGCCCACGACGGTGGGGTCATCGCCGCCGCGCTCTGGGCCGGAAACCCACCACGGGCCGGCCAGGAGGCGTTTGCGGATTACAACGGTGATGGGAAGACCGATATCGCGTTGTTCCGGCCTTCTGCGGGGACGTTGCATGTCTGGCATACCGGGGGTTCGGCGGGGGTGCTGCACACC
>NZ_JADPUN010000077.1 GCF_015690345.1 Plantactinospora alkalitolerans | reverse complement strand
CCCCCACCACCCCGCAATCGCCGGGATATCAGGCCTGGGCGCGTGACCAGCAACCCGAGGGCACCGTGTACGGCGGGCCGGAAGGGCATGTGACCGTTTCGATGCCCTCGAACCAGGTGGAGAACTCCGGCTCGCTGACCGGCCACATCCTGGCACAGGGCTGGACGGACACCCCCTCGCAGAAGACGAACACCGGACGGGTCGTGATCGTCCTGCTGATCGGGCTCGGCATCCTGGTCGCGGTGGGCCTGCTGGTGGTGCTGCTGTTCGGGGACGCGTTCAGCAATCTCTTCGACGGACTGGCGGGCAGTTGATCGACGTCACGACCAGCGACTATGCCCGACCGAACGGAGCGGCAACGGCCGTTCTCCGGTGGTGAGCCTGCACACTGGCGCGCGCGCCGAGGTGGCAGTGGCGGCACAGCCCCGTACACTTGGCTGGATTGTTGACCTGGCGCGTGTACCGCGCCTATGGGCGATCATGCGGGCGAATCGACGGCGACCACGTCGCGGCGGGCCATCGCGATGATGCGCCCCGCTTGAGAGGTATCCTTGACGACCTTTGCTGACCCCAGCACGTTTCCGTCCGTATTCGACGCCCAATCGGCGTCAGAGGCTCACGCCGATGCGGCCACACCGGCCGTTTCCGGCGCCGAGCTGATTTCCGACACCCTGGCTGTTTCCCACGCCGAGGCTGTTTCCGGTGGCCAGAATGTTGCCGCCACCGAGGTTGTTTCCGCCGACCGGCCCGTTCCCCCTACCGACGGGGATTCGACTGCTGACGGCGTTTCCGCCGCAATTGCCGAACCAGCCGATTTCGCCGCGCTGGGGCTGCCCCGGCAACTGGTCCGGGCGCTGAGCCGGGAGGGCATCAACGTCCCGTTCGAGATCCAGCGCGTCACCGTGCCGGACGCGCTGGCCGGTCGGGACGTACTCGGTCGGGGCCAGACCGGTTCCGGCAAGACGCTCGCCTTCGGGCTGCCCGTGCTGACCCGGGTGGCGGCCGGTCCCCGGGCCCGGCCGAACCATCCCCGGGCGCTGATCCTGGTGCCGACCCGGGAACTGGCGATGCAGGTCAACGACGCGCTCATGCCGCTCGGGCGGGCAGTGGGCGTCTTCCTGAAGACCGCCGTCGGCGGAGTGCCCTACGACCGTCAGATCGACTCGCTGCGACGCGGCGTGGAGATCATCGTCGCCACGCCGGGCCGGCTGGGCGACCTGATCCAGCGGGGCGTCTGCAAGTTGGACGACATCGAGGTCACGGTCTTGGACGAGGCCGACCAGATGGCCGACATGGGCTTCCTGCCGGACGTCACGGAACTGCTCGCCAAGACTCCGGCGAACGCCCAGCGGCTGCTCTTCTCCGCCACACTGGACGGCGACGTCGACACCCTCGTCAAGCGGTTCATGACCGACCCGGTCACCCACTCGACGGACCCGGCGACCGCCGCGGTGTCCACGATGGATCATCACATTCTGCTGATCCCGCCGCACGAGAAGTTCGCGGTGGCGGCCTCGATCGCCGCCCGGCAGGGTCGCACCATGATGTTCGCGCGGACCCAGATGGGCGTCGACCGGCTGGTCGAGCAGTTCGCGGCCGTCGGCGTCCGCGCCGGTGCGCTGCACGGCGGCAAGACCCAGCGGGTACGTACCCGCACGCTGGCCGAGTTCAAGGAAGGCCGGACGAACGTTCTGGTCGCCACCGACGTGGCGGCCCGGGGTATCCACGTCGACGGAGTCTCGCTGGTCGTCCACGTGGACCCGCCGAAGGACCCGAAGGACTACCTGCACCGGGCCGGTCGTACCGCCCGGGCCGGCGAGTCCGGCGCCGTCGCCACCCTGGTTCTGCCCAAGCAGCGCCGGTCCACGCTCGCGGTGCTGCAGAAGGCCGGTGTCGAGCCGGCCGAGACCCGGGTACGTTCCGGCGACGCGGCACTGGCCGAGGTGACCGGGGCTCGCCAGCCCAGCGGTGTGCCGGTGGTCGAGGAACCGGCACCGCGCCGGACCGAGCGCCCCCGCACGGAACGACGGTACGGCGACCGCCCGCAGGGTGAGCGGCGCTACGGCGACCGCCCGCAGGGTGAGCGGCGCTACGGCGACCGGCCCCAGGGCGAACGACGCTACGGCGACCGGCCGTCCGGTGACAGCTCAGGACAGGGCGGTCGGACGGAACGGGGTGCTGAGTGGCGGCCGGGCGGCCGGCAGGGAGGCTTCCGGCACGAGGGTCGGACCTCTACCGACCGGCCGGGCTGGGACCGTCCGCGCGACGACCGGGGAACCGGCGAGCGTTCGACGGACGACCGACGGGGCCATCGGTTCGACGGGCGACGGGCGACCTCGACCCGCTGATCGAACTCCGACCGGGCCGACGGCACGCGACATGCGTGCCGTCGGCCCGGTCCGTTTTTCCGACGCGGCACGGCGGGCCGGAAGCTCGCGCGGCACGGCAGGGTGTTTTGCCGCAACAGACATGGACGTCGGTGGTCGGCGGTAACGTCCGGGCATGCCGACCAAGCCGAAGTCGTTGTTCTGGAACCGGACCGATGTGGCGGGCGCCGATCACGCACTCGTCGACGACCGACGCGGACTCTCCGCTCGGGGCACCGCCCTGGCCGTCGACCCGGTGGCCTTCACCTGCCGTTACGAACTCCGTACCGACGAGCGTTGGGCGGCCGAGGGGTTGGAGGTCAGCTGCGAGGGTGCGGGCTGGCTGCGTTCCCTGCGCCTGGAACGGGCCGCCGGTCGGTGGCGGGCCAGCACCGCCGAGCAGGGGGACCTGGACGCCGCACTGGTCGCGGCCGGACATCCGGCCGCCGGTCTCCCCGGGACCGAGGAGCCGGAGCGGCTCGCGAAGGCGATCGACATCGACCTGAGCGCCTCGCCGCTGTTCAACACCCTCCCGGTACGCCGGCTGGGGCTCCGGGACGCCGCTCCCGGAAGCACGCACCGGATCGTCGCGGTCTGGGTGCTGGTGCCGAGTCTGCAGGTGATCCCGGCGGAGCAGATCTACACGGTGTTGGACGGCGGCGGCGTACGCTTCGCCAGCGAGGGCTTCACCGCCGACATCACGCTCGATCCGGCCGGCTACGTCCTGCGCTATCCCGGGCTGGCCGAGCGGAGCGATTGATCGACATTGCCGCCCCGCCCGCGTCAGCCGGCCCACTCTCCCGAGATCAGGAACCGCTCGATCATGGAGAGGTACGGCGCCAGTTCCATCCCCCGGCCGGCTACCCACTCGTCCGAGTAGTACGTGTCGGTGTAGCGCTCGCCGCCGTCACAGAGCAGGGTCACCACCGATCCGGTCCGGCCGGCGGCCCGCATCTGGGCGATCAGGCCGAACGCCCCCCACAGGTTGGTGCCGGTCGATCCGCCCACCCGCCGGCCGAGCACCGCCGACGCGGCGCGCATGGCGGCCAGCGAGGCCGCGTCCGGCACCCGGATCATCCGGTCGACGACGCTCGGTTGGAAGGACGCCTCGACGGTCGGTCGACCGATTCCCTCGATCCTGGACGCACCGTCGGCGGTGGTCGACCAGTCGGCCGAGGCCCAGGCCGGGTAGAACGCGGATATCTCCGGATCGACCACGCAGAGTCTGGTGGGGAGTCGCCGGTAGCGGACGTACCGGCCGATCGTCGCACTGGTACCGCCGGTGCCCGCGCCGACCACGATCCAGTCCGGAATCGGATGCCGCTCCAGGGAGAGTTGTGCGTAGATCGACTCGGCGATGTTGTTGTTTCCCCGCCAGTCGGTCGCGCGTTCGGCGTACGTGAACTGGTCCATGAAGTGGCCGCCCAGGTCCTCGGCCAGCCAGCGCGCCTCGACCACGACGGTGGCCGGATCGTCGACCAGATGGCACTTTCCGCCCTGGAACTCGATAAGTGCGATCTTCTCCGGGGACGTGGCGGCCGGCATGACGGCGATGAACTGCACGCCGAGCATCCGGGCGAAGTACGCCTCGGAGACCGCCGTCGACCCCGATGACGCTTCCACAATGGTCGTGTGCGGGCCGATCCAGCCGTTGCACAGTCCGTAGAGGAACAGTGACCGGGCGAGCCGGTGCTTGAGCGATCCGGTCGGGTGCACCGACTCGTCCTTGAGGTACAGGTCGACGCCCCACTCGCGGGGCAACGGGAAGCAGAGCAGGTGCGTGTCGGCGGACCGGTTCGCGTCGGCCTCCACCGCCGCGATGGCCGCGGTCACCCACGCCCGCTCGGTGTCGTCGAACCGGTCCAGATGTTCCATGACCAGGAACGTAGCAAGGTCGCTCGGGACGGTACCCGGTCAGGGCGCCGCTTCGGGTCGGGGCGGAGTGACCGGTTGGGGACGGTTCTCCCATTTCGTGGAGAGCGCCACTCCGGTACGGGTCGACGCCACTCCGGCGGTCCGGTTCAATCGCAGGATCAGTTGCTCCAACTCGGCGATTGTGCCCACTCGGGCCTTGAGCAGGAACGATTCCACCCCGGCCATGAAGTAGCAGGATTCGATTTCCGGCATCTCCCGGATCGCGTCGAGTACGTCGTCGGTATCGCCACCGGAGTCCTGGACGATGCCGATGAGGGCCGTCACGCCGAGCCCGATCGCCTCCGGCTCGACGTCGGCCCGATAGCCTCGGAGAACGCCGCTCGCCTCGAGTTTGCCCACCCGCTCGTGCACCGCGGGCGCGGAGAGGCCGACCTGCCGGGCCAGCTCGGCGTACGAAAGGCGGGCATTGCCGCGCAGCAGCTCAACGAGGCTGAGGTCGATGGCGTCCACGCAGTGGACCCTAGTCCGGCTTCCCGACCGGGTCGGCGGCGGAGGCGGCATTGTTGCTGACAAAGCTCTTAAATGCGGTAAATCATCCCGTCTAACCTCCCACACAGTACGTTTTCGCGTTTGCCGGACACGGCACTCCGGCGGTGTTGTAATTGCCCTACGTCCCTTAAACGAAGGCTCTGGCAAGCACGTGTTCTGGGGGCGGTCCAACCAGTCCGGGGGCTTCGTAGACGCGAGGAGGGGGCTGTGGACACTGGAGATCGTCTGCTGACACCGGGCGAGGTGGCAGCACTCTTCCGCGTCGATCCAAAGACCGTCACACGCTGGGCCGCGGCCGGGCGTATCGGTAGCATCCGAACACCCGGCGGGCATCGCCGCTTCCGCGAGTCGGAGGTACGTGCGCTGCTGGAGGGTGAGGGCATGCTCGACGAGGTCGACGAGGGCATCGCAAACCGTCCGCGGAACGCGGGCCCGGCCACCCCGAGTGGTCCCGGCCCGGCCAGCGCCGGCAACGTCGGCCTGCACTGATCCCGGCAGAACCGGCCGGCTGGTCCTAACCGACAAGCCGGCCGGCTTCGGCGGGGGGCTGACCGGACGGAACGGCCGGTCGCCGCTGGGCGTGATCCCGGGGGGACCAGCCGGACGCCGCTGGGCGTGCTCGGGGGTCATCCCCGGGCCGCACCCAGTTCGCCGGACCAGCGCTGGAAGAGGGAATGCGGCACGCCGAGCGCGTCCAGCACCTTACCGGCGACGAAGTCGACGAGTTGGCGGGCCGAGGCGGAGGCGCCGGCGCCGTAGAAGCCGGGACTCGCCGGCAGCACCACCGCCCCGGCGTCGTGCAGGGCGATCAGGTGCTCCAGGTGACTCCGGGTGACCGGCGTTTCCCTGGGCACCACCACCACCGGACGCCGCTCCTTCAGGTTGACCTCGGCCGCCCGTTGCAGCAGGTCCTTCGAGAGTCCGATCGCGATGCCGGCGCAGGCCGCCGTGCTCGCCGGCACCACGACCATGCCGAGGGCCGGATACGAACCGCTGCTCGGTCCCGCCGCGAGATCTCCGGCCGGCCAGTACGTCACGTCCGCGTCGGCCAGGTCCCGCTGCAACCACCCGGACAGGTCCTCCCGCCAGTGCGCGTCCCGGAAGGGACGACCGGTCTCGTCGAGGATCGTCAGCCGGGCCGCTCGCGAGACGACGAGGTCCACCGGCGCCCCCGCGTCCAGCAGCCCGCCGAGCACGGCGGCCGGGTACGGCGTACCCGACGCTCCGGAGACACCGACCACCCACGGCCTTCTCATGCCCCCCAGCCTGCCGCAACCGCCCGTCGAGAGTCCGGCCGCCCCCGGACGACGGCCGCGCGGCGGCCTGACCGGTCGCCGCGCCGGGGCTCCAGCCGGTGGACCGGATCATCAGGTGGTGCGAGATGGGACGAGGGCGACGGCGATCACAAAGACCTCGAAAGGTGAAATGCTGCTCGTGTACGTCCGTGGTGCGGGACCGAGGGAGGACGGACATGTACGGGGATGACGCGTGGGTGGACGAGTTGCGGTGTCCGATTCCCGCACGCATCTGCCCGTACGCGGACGAGGTGCAGGACTGGCTGGGCGACTGGGCGGAACGGGTCGGTGGGCCGCTCGACCCCGAGGCGCGGGTCCGGCTCGCCCGGGGCGGTGTCGCCCGGTACGCCGGCCGGCTGTATCCCGACGCCACCGAGGCCGACCTCCAGGTACTCGCCGCGCTGTTCACCTGGTTCTTCCTGCTCGACGACGCCTGCGACGCGGCCCGGCGGCCCCGACCGGCCGAGGTGGCCGCGCTCTGTGACGGTGTGCTGCGGCTGCTGAGAACCCAACCGGTCACCGCGGCGGGTACCCGGTCCGCGCACCAGCCGCCGGCCATCCCGGGGACGCGGTCTCCGAACCGGCCGGCGGCCCGGCTGACGTCGCCACCGGCCACCCGCTCGGCGAACCAGCCGGCGCCCCGGCCCGAGGTGTTCGACGGGCCGCTCCGTCGAATGCTCGCCGATGCCTGGCAGATCCCCTACCACCGGATGGCGGCCCCCTGGCGGGACCGCTTCGTCGACGCGGTGGCCCACCATCTCCGCGGCGTGGTCGTCGAGGCCACCAACAAGGCGACCGGGCGGCTGCCCACCGTGGCCGAGTACGTCGCGCTGCGCCGGGCGACGTCGGCGGCCTACGTCTCGTACGCTCTGATCGAGTTCGCCACCGGGCGGCCGGTGCCGGACGCCGTCTACCACCATCCGGCGGTACGCGAGGTCGCCGCCACCGCCAACGACCTGCTCTCCTGGTTCAACGACCTGCTGTCGTTGGACCGGGACGCGGCCACCTCGGGCGGCCACAACCTGGTGCTGGCGGTGGCCCGGGAGAACGGGATCCCGGTCGAGGAGGCGATCCCGGTGGTGGTCCGGCGGTGGCAGGGGAGCATGCGGCGATTCGTCGAGTTACGGGACGCGGTGCCGTCGTTCGGGCCGGCGCTCGACGGCCCGCTGCGCGAATACCTGGCGGGCGTGGCCAACTCGGTGCGCGGCACGATGGACTGGTCCATGGAGAGCGGCCGCTACCGGGCCACGCTGCGGGCCACCCCGCCGCCCGGGGCGGTGGTCCGGGCGGAGAAGCTTCCCGGCAGCGCCTAAGCCCCGAGGTGGAACCGGACCACGAGGTCGAGCAGGGCGAAGACGAAGAGCGCGATCCCGACGAACCCGTTGGCGGTGAAGAACGCCCGGTTGACCCGGGACAGGTCGGTCGGTGTCACCACCACGTGCTGGTAGCCGAAGGCGACGGCGGTCAGGGCCAGTCCCACCCACCACGGCCAGCCGAGCCCTACCAGCGCACCGAACCACAGGAACAGGCCGAACGTCACCACGTGCGCCACGGTCGAGGCGTGGAGCGCGAACCGGCGGCCGTACCGGGCGGGCACGCTGCGTACTCCGATCCGCTGGTCGACCTCGCTGTCCTGACAGGCGTAGATCAGGTCGAAGCCGCCGATCCACAGTCCGACCGCCGCGCCGAGCAGCCAGGCCGGGCCGGAGCCGGCGAAGGTGCCGGTCACCGCGACCCAGGCACCGACCGGGCCGACCGCCTGGGCCAGCGCCAGGATCGCGTGCGGCCAGTCGGTGAACCGCTTGGCGTACGGGTAGACCACCAGCGGCACCGCGGCGAGCGGGGCGAGCGCGAGGCAGAGCGGGTTGAGCGCCGCCGCGGCGGCGAGGAAGACGACCAGCGCGACGGCCGCGCCGGTCCAGGCCGTCCGCACGCTCACCGCCCCGGTGACCAACTCCCGTTTGGCGGTACGCGGATTGCGGGCGTCGATCCGCCGGTCGATGATCCGGTTCGCCGCCATCGCGAAGGTACGGGCACCGACCATGGCGATGGTGATCAGCAGCAGGTCGAGCCAGCGCACCCGCCCGCCGTGCCGTTCCATGGCGGTCAGCGCCGACAGGTAGGCGAACGGCAGCGCGAAGACCGAGTGTTCGATCGCCACCAGCCGGAGGAAGGATCTGACCCGCCCCGGCGACTGCGCAACGGTACTCACGAGATGCCGTACTCCGTCCACCGCTTGTCCACCAGGGAGCGGATCTCCGGTGACATCGTCATCTCCTCCGGCCAGCCTCGGGTGTAGCCCTCGCCCGGCAACTTGCGGGTCGCGTCCACGCCGGCCTTGCCGCCCCAGAACTGCTGGTACGACGAGTGGTCGAGGTGGTCCACCGGCCCCTCGGTGAGCAGCAGGTCCCGGGCGTAGTCGACGTTTCCGAAGGCCCGCCAGGCCACCTCGGCGTAGTCGTGCACGTCGCAGTCGGAGTCGACGACCACGATCAGCTTGGTCAGCGACATCAGGTGGGCGCCCCAGATCGCGTTCATCACCTTCTGGGCGTGTTTCGGGTAGCGCTTGCGGATCGAGATGATCGCGCAGTTGTGGAAGACCCCGGCCGCCGGCAGGTCGTAGTCGACGATGTCCGGGATCATCAGCTTGAGCAGTGGCTGGAAGATCCGCTCGGTGGCCTTGCCCAGGCCGTGGTCCTCCTGCGGCGGCTTCGAGGTGATGATCGAGTGGTAGACCGGGTCCCGCTGGGTGGTCATGGCCTCGATGTGCAGCACCGGGAACGGTTCGACCGGGGTGTAGAAGCCGGTGTGGTCGCCGAACGGGCCCTCGGGCAGCCGTTCGCCGGGCTCGAGGTAGCCCTCCAGCACGATCTGCGCGTGCGCCGGCACCTGCAACGGCACGGTGAGGCAGTCGACCATCTCGACCCGCTCGCCGCGCAGGAACCCGGCGAACAGGTATTCGTCGATGTCGCCGGGCAGCGGCGCCGAGGCGGCGTAGCTGACCACCGGGTCGCAGCCGATCGCGATCGCCACCGGCAGCCGCTGGCCGAGGCGCTCCGCGACCGCGTGGTGGGCGGTGGAGTCCTTGTGGATCTGCCAGTGCATGCCGAGGCTGTTGGCCGAGTGCTGCTGCAACCGGTACAGGCCGAGGTTGCGCTTGCCGGTCTCCGGATGCTTGGTGTGGGTCAGTCCGTAGTTGTGGAAGATCCCGCCGTCGCCGGGCCATACCTGCAGACCGGGCAGCCGGTTCAGGTCGACGTCGGCGCCCCGGTAGATCACCTGCTGGCAGGGCGCCGTCCTCACCTTCTTCGGCGGTACGGACTTGAGCTGCATGACCTTGCCGAGGCCCTCCCGGATGCCGGACCAGCCGACCGGCAGCTCGGGCTTGACCAGCGCCCCGATCCGCTCACCGATCTCGTCCAGCCGGTCCACGCCGAGCGCCATCGCCATCCGGCGCTCGGTGCCGAACAGGTTGATCGCGATGGGCATCTCGCCCCGGGTGGGTCGCTCGAAGAGCAGCGCCGGCCCGTTCGCCCGAACCGTCCGGGTGGTCACCTCGCTGATCTCCAACGTCGGATCGACCGGTACGCCTACCCGCCGCAACTCTCCGGCGCCTTCGAGCGCGGTCAGAAACTCCCGGAGATCCTGGTACGGAAAGCCACGAGCCGCCATGGCGCTAGTCTGTCGCACCGCCGGTCCGGGCGGCACGGCTGGGTCCCCCGGCGTGACCGGGCTCCCGCTCTGGCGCGTTCTCAGAGCAGTCCGACGCCGAGCAGCAGGGTGCCGGCGACCAGGCTGGCCCCGCCGACCGCCACCAGCCAGATCAGCTTGTTGGGCCGGGTGTCGGTGGGCCGGACCACGGACAGGAAGAAGCCGAGCGGCATCAGGATCGGCGGGGCGACCAGCAGGGTACGGATCAGCGTCAGCATGCCGTCGCCGTAGTCGGACCGGTCCAGGTAGAGCAGCGCGACGAGGGCGAACAGCACCAGCACACCGGCGTGGGCGTGCCCGGCGGTCCACAGGGCCCGGCGTACCGGATTGTCCAGGTAGCCGGGAATCCGCCGAACCAGGTTCATCAGCAGGGACAACCCGCCGAACGCGATCGTCGAGACGGTGATCAGCAGGACGGCGGCGGTGCTCTGGGTCGCGGATGACATCAGGGTTCTCCCGGGAGTAGGGCAACACAAAACTTGTCGACGTCAAGATGACATCGCGACGGTCATCTTGTCAACGGCAAGACCGGGGTCGGCCCGGCTGGCTCCGGAAGTGTCCGGAACAGCAGCCAGCTCACCGCGGGCATCAGGATCAACGGGGCGAGGGCCACCTGGAGGGAGGCCACGTCGGCGACGTGGCCGATGAGCGGGCTGACCAGGCCACCGATGCTGACGGTCAGGCCCAGGGTGATGCCGCTCGCGGTGCCGACGCGGGTCGGAAGGTAGTCCTGGCCGAGAGTGATCTGGAGCGAGAACGGGATGTAGAGCCCGGCCGAGGTGAGCGCCACGAACAGGTAGAACCCCGGGCCGGGTACGAACACGATCCCCGCGACGGCACCGACCGTCACCAGGTACGACCAGCGCACGACGGTGACCCGGTCCCAGCGGCCGGCCAGGCTGCCACCCAGCACCGTGCCCACCGCCCCACCGAGATAGAGCACGAACAGCGCCGCCGTCCCCGCCGAGGTACCTCCCCCGGTGCGCTGCGGCGCGTAGAGCGCCAGAAACGTACTCAGACCGGTGAACGCGACGGAGCGGCAGACCACGGCCAGGGACAGCTTGCCGAACGAGGCCCTGTCGTCGGTCCCGGACGGCACGGTGGTACCGGAGCCGCTCCCCGTGGTCCGGTGCAGTACGCGGAGGACGGGCAGGCACAGCACGCTGCCGGCGAGGGCCGGCAGCACGAGCAGCGGTGTGAGCCGCAGACCACCGGTGGCGACCACGGCGGTGACCAGGATGGGCGCGGCGGCGAAGCCGAGGTTGCCGCCGAGGGAGAACCAGCCCATCCTGGCGTGACTTCCGCCGCTGGCGATCCGCGCGATCCGGGCGGACTCGGGATGGTACGCCGCGACGCCGATCCCGGACACCGCCACGAACGCCAGCGTCAGCGGGTACGAACCGGTGATCCCGCTGCACGCGATCCCCAACCCGCCCAGGATCGTGCTCAGCGGCAACAGCCAGGGCAACGCCCACCGGTCCGTCAGCGCTCCGAACAGCGGTTGCGCCACCGAGGAGAGCAGCGACGCGGCGAGCACCACGCCGGAGACCGTCGCGTAGGTGTAGGCACGTTCGGCGATGAAGAACGGTACGAGCGACGCCACGGCGCCCTGGTAGACGTCCACGCAGGCGTGCCCGACGGACAGCAGGATGATCGTTCTGTTTCTCCGCACGCCGCCATGCTCGCCGTCCGGTGGGCTGTCTGACTTCCGATAAACTGCCAATCAATGACGAATACCCGCCACCGGCCGGTAGCGCCGACCCGCGCCCAGCGGCTGGCCTCCGGGTCTGCCATCGACGCGCACCGCCACGACGACCACCAAATCGTCTACGCCGCTCGTGGCGTACTCGCCATCACCACCGACGCGGGTGCCTGGGTGGTGCCCGCCACCCGCGCCATCTGGGTGCCCGCCGGCACCAGCCACGCCCACCAGGCCTACGGCGACGTCGAACTGCACCTGGTCGGCCTGCCGGCGACCGACAACCCGCTCGACCTGACGGAGCCGACGGTCCTGGCGGTCGGGCCGCTGCTACGCGAGCTGATCCTCGCCTACACCCGCGTTCCACAGGACGTCGACCCGGCGCGTGGGCGCCTGCGGGCCGTTCTCCTCGACCAGTTGCGGGCCTCGCCTCAGCAACCCGTCCACCTGCCCGCCCCCACCGAGCCCCGGTTGCGGGCACTCTGCACGATCCTGTACGCCGACCCGGCCGACAACCGCACCCTGGCCGCTCTCGGCCGGCAGGTCGGCGGAAGTGACCGTACGCTGTCCCGACTGTTCCGGGCCGACCTCGGCATGACCTTTCCGCAGTGGCGCACCCAACTGCGGCTACACCGCGCGTTGGTGATGCTGGCCGAGGATGTCCCGGTGACCGCCGTGGCGCACCAATGTGGATGGTCGTCCGCCAGCGCCTTCATCGACGTCTTCCGGCGTACCTTCGGACACACCCCGGGCCGACACGAGCGCCGCTAGCGCCGCCCGGGCGATCGTCAGAACTCATCAGGAATCCGATGACTTTCTCGGGACCCTGCCGTCTCAACAGTGAACCGCGGGACAGCGCGGCCGAGATTGAGAGGACCAAGAGCATGACTACAGTCGACGGGCGGGCGGGCGCAGCCGCCGCCCCGGCCGTGGCTCCTCGGGCCACCTGGCGGGAGTGGCTCGGCCTGGCCGTGATGTGCCTGCCCACCATGTTGACGACGGTGGATCTCAACGTGATGTTCCTGACGTTGCCACACGTCACCGTGGACCTGGGGCCGAGCAGCACCGAGCAGTTGTGGATCTCCGACATATACGGATTTCTGATCGCCGGCTTCCTGGTCACCATGGGGACGCTGGGCGACCGGATCGGTCGGAAGAAGGTCCTGCTGTTCGGCGGCGCGGCCTTTCTCGGGGCGTCGCTGCTGGCGGCGTTCGCGACCTCCACGATCGTCCTGATCGTCGCCCGCGCCCTGCTCGGTGTGGCTGGCGCGACGTTGATTCCGTCGATCCTCGCGCTGCTACGGACCATGTTCAAGGACCCGAAGCAGATGGGCGCCGCGATGGGCGTCTGGGGCACGTCCCTGATGGCCGGTGTGGTGCTCGGCCCGGTGGTCGGCGGTCTGATGCTGGGCGCGTTCTGGTGGGGCTCGGTGTTCCTGCTCGCCGTCCCGGTCATGGGTCTGCTGCTGCTCGCCGGCCCGGCGCTGATCCCCGAGTCGAAGGACCCGACCGCGGGCCGTCTGGACCTGTTCAGCGTGGCGTTGTCGCTGCTGGCCATCCTGCCGTTCGTCTACGGCCTCAAGGAGTTGACGCGCAACGGCTGGGCGCCGGTGCCGCTGATCGCCCTCGTGGCGGGGCTGGTCTTCCTCGTTGTCTTCCTGCGCCGGCAGGCCCAGCTGGCCCACCCGCTGCTGGACCTGAGCCTGTTCAAGATCCGTGCGCTCTCGACGGCCCTGACAATGGCCCTGATGATCGCCTTCGTGATGGGCGGCGCCGGTCTGATGGGCAGCCTCTACCTGCAGATGGTCGAGGGACTCAGCCCGGTGCGGGTCGGCACCCTCCTGCTGATCCCGTCCGTCGTGATGATCGTCGTCGGCAACCTGGCGCCGGCGATCACCCGCAAGGTCCGTCCCGCGTACGTGCTCACCGGCGCTTCCCTGATCGCGGCGGTCGGAATGGTGGTGCTGACCCAGGTGGAGAGCACCGCCGGGTTGACCACCCTGCTGGTCGGTCTGGGGATCGTCTACGTCGGTGGCGCCGCCGTCGGCCCGATGACTCCGTTCCTGGTGATGTCCTCGACGCCGCCGGAGAAGGCCGGTGCCGCCGGGTCGCTCTCGTCGGCCGTCGGCGAGTTGGGCGTCGCCTTGGGTGTGGCCATCCTCGGCCTCATCGGCACCGCGACGTACCGGGGTCGGGTCAGCGTCCCGGGCGAGGTACCGGCTGACGCGGCGACCACCGCCGGGGAGAGCATCGCGGGTGCCACGGCAGTGGTCAAGCAGGTCGACGGCCCGCCCGCGGCTACGCTGCTCGACTCAGCCCGGGAGGCGTTCACCACGGGCCTGAACACTGTCGCGCTGTGCTGCGTCTTCGTCTTCGTCGCCCTGGCCGTGGTGGCGTTCGTCGGGCTGCGGCACGTGCCGTCGCTCGGCGACATGCCGATGCCGGGCATGCCCCCGAAGGAGGCGGAGCCGGACCGGGACGCCGTCGGCTCGGCGCAGCCGGTGCACTGACGCACCACCTGGCCATCGCATCGCCGCCGCTCCGGGCATCCGCCGCGGTGCCCGGGGCGGCCGATGGGCCTGCCGGACGTACGTGGCCCGGGCCGCCGCGGCGGTCGCCACCCGGACTGGCCGTCCATCCGGGCTGCGCGGCCAGCGACACGGTCACCCGGTGCCGGCCGCACACCTTGGCGTGTGGTGCGGGGTGATGGCCGGTCCCGACGTGAAGAAAGGTGAGCTGAGCGGCACCGTAAGCCGTGCTACGGTGCTGGCCGACCGTCATCCAGCAGTAGCTGTCGGAAGCGGGACACGATCCGTGAGCCGTGTCAAGGTCAACCCAATCCAGTTCGAGGCACGCCCTTCTGCACCCCTCGACGAGGCGACCTTCGGCCGTCTGGTCGAGACTCACCGCCGTGAGCTGCAGGTCCACTGCTACCGGATGCTCGGGTCCTTCGAGGACGCCGAGGACCAGGTCCAGGAGACCTTCCTTCGCGCCTGGCGCAAACGGGACACGTTCGAGGCCCGGTCCACGTTCCGCGCCTGGCTCTACCGGATCGCGACGAACGCCTGCCTGGACTTCCTCAGCCGCCATCCCCGGCAGCCCCGCGCGGGCCGCAGCCCACTGCTGCCGGAGGGCAGCGCCCGTCTCGGCACACCCGACGAGGTGTACTGGCTGCAGCCCTATCCGGACCGGTTGCTCGAGCCGACCGCGCCAGCCGACGCGGAGCCCGCCGCGGCGGTGGTGGCCAAGGAGACCATCGAGCTGGCGTTCCTGGTCGCGATCCAGCATCTGCCACCACGCCAGCGGGCGGTGCTCATCCTGCGCGACGTCCTCGGCTGGCCCGCCGCCGACGCGGCCGAGGTGCTGGAGGTCAGCGTCGCCTCGGCCAACAGTGCCCTGCAACGGGCCCGGGCCAACCTCAAGGACCACCTGCCACCGCACCGGATCGAGTGGGCGCCCGCAGCGGATCCGACCAACGAGGAACGTGCGCTGCTGCAGCGTTACATGGGGGTGCTGGAGCGCGCCGACACCGGTGCGTTGGCCCAACTGCTGCGGGAGGACATCCGGATCACCATGCCGATGTCGGTGCCGTGCGTGCCGGGAATGCCCGACCCGGCCTGGTGGGGTCGGTCCTCCTTCCTGGCCAGTCTGCGCGACGTGCTCGACCCGGGCTCGCCGGCCTACCTCGGCCAGTGGCGCAGCGTGCCGACCCGGGCCAATCGGCAGCCGGCGGCGGCCCACTACGTACGCCGTCCGGGTGACACCGCTTTCCGCCCGCAGGTGCTGGAGGTGCTCCGGATCGCCGACGGCAAGATCGTTGAGATCACGGCCTTCGAGCCGGATCTGTTCCCCGTGTTCGGCCTGCCGAAGGCCCTGTGACCGATCGCCCCCGAGCAGGGGCGACGCCCACCAGCCCTGGTCGGGCGACCACGCTGACGAGGCACCAGCCAAGCGGTGCCGCCGCCGTCACTCGCCGGCGTAGAGCCGGGGCAGATCGACCAGGACGACGTCCGGCCGCCCGGCCGCGACCGTGGTGAGCCGCTCGGTGAAGCCCTCGGCGCTGGCCAGCAGCAGCCGAACATCCCCGGTGTCGAAGCCGGGCCGGCCCCACAGCACCTCGCGAATCCGGTCCAGCCGGTCGAGATCCGGCTCGCCGAGCCGGCGTCCCCACTTCACCTCGCCGATGGCCAGCAACGGACGGGGACCGTCGCCGATCGGCGGCTCACCGAGTGCGACGAGGTCGAGTTCGTGTCTCGTCCGACGCACCGGGTCGGTCAGCACGCCGGAATTCGCCTCGGCGACCGGACCGCCGAAGGTTCCCGGTGCCGCGAACCGCAGCGCCCACTCCCGGACCAGTTCCTCGAAGCGGGGGCCGAGGACGGCGCTGGCGTACCGGCGTTGCGAGCGGCGCCAGACGTCCGCGCCCCGACGCTGCTCCAGCGCGGTCCAGGCCGGCCGCATGACCGCCTGGTAGAACGTCACCAGTGGCTCGGTGATCCGGAAGCTGCTCCGGCCGGTGCGGAACGAATCGGGTGCCCGGACGAGCAGGCCGACGTCTTCCAGCACTGTCAGCGGGTGTTGCAGGTCGGTGGCCTTGCGTCCGATGTAGCCGGCGATCCCGCCCCGGGTCGCGTTGCCTTCGGCCACGGCGGCCAGCACCGAGTGGTAGAGCGCGGTCTCCCGCAGGTCCGGGTCCTCGGCGAGGAGGTAGCGGGCCTCGCGAAAGAGCGGCCTGGCCGGGTTGAGGACCGCCCGTACCACCCAGTCGTCGAAGTCGGCCAGGTCTGCGGGCGCGTCGTCGGAGACGTACTCCCGGCGGTAGGCGGGGGTGCCGCCGACGATCGCGTAGACCCGCGCCGCGAGCGCCGGGTCGGTGATCCCCCAGAACTGCGCGGCGCTGCGGAAGTCCAGCGGCTGGACCGGCAGCTCCAGGCTGGCCCGCCCGCGCAGCGGCGCCGATCCGGCGAGCAGGCCGCCCATGAAGGAGAGCGCCGACCCGCACAACAGGATCCGGGTACGGGACTCGACGCGCTCGGCACGGCCTGGTGTCAGGGCGTGCTGGATCACCGAGGGCAGGTCCCGGCTGGCTCGGGCCAGGTACGGAAACTCGTCGAGTACGACGGTGGTCGGGCCGGCCCGGCCCACGGCGAGGAGCGCGTCGACGGCGTGCTCCCAGTCGGGCAGTTCGACCGGCCCGGGGGCGCCGGTGTGCTGCCCGAGCGCCGCTCCGAGCCGACGCAGCGAATCGGTCGGGGTGGCCTCGGTGGCGCCGAAGTAGAACCCGCCGGTGGCGCGGGCGAGTTCGTACAGCAGCAGGGTCTTGCCCTGCCGTCGGCGCCCGGTGACAACGCCCAGGGTGGCGCCGGGACGGTCGTCGGTGGCGAACCGGGCAAGATCCGCCCACTCGACGTCCCGGTCGAAGATCCCCGCCGGTTTCCGCGGCTCCACCACTCGGCCCCCTAGTTAGAGGTGTACTTCTAAGAATCGTACTTCTAAGTCGCTTGCCGGGCGACATCTCTTCCCGCCACGGAACCACTATCGCTATATTGCTAGTTAGCTAGTACATTGTTCCTACGCCACGGCGTCGATCCGTCGCACGCCCACCTCTCGCCTTCCCGCTCCTCCACCAAAGAAGGACACTGATGACCGCACGTCGAACCATCCTCAGGGCCGGCGCGGCCGGGGCGCTCGCGCTGACCGTCGGCACCGCCACCGGTACCCCCGCAGCGGCGGCACGTCGCACCGCACGACCGCGCACGGGACCCGACCCCGTAGCACTTCAGACCGCCCTCGACGGCATCGCGGCCGGAGCGGCGTCCGGCGTGCTGGCCGAGGTACGGCACTCAGCACGGGTGTGGCGCGGCAGCAGCGGCGCCGCCGAACTCGGCACCACCCGGCCGGTACGGGTCGACGGACGGTTCCGGGCGGGCAGCATCACCAAGTCGTTCGTGGCGACCGTACTGCTCCAACTGGCCGGTGAACGGCGACTGGCCCTCGGTGACCCGATCGAGCGGTGGCTGCCCGGAGTCGTTTCCGGCGGGGACCGGATCACCCTGCACCACCTGCTGCAACACACCAGCGGAATCGTCGATTACACCAGGACGGCCCAGTTCCGCCAGCTCTACGGGACGGTCGAGGGGATCCTCGCCACGCGGTACCGGACCTGGACGCCGCACGAACTCCTGGCGTTCATCACCGGTACGCCCCCACTGTTCGAGCCGGGAACCAGCTACCGATACTCCAACACCAACTACATCCTGCTCGCACTCGTCATCGAGCGGGTTACCGGCAACCACTACGCCACCGAGGTCCAGCGCCGGATCCTGCGCCCGCTCGGGTTGGCTGGCACCGAACTCCCCGGCATCCATCCGTACATCGCCGGGCCCCACTCGCACGGCTACCTGCCGGTCCAGCGCGACGGAACCTACCAACCGGTGGACATCACGGCGTTCAACCCGTCGGCTGCCGGGGCCTCCGGAGAACTGCTCACCAGCGCCGCGGACCTCAACCGCTTCTACCGCGCCCTGCTGACCGGACGGCTGCTGCGTCCGGCACAACTCGCCCAGATGAAGACCTCGTGGAGCACCGGTGCCAGGGCCGACTACGGCCTCGGCCTACAGACCAGGCGGTTGGCCACCGGCACGACGGTGTGGGGGCACGGAGGTGAGATCTTCGGGTACGAAGCCGCCTCGTGGAGCACCGAGGACGGCACCCGCCAACTGACCGTCGCGGTCAACCCGTGGGGCGAGGGCGATCTCCACGCTCTGATCGACGACCTCCTGGCGGTGGCGTTCCGCCAGCCCTGACCGGCCCCGCCGCTACCCGATCGGGCCGGAGGTCGACTCCGTCTGGTCCGTCACCCGAGAGGACTGTGCGCGCAGGTGACGAAGTGCGTCGGTCGACTCCGGCCGCCGGTCCAGGATGGCGTCGGCCTCGGCCCGAGCCTCGGAAACCAGCCGCTCGGCCTCCCGCCGACCTTCCGCACGGTGGTCCTCGGCCTGCTCCTCGGCCAACCGCAGAATCTGCTGGACCCGTTCACCCAGTCCGGCCAGGTGCTCCCTGGGCCGCCGATCCACCCTGGACGGCGGGTCCGGCTGCCCGGCACCGAGGGTGGGTGGCTCCGGTGTGCCGACCAGCAGCAACCCAAGCCCCAGAACGATTCCGACGCCGGCCACCCAGACCGCGCCCGAACCGAGGTACGGCCCGGCCCCGACCCCCACACCGAGTCCGATCAAGAGCGTGGCCGTCCTGCTGAACCTGCGCATCCGCGTCCTCCCGTACCGCTGGTGGGTGCTCTCGCCCGCAAGTTTGCCAATGCGGTCAAGCGCGGCCGGGGACGGCGGGCGCTACGGTGCCGGGGGCGCCTCCGCCGGCAGGGTGAGCTGCCAGGAGACGCCGAACCGGTCGTTGACCCAGCCGAACTTGGCGCTGAAGCCGTACGAGCCGAGCGGCATCAGCGGCGCGCCCTTCTCGACGAGGGCCGCGTACAGCCGGTCGATCTCCTCCTCGGTCTCGCACTGGACCCAGAGCGAGATCGCCGGGGTGAAGCCGAACTGGTGCTGCACGTTGCTGTCGATGCACATGAACTGCTGGCCGGCGATGGCGAAGGTCGCATGCCGTACCGAGCCCTCGGTTCCGGACTCGTCAGGGCCGTACCGGTCGACGGCGAGCACCTCGGCGTCGTCGAACAGCGAGGTGTAGAAGGTCATCGCCTCCTCGGCGCTGCCCTCGAACATCAGGAACGTGGTGACCTTCTGGGACGCGGTGACGGACACGTCGCGCGACTCCTCTCCCGGGTGCGAGTGCGAGATGCGCGTGGACAACCACGCACAGGGAGATCTTTCACGCGTGACTTATATAAGTCAAGACTGACAGAAGGATCGCGTCCGACGTGTCAGTCAAGCCCGCCGTACGAGTGCAGGCCCTCGAAGAAGATGTTCACGCCGTACAGGTTCATCTGCATGGTCAGGAAGCCGAGTACGGCGATCCAGGTCGCCACCGGGCGCTTGACGCTGGGCGTCGCCCTCGCGTGCAGGTAACCGGCGTAGACCACCCAGGAGATGAAGGCCCAGATCTCCTTCGGGTCCCAGCCCCAGTACCGTCCCCAGGCCGCCTCCGCCCAGACCGCGCCGGCCATCACAGCGAAGGTGAAGATCGGGAACGCGAAGGCGTGCAGCCGGAAGGTCAACCGTTCCAGACTGGCAGCGGCCGGCACCCGGGCGCCCAGGGTGTACGGAAAACTCCGCTTGCCCTGGTCGTACCCGTTCCGGATCAGGTACATCACCGCCGGTACGGCACCCAGCAGCAGGATGCCGGACGAGGTCGCGATCGTCGCCACGTGCACGACGAACCAGTACGAGTCGAGCGCCGGCACCAGCGGCACGATCGGCACGTACAGCACCAGCCCGGCGACGGCCAGCAGGAGCACCATGGCCAGCGTCACGAAGAGTCCCAGGTGCCGGAGTGCGGGGCGCCGGTACAGCAGCCACAACCAGCCGACCACCCCGACGAGGGTGACCGTGAGCAGGTACTCGTACATGTTGCCCCACGGCATGCGCTCGGCAGCCACACCACGGGTGACCACCACGCCGAGATGCACGACGGCCGCGATCACGGTCAACGCCGCCGCGATCCGCCCGGCCAGCAGCGCCCGGGTCAACTTCGGCCCGTCCGCACCGGAGGCAGGTCCGGCGGCGCCGAAACCCGGCCCGACCGCGCCGAAGCCCGGCTCGGCACCGGCCGGTGCCACCACGTCGGCGGCGTCCAGTTTGGTGCCGACCACCGGCTCGGATCCGCCGCCCCCACCGGCTCCGACCAGCGCCAGCTCGCGTGCCGGCCGGATCGCCGCCCGGCCGACCACGCTCCGGGTGCCGAAGGCGTACTCGGCGGCGTGGCCGATCATCGCCAGCAGATACCCCAGGATCGCGACCACAAGGAGTTGGTCGGACAGCGCGGCCATCAGTCGGTCCCCTCTTCCGTCGCCCCGACCTGTCGCGCCCCGCCGGGCCGCGTCGCGGCGACGAGTTTGTCGAACTCGTCGGAGAATCCCGAGTACTCGGCGCGCGGCAATCCGCCCACCTCCACCAAACTACTACGTTCTGTCGTGGACGTCTCGCCCGGTGCCGAACCGACCCGGAACCACACCCGCCGCCGCCGGCCGAACAGGGACAGCATCAGGCCGGCGAGCAACACCACCGAGCTGACCAGCACGACCCGCTCGCCGGGGTCGTACCGGACCGAGAGGGTGATGTACTGCCGGGTGCCGAGGAACTCGACAGTCGTACCGTCGTCGAGGGTCCACTTCTCACCGGGCCGCAGCAGCTTGCCCTCGCCGAGCCGGGTGAGCTTTCCGTTGTCGACCTGACGCTGGTCGAGCCGGTAGACCGAACCCGAGATCCCCGCGTCCATCCCGAGGTTCCCCCGGTACGCGAACAGCATCACCGCCGGCGACCGCTCCGCCGGGTACTCGGAGCGGGCGTACGGCGGCGCGTCCGGGGCGGTCGGCAGGTAGAGACCCTCGAAGGCGACCTGAAGCTGGGGATTGCGCGCACCGGTCACCGGATCGAGGTTGACGTCCGGAAAGATCGCCACTCCCTCGCTGGTCAGGTTGCCGTCGATGGTGAGGAACGCCTCGTCGCTGACCTGCACCTCCCCGGACCGGTCGGTGTAGCGGATGATCGGCGCGTAGCCGTGCCCGAGCAGGTAGACGCTGGCACCGTCGTTCAGCCGCAGCGGGTCGTTGACCGAGAAGCTCGCCCGGTACGGCGCCCGGTCACCCTCCGCCACCATCGTCTCCGCCCGGAACGACGCCGGCTGCCCGGTCGACAGGAACCGGGCCTTGAAGTCGGTCAGCTCCAGGCAGAACGGCGGCAGGTCGCTGCCGTCCACCCGGTGCCCGAGCCGGGACTCGCTGTACTGCTGGAGGGTGTTGCAGAAGGCGTTGTCCTGGCCGGCGACCAGCAACCGGTTGCCGTGCCAGCCGTACCACGAGCCGAGCCCGATGCCGACCAGCACGCCGATCAGCGAGAGGTGGAACAGCAGGTTGCCGGTCTCCTTGAGGAAACCCTTCTCGGCCGACACGGTGTCGTCCCGCACCGCCACCCGCCAGCGCCGCCTGCGGAGCATCGCCGCGATCGCCGCCAGGTCGCCGTCGTGGTCGGTCAGCACGGCATGCTGGGGCAGCCGGTCCAGCCGCTTCGGCGCCGCCGGAGGTGCGGTGCGCAGCGCGCGTACGTGGTCGAGCAGCCGGGGCACGATGCAGCCGACCAGCGAGGTGAACAGGAGTACGTAGATCGCCGAGAACCACGGCGAGGCGTACACGTCGAAGCCGCCGATCCGGTCCAGCACCGGGAAGAGGTCGGGATGCTCCGCCTGGTAGGCGTTGACGTTCTCGATGTTGATGTTGCGCTGGGGCAGCACCGATCCCGGGATCGCGGCGACGGCGAGCAGGAAGAGCAGGATCAGCGCGGTACGCATGCTGGTGAGCTGCCGCCACGAGTTGCGCAGCAGCGCCACCGGCGCCGGAGTACGACGTACCCGGGGCGGGGTCGGCGCCTCGTCGCCCGGCGGGTTCTCGACCTCGGTGGCCTCGGCCTGCCCGTCCACGGCCGGCATCAGATGCCCACCCCGCCGGCGCCGAACGTGCTCTGCAACCAGATGACGAGGTCCTGCCAACCGCCGGTGACCAGGGCCAGCCCGATCACGAGAAGCAGCGCGCCGCCGACCCGGGTCACCCAACGGCTGTTACGGCGGATCGCCCGGAACACTCCGAGCAGCCGATGGAAGCCGAGCCCGAAGACGACGAACGGCAACCCCAGCCCGAGGCAGTACGCGATGGCCAGCACGACGGCCCGGTCGGCCCGCCCGCTGGCCGTACCCATCCCGATGACGGCGCTGAGGGTCGGGCCGGTGCAGGGAATCCAGGACAGTGCGAAGACCGCGCCGAAGACCGGCGCGCCGAGCAGTCCGGCCGCCGGCAGCCGCTGGATCCGTACCTCGCGCTGCATGCCGGGGATCCAGCCGAGGTAGGAGAGCCCGAACACGATGATCACGATGCCGATCGCGATCTCCAACGGCCGCTTCTGTGTGAACAGCACCTGACCGACGGCGGTGACCAGAACGGCGGTCAGGGTGAAGACGACGGTGAAGCCGGCGATGAACAGCAGCGTGCCGGCGAGCACCCGACCGCGTACCGCCCTCGCCGTCCGGGTCGGCCGGGCGGCCACCGCCACCCCGCCGCCAGCGGCTGCCGGCGCGGCGGGCCGGTCGACCGCCGTCCCGCCCTGTTCCGCGTCGCCCCGGCGCTGGTCCAGGTCGCTGCCGGCCAACCCGGTCACGTACGACAGGTAGCCGGGCACCAGCGGAAGCACGCACGGGGACAGGAAGCTCACCAGGCCGGCGAGCGCCGCCGCGCCGACGGCCAGCAGCAGCGGCCCGCTCTCGGCGAGGTCGGCGAACGTCTGGCCCATCAGTTCGGCCCGCCGCCCGGCGCGGACTCTTCCGCCGCCACCCGGGTGAGGATCGGCTCCAGCGTCTGCCGTTGGATCGCCGCCCGGACCACCACCGCGATCCGGCCCTTCCGGTCCAACACGACGGTGGCCGGGATGGAGTTCGGCGGAATGTCGAAGGCGAGCGCCAACTGACTCGGCGGATCGAAGACACTCGGGTACGTGACCTTGAAGGCCTTCTCGAACGCCCTCGCCTTGTCCCGCCCGTCCTGGATGTTGATGCCGAGGAAGCGGACGCCCTTCTCCCGGGTCGCCTGGTAGGTCGCCTCCAGGTCGTCGGCCTCGGCCCGGCACGGCCCGCACCAGGAACCCCAGAAGTTGACCACCACGACCTGACCACGGTCCTGGGCGAGGTCGTAGTTCCCGCCGGACAGCAGCTCACCGGCGACCTTCGGCGCGTCCGGGCGATGCTCCGGAGCGCACTCGATCACGCCGTCCTTCGTCGTGCAGTCGTCCTTCCAGTCACCCTCACCCGAGCAGCCGACCAGGGCCAGCGTCGCGGCGACCGCGAGCAGGGCGCCGATCCGGGCTCGCCGGGGGCGGCTCATCTCATGCCCCCTTGGCCGTCCGGGCGGTCGGCGACATGGCGACCAGATGCGCGGCCGGTTCCGTGTAACCGATGCCGACGATCTTGGCGCCATCGAAGTGGAACGAGGTCAGGCTGGCCAGGCCGCACTGCCGCTTACGCGGGTCGTGCCACAGCCGCTTGTGTTCGACGTACCGCCGGAGGGTCCAGATCGGAAGCTGGTGCGAGACGCAGATCGCCTCCCGCCCCTCGGCCGCGATCCTGGCCGCGTGCAACGCCGCGAACATCCGCTCGGCGATCGCCGTGTACGCCTCGCCCCAGGACGGGGTGACCGGATCGCGCAGCACCCACCAGTTACGGGGATCGCGGAACGAGCCGTCGCCGGGCGACACCCGCTTCCCCTCGAACCAGTTGGCGCTCTCGATCAGCCGCTCGTCGACCCCGACCGGCAGCCCGAACTGCGCGGCGATCGGATCCGCCGTCTGCTGGGCCCGCTCCAGTGGGCTGGCCACCACGTGCACGATGTTCCGGTCGGCGAGCGCCTGCGCCGCCGCCTTCGCCATCTGCACACCCAGTTCCGAGAGCCGGTAACCGGGCAGCCGACCGTAAAGGATCTTCTCCGGGTTGTACACCTCACCGTGCCGCAGCACGTGAACGACCGTCGTAGCCAAACCAACTACCCCCCGTGACCGGCCGCCGCCGCAGCCTCGGCCGCTACCGGCAACGCCGCCGCGATCTGCTCCAAGGCGGCGTCGTCCAACGCCGTCGACACGAACCACGACTCGAAGGCACTCGGCGGCAGGTACACCCCGGCGGCCAGCATCGCGTGGAAGAACGCCCGGAACGCCGCCACGTTCTGGCCCCGCGCGGTGTCGAAGTCGACCACCTGCGCGTCGGTGAAGAAGACCGAGAACATGTTTCCCGCGTACGACAACCGGTGCGGCACCCCGGCGGCGCCCAGCGCGTCACTGGCGAGCCTGCGCAGCGTGGCGGCGGTTTCGTCGAGTTTCCGGTACACCGCCGCGTCGGCCAGCCGCAGCGTGGTCAGCCCGGCGGCACAGGCGAGCGGATTTCCGGAGAGCGTCCCCGCCTGGTAGACCGGACCGGCCGGCGCGAGCCGACCCATGATGTCCGTACGCCCACCGAACGCCGCCGCCGGCAGCCCGCCGCCCATCACCTTGCCGAAGGTGAAGAGATCGGCGTCGACGGGTTCGAGTCCGGCCCAGCCGCCGGCCGAAACCCGGAACCCGGTCATCACCTCGTCGACGATCAACAGCGCGCCGTGCGCGTGGGCGATCCTGGCGAGCGCCGCGTTGAAACCGTCCCGGGGCGCCACCACGCCCATGTTTCCGGGGGCGGCCTCGGTGATGATCGCGGCGATCTCGGAGCCCTGCGCCGCGAACATGGCCTCGACGGCGGCCACGTCGTTGTACGGCAGCACGATTGTCTCGCTCGCCGCCGCACCGGTGACCCCGGGCGAATCGGGCAGACCGAGCGTTGCCACGCCCGAACCGGCGGCGGCGAGCAGGGCGTCGACGTGCCCGTGGTAGCAGCCGGCGAACTTCACGATCCTGCTGCGGCCGGTGTAGCCCCGGGCCAGCCGGATGGCCGACATGGTCGCCTCGGTGCCCGAGTTGACCAGGCGTACCTGCTCGACCGGGGTCCGGGCGACGATCTCGGCCGCCAACTCGACCTCACCCTCGGTCGGGGTGCCGAAACTGGTGCCCCGGGCGGCGGCGTCCTGGACCGCCGCGACCACCTCGGGATGGGCGTGCCCGAGGATCAGCGGCCCCCACGAGCAGACCAGGTCGACGTAACGCCGCCCGTCCGCGTCGAAAAGCCACGGCCCGGAGCCGCGCTCCATGAACCGGGGCGTACCGCCGACGGCCAGGAACGCACGCACCGGCGAATTCACCCCGCCCGGCACGATGGCGCGGGCGCGGTCGAACAGGGCCTGGGAGGCCGGTGCGTCGGCCGGATAGCGGCCGGGCCCGGCAGAATACGTCTCGCTCACGGTGTCGCCATTCTGTCAGCGCCACCTGCCCGCCCGGCACCCACCCCTCACAAGGTCGCCCACGTCACCCTCCCAGATGTAAGGAAGGGCCCCCGCTTATCGCTTTCTGTAGAAGAAGGGTCCCCTGCTAACCGGCGAGGCAGACGGGCATCAACAGGCCGGTTCGGTTAGATCGCGATAGGCTGATCGGGTGAACCGGGCCGAACTGACAATCGGTGTGCAGCGGACGCCGGACGAGGTGATCCTCCGCCTCGGCGGCGAGATCGACATGCTCACCGCCGCCAGGCTGTCCAGTGTCGTCAACGAGGTGCTCGCCGACGCACCGACCCGGATCGTGCTCGATCTGACCGATGTCACCTTCTGTGACTCTCAGGGCCTGGGCACCCTGGTGGTGCTCAGCCGCAAGGCCAGTCACGCCCAGAGCCTGCTGGTCCTGACCAACGTCGGCGATTTCCTGCTCAGGGTCCTGGACATCACCGGGCTCCGCTCGGCGCTGATGATCCGCAACGAGCAGTCGACCGGCTGACCCTTCGTCAGCCGGTGGACGGCGCGTCGACCGGCTGACCGCCCGGCGGGCGGCGGCGCGGGTGGTCAGGCGACCGCACCCCAGCGGGCGGTGGCGCGGTCGGTCAGGCGACCGCACCCCAGCGGGCCTGCTCGAGCACCTCCACCGCGCGATCCCGGCCGTCCGGGTCGTCCGAACGCAGGAGCGCGACCGCATCGTCCACGGCCTCGGTCATCGACCGCCACTGCGTGTCCCGCTCCCGTACCAGCTCGGACTGCGCGGCGAGCTGCCGGGTTTTCACCCACAATTCGACGAAGACCGAGACCTTGGCCCGAAGTACCCATGGATCGAACGGTTTGGTCAGGTAGTCGACCGCGCCGACCGCGTAGCCCCGCAGCGCGAGCTGGGCATCGCGGTCGGCCGCGGTGAGGAAGATGATCGGGACGTGCCGGGTACGCTCGCGCCGCTTGATGTGGCTCGCCGTCTCGAAGCCGTCCATCTCCGGCATCTGGGCGTCCAGCAGGATGACCGCGAAGTCGTCCACCAGGAGCTGCTTGAGCGCGGCCTCCCCGCTCTCCACAGCGACCGCCTGCACCGGCAACCCCTGCAGGATCGCCTCGAGCGCCATCAGGTTCTCCCGCCGGTCGTCGACCAGCAGGGCTTTGGCCAGCTCACTCACGCCGATAGTCCCCTCGCGGCCGCGGTCACCCGTCGACCTCTCGTCCGTCGCCGATCACCCAGGACGCCATCAACTCGATCAGCTCGTCCAGGTCGACCGGCTTGGTGATGTAGTCGCTCGCCCCGGCCGCGAGCGCGGACTCGCGGTCCCCCGGCATCGCCTTCGCGGTCAGGAACACCACCGGCAGGTCCGTGAAGCGGTGATTGCGGCGGATCGCCCGGGTCGTCTCGTATCCGTCCTGGTCGGGCATCATCGCATCCATCAGCACGATGTCCACCTCCGGATGCTCCGCAAGCAGTCGTACGCCGTCCACTCCGTTGTCCGAGTAGAGCACGGTCATGCCATGCAGTTCCAACGCGCTGGTCAACGCGAAGACGTTCCGGACGTCGTCGTCGATGATCAGCACGGTGGCGCCGTCGAGCTGGCGGGCGGCCGGAGTCGTCGGGTGGTCCGGCTCGGCGGGCGTCCGCAACATGGTGGCCAGCCCGCCCCGGCTCGACGGCAGTGGCGGCACCGGCATCGGGGCGACCACCGCGTCCGGGGCGAGTACGTCCGGTACGAACAGGGTGAACGTCGAGCCCTGTCCCGGTGCCGACGACACGGTGATGGTGCCGCCGATCAGTCGGGCCAGGTCCCGGCTGATGGACAGCCCGAGGCCGGTCCCGCCGTACCGCCGGCTGGTGGTGCCGTCGGCCTGCTGGAACGCCTCGAAGATCAGCCCGAGTTTGTCGTCGGAGATGCCGATTCCGGTGTCGATGACGGTGAACGCCACCACCTGGTGCGCGGTGGCCAACGCCGGCACGTCGAAGAACGCGCCCTCCGGTGCCGGCCCGATCCGCAGGGTCACCGCACCGTTGTCGGTGAACTTGACCGCGTTGGAGAGCAGATTGCGGAGAATCTGCTGTAGTCGCTGGGCGTCGGTGACCAGTGTCGACGACAGTTCCCTGGATACCCGTACCTGGAAGTCCAGGCCCTGCTCCTCGGCCTGCGGCGCGAAGGCCTGTTCGACGTAGCTGCGGATCTCGGAGAACCGCACCTCGGTCGGCTCGACGTCCATCCGGCCGGCCTCGATCTTCGACAGGTCGAGGATGTCGTCGATCAGGGAGAGCAGGTCGGAGCCGGCACTGTGGATCGTGCGGGCGAACTCGATCTGCTTCTCGGTCAGGTTGTCCTCGGAGTTGTCCGCCAGCAACCGGGCCAGCAGCAGCAGCGAGTTCAGTGGCGTACGCAGCTCGTGGCTCATGTTGGCCAGGAACTCCGACTTGTACGCCGATGCCCGCGCCAACTGCTGCGCCTTGTCCTCCAGACCGATCCGGGCCAGTTCGATCTCCCGGTTCTTGGTCTCGATGTTGCCCTTCTGCTCCGACAGCAGTTGTGCCTTGTCCTCCAGTTCGGCGTTGGTCCGCTGTAGCTCGGCGGACTGTTCCTGGAGTTCGTGGGCGAGCCGCTGGGACTGGGACAGCAGTTCCTCGGTCCGCCGGTTGGCCTGGATGGTGTTCACGGCGATGCCGATGGTGAGCACCAGCCGCTCCAGGAACGACAGGTGGAGGTCGAGGAAGGGCGAGACGCTGGCGAACTCGATGACGCCGAGCAGTTCGCCCTCGAAGAGGACGGGCAGCACCACCAGGTCGGCCGGGGGTGTGGCGGCGAGTCCGGACCGGACGGTCAGGCTGCCGTTCGGCGGAGCGCCGACCCGGATCGTGCGCCGGGAGAGCGCGGCCTGCCCGACCAGTCCTTCACCGGGGCCGAACGTGACGTCGTGGTGCCTGGCAACGTAGCCGTACGACGCGGTCAGCCGGAGCCGCATCACCGCCTCGTCGTTGTCGGCGAGGAAGAAGGCGCCGAGCTGGGCGTCGACCAGCGGGGTCACCTCGGTCATGATCATCCGGCAGACCTCGCCGAGATCGCGCTGCCCCTGTAGGAGGCCACCGATCCGGGCCAGGTTGGAGTCGAGCCAACCCTGTTCCGCGTTCTTCTTGGTGGTCTCCCGGAGCGTGACGATCATCTGGTTGATGTTGTCCTTCAGCTCGGCGACCTCGCCCTGCGCCTGCACGGTGATCCGCTGGGTCAGGTCGCCGGTGGTCACCGCCGTGGAGACCTGCGCGATCGCCCGGAGCTGGGTGGTGAGCGTGGAGGCGAGCTGGTTCACGTTCTCGGTCAGCGCCCGCCAGGTGCCGGAGACGCCCTTCACCTGCGCCTGGCCGCCGAGCTTGCCCTCGATGCCGACCTCCCGGCCGACCCGGGTCACCTCGTCGGCGAACGACGAGAGCTGGTCGACCATCGTGTTCACGGTGCCCTTCAGCTCCAGGATCTCGCCCTGCGCGTCGACGGTGACCTTCTGCGACAGGTCGCCCTTCGCCACCGCCGTCGTCACCGAGGCGATGTTCCGGACCTGCGCGGTCAGGTTCGATCCCATCGAGTTCACGTTGTCGGTCAGGTCGCGCCAGGTACCGGAGACACCCTTCACCTCGGCCTGACCGCCGAGCTTGCCCTCCGTACCGACCTCGCGGGCCACCCGGGTCACCTCGTCGGCGAACGACGAGAGCTGGTCCACCATCGTGTTCACCGTCGACTTCAACTCCAGGATCTCACCCCGGGCGTCAACGGTGATCTTCTGCGACAGGTCGCCCCGGGCGACCGCCGTGGAGACCTGGGCGATGTTCCGGACCTGTGCGGTCAGGTTCGACGCCATCGAGTTCACGTTGTCGGTCAGGTCGCGCCAGGTGCCGGCGACGCCGCGTACCTGGGCCTGACCGCCGAGCTTGCCCTCGGTGCCGACCTCGCGGGCCACCCGGGTCACCTCGTCGGCGAACGACGAGAGCTGGTCCACCATCGTGTTCACCGTCGACTTCAACTCCAGGATCTCACCCCGGGCATCGACCGTGATCTTCTGCGACAGGTCGCCCTTCGCCACCGCCGTCGTCACCGAGGCGATGTTCCGGACCTGCGAGGTGAGGTTCGACGCCATCGAGTTGACGTTGTCGGTCAGGTCCCGCCAGGTACCGGAGACACCCTTCACCTCGGCCTGACCACCGAGCTTGCCCTCCGTACCGACCTCGCGGGCCACCCGGGTCACCTCGTCGGCGAACGACGAGAGCTGGTCCACCATCGTGTTCACCGTCGACTTCAACTCCAGGATCTCACCCCGGGCATCGACCGTGATCTTCTGCGACAGGT
>NZ_JADPUN010000287.1 GCF_015690345.1 Plantactinospora alkalitolerans | reverse complement strand
TGGCCCGGATCGGCGTCGGGGTGGCCCCGCCGACCGTCGGCGTCGGCGTCGGGGTGGCGGCAGCCGGAGCGGTCGCGGCGCTTCCCGGCTCGGCGGCGGTGGCCTCGGGTGTCGACGGCTTGGTCAACTGCACCGCCACCAGCACCGCCACGACAAGGCCGGCGACCGCCGCGGCGACCGTGACGGGTCCGGCCACCCCGCGTGCCCCGACCCCGAGCACCTTGCCGAACCCGGTCAGCGGCGCCGCGTGCGAAGCGGCCGACGGGGCGGCGCCGGAATGCGAAGCGGCCGACGGGGCGGCACCGGAGTAAGAGGCGGCGGACGACTGCTCGCCGAACGCCGCCGGGAGGGGCAGCAGTGGCAGCCCGGCGAGCAGGCGGTCGACGGGAAGCAGGTCGGAGTCCTGGCGCAGGCACCGGGCACAGTCCCGGATGTGCCGGGACAGCCGCTTGCGCCACAGCGGACCGGGCTCGCCGGTCCAGCCCCCGGCGACGGCGTACAGGTCGGGGCAGCCGGGCCGGGCCCGCAGCGCCCTGACCACCGTACGGGCGGTGTGCAGTTGTTCCTTCATCCGGTGTACCCGGACGGCCGTGTGCTCGCCGGGCAGTCCGAGCGCGGCGGCGAGGTCGGCACGGTTCAGCTCGCCGGTCTCCTCCAGCCACCACAGGGCGAGCAGCTCCCGGTCGTCGGGATCGAGCCACCGCGTCGCCTCGGCGACCTCCCGACGTTGATCGGTGAGACCGAGCCGGAGGATGGTCACCTCGGCGAAGTCGGCACCGGGGTCGGCCACGTCGTCCGGGCTGCCCGGCACGCCTCCGGTGGCCGGGGCGCTCGCCCGGCGCTGCTGCCGGTCCCGTACCTGCCGAACGGCGATGGCCACGAGCCAGGAGCGGAACGCGGCCGGATCGCGCAACTCGGGCAGGTGCCGGACCAGTCTGAGCAGGGTCTCCTGGACCACGTCGTCGGTGTCGGCATGCCCGTTCAGCGCCCGCCCGACAATGTTGTAGACGAGCGGCAGCGAGCTGGCCACCAGCGCGTCGAGGGCACGCGGGTCGCCCGCGCGGGCCGCGACGACCATCCCGGTGTCGGGTCCGACCCGGCCGGTTCCGGACATGCCTGCCTTCCTTCCATTGCTTGCTGACGCTCCCGGTCCGCCCCGGGAACCCGGTCCGGCCCGGCGGCGTGTCCGCTGCCGGGCCCGACCTGGCGCTTCCGATCAGGAGACGCGGTGGCCGCCTGCGGATTACAGATTTTCTCCGGAAGTCCGTCGCCGGTACGGAGCCCCGTCAGCCGGGTTTGATCTGGCCGAGCTGGACCACGAGCTGGATCAGCCGGTACGCCTGGAGGATGTCCCGGCCGGTGAAGGTGACCGTCCGGCCGCCCGGGGCGCGCCAGACGCCGGGCACCAGCGTGGCGAGGTCGACGGTGTACGGGCCGTACAGGTCGATCTCGGTCTCGACCGGTCCGCTGGTCGACAGCGGCGGCACCCGGTCGCGCCGGCGGATCGCCTCGGCGGCGGACCGGCGGATCCGGTCCCGGGCCTCCTCGGGATGCAGCGTCTCGGCGGCGGCCTGGCCGAGCGCCCGCTTGACCTCGACCGTCACCGCGTCCGGCACGAGTGCTCCCAGTTCGGCACAGGCGGCGTCGTCACCGCTGCCCAGCACGACCGGTACGCCGAAGTGGCCGGCGAGGGCGGCGTTGAGCCCGATCTCCCCCACCGATTCTCCGTCCAGTCGTACGTCGAGCACGGCGTCACTGATCGTGTGTGCGAGTACGCCCGGCCCGGCGCCGGCCCGGGCGTGGTACCCGATGAACAGCACCGCGTCGACGCCGGCTTCGAGACCGGCCATCATGCCGAGCGGGCGTGGCTTGCCGCGGATTAGTCGGACCCGCCGGTCCAGTTCCTCGGGCAGCAGGTTCCGGAACGTCCCGTGCGCGTCCGCGACGCTGACCTCGGCGTCGGGCTCGGCCTCCAGCACCCCGGCGACGGCGGCGTTGACCTCAGCCGTCATCAGTGCCCGGCCGCGTTCGTAGTCGTAGCCCCCGGGGTTGGTCTCGACGACGTGCACGATCCCGGAGACGCCCTCCAGGTCGGCGGAGATCAGTACCCGCAACCGGTTCGTCATCGCCCCACCGTACGGGCGGGTGATCCGGTCCGCGCTCCCGCTCGATCGTCAGGCGCGGGGATTGACGTCGGACGCGTTCTGCTTCTATGGTTCTTCGGTAGAGTAGAGAACCAGAGAAGCGGGTTGACATGTTCGACGACCGGAGCCCGATCTACCGGCAGATCGCCAGCCGGATCAAGGCCGACGTGCTGAGCGGGGCACTGAAGGGCGACGACCAGGTCATGTCCACCACCCAGTACGCCACCTACTACCGGATCAACCCCGCGACCGCTGCCAAGGCGTTCCAGCAACTGGTCGACGAGGGCGTCCTCTACAAGAAACGAGGTATCGGCATGTTCGTCAGCCCGGACGCCCGGGACACCCTCCGGGCCGAACGCCGGGAGAGCTTCTTCGCCGAGGTGGTCGAGCCGATGATCAGCGAGGCCAGGGCCATCGGCATTCCGCTTCGGGACGTGGTCCGCCGGATCGAGGAGCGCGAACAGCGATGAGGATCGACGTCGAGAATCTGGTGCTGCGCTACGGCGACACCACCGCGGTGGACGGACTGACCTTCAACCTGGCGGGCGACAAGATCTACGGGCTCCTCGGCCGCAGCGGATCCGGCAAGACGAGCCTGCTGTCCGTACTGGCCGCCTTCCGGCGGGAGTCCGCCGGCAGCGTACGGGTCAACGGCCAGCCGGTGTTCGAGAACGCCGACGTCACCCGGGACATCATCATGATCCGGGACGGTGGCGAGACGGTGAAGATCGGCACGGCCGAGGACGCCGTCTACTTCGCCGAATGGCTGCGACCGAACTGGGACGGCGACTACGCCCGCTCGCTGATGGACAGGTTCGAGCTGAGGCCGAAGGCGAAGGTCAGCGAGATGTCCAAGGGCCAGCAGTCGGCGATGGGAGTGGTCATCGGGCTGGCGAGTCGGGCACCCCTGACGATCTTCGACGAGTCGTACCTCGGCATGGACGTGCCGTCCCGGTACGCCTTCTACGAGGCGATACTCGCCGACTACATGCTGCACCCCCGCACGATCATCCTCTCGGCGCACCTGATCGAGGAGATCAGCTCGCTGCTCGAGGAGGTCGTCATCATCGACCGTGGCCGGCTGGTCGTGCACGAGGAGACCGAGACGCTGCTGTCCCGGGGCCGGGCCGTGACCGGGCCTGCCGACCGGGTCGACGCCTTCACCAGCGGGTTCACCGTGCTGGGCACCCGCCAACTCGGCCCGACCAAGTCGACGATGGTCTACGGCGACCTCGACCAGGACCAGCGGCGGCAGGCCGTCGAGGCCGGGCTCGAACTGGAACCGATCGCCATGCAGGACCTGTTCGTCCATCTGACCGGAGGGCCCCGATGAGATTTCCGCGCCGCCTCCTGGCCGCCAACCTGTACATCGCGCTGGGGCTCTGGGCCGCTCTCGCCACGATCGTCGCGCTGATCGTGGTGGGCGTCGCGATCTTCGGCCAGGTCACCGAGAGCGCCTGGGAGAAGGGCAGCCTGGCGCCCCGCTGGTACGCACTGTTCGTCGGGGTGGGACTGATCACCACGTTCCTGCCGATGTACGTCGCGCACGGGCAGACCCGCCGCCGGTTCGGCGTACACGCGGCGATCACCGTCACCCTGATGGCGCCGGCCGTGGCCGCCATGATCACGCTCGGCTACCTGGCCGAGCGGGGGATCTACCACCTGGTCGGCTGGGAGCAGAAGCTGACCCGCCCGCACCTGTTCACCGAGCCGACCCAACTGCACCTCCTCTTCCTGGAACATCTGCTCGAACTACTGACCTGGATGGCCGCCGGAACCCTGATCGGCGCCGGCTTCTACCGCTGGCAGGCCGGCGGGCTGCTCACCATTCCGGTCGGGGTCGGCCTGGTCGTCCTCACCCAGAGCGCGATCGGCACCGAACTGGACCTGCCGATCGTCGACCGGGTGCTCCGCCCGGACACGCCACAGCCACTCGGGTTGGTGATCGGTGCCGGACTGCTGTCCTTCCTGATCGGCCTCGCGCTGGCCTGGACGGTCGTCCGCGACGTACCGCTGCAGAACAAGGTCTCCTGACCGTGACCGATCCGACCAGAGCCGCCGGCGTGTTCGCGGCGGAGCTTCGACGGCGCGGAGCCGGTCCGATCCACCGTGGCGGCCTGCTGATCGCCGCCACGCTGACCGAGTTGAGCTTCGGGCTGCTGCCGAAGCCCTCCCTCGACGACATCGTCGTGACCCGACGGGACGACGGGGAGGTGCTGCTCCGTACGGCCGCCGGCCCGATGGGTGACGCCGACGACCTGCTGGCGCACGTACGAACCCAGTTGGCGACCCTTTCGCCGGCCGACTTCGTCGCGCAGTGGGGACTGCCGCCGAACTCGGCGGCGTAATTCTCCGCCGCCGACGCCGCCGAACCGGTAGCCTCCGTTCCGTGGTCAGTCCCGCCGCTGCAACGCAGTCCGACACCGGACGTCGCGTCGTGCTGCCGTCCGGACGGTCCGAGGCGTTCGACAACCTCGGCCGACGGCGATCCGGGGCTCCTCGCCGAGCCCTCCGCGACCGCCTGCGCTGACCATCCCGTTGCGACCGGCGGATCGATCCGCCGCCGCGACCGTCTGCCGATCGATCCGTTCCCCCCTGGAGAACGTGCCCGGCCCCCGGCCGGGTCGGAGCGAGATCGGCGTATGTCATGAGTCTGAAGAATCTGCTGACCGAGCGGTTGTCACAGGCGTTCGCGGCCGTGGCCGGCGAACCGGTGGACCCGGTGGTCCGGCGGTCCCGGCACGCGGACTTCCAGGCCGAGGGCGCACTGGCCCTGGCCCACCGGCTGGGTCGGCCACCCCGGGAGATCGCCGCCGAGGTCCTCGACCGGGCCGTGCTGACCGACCTCTGTTCGGCGGTACAGGTCTCCGGCCCCGGGTTCGTCAACCTGACGGTGGCCGGCGGCCTCCTCGACGCGCAGCTCTGCGGGATGGCCGCCGACGCCCGGCTCGGCGCCGCCCCGGCCGGTCGCCCGGAAACCGTGCTGGTGGACTACTCCGGGCCGAACGTCGCCAAGGAGATGCACGTCGGGCACCTGCGGTCGACCATCATCGGCGATGCGACCGTACGGCTGCTGGACTGGCTCGGGCACCGGGTGATCAGGGCCAATCACCTGGGCGACTGGGGTACGCCGTTCGGGATGCTGATCGAGCACCTGCGCGATCTGGGCGAGTCCTCGGCGGCCCACGAGTTGTCGATCGGGGACCTGGACTCGTTCTACAAGGGCGCCCGGGTCAAGTTCGACGCAGACGAGGCGTTCCGGCAGCGGGCCCGGCAGCGGGTGGTCGCCCTCCAGGGTGGCGACCCGGAGACGCTGCGGCTGTGGCGACTGCTCGTGGCCGAATCGGAGTCGTACTTCCTGGCCGTCTACGACCGGCTCGGCGTCGTGCTGACGAGGCAGGATTTCGTCGGCGAGAGCTACTACAACGAGCTGCTCGGCCCGGTCACCGACGAACTCGACCGGCTCGACCTGCTCACCGACAGCGGCGACGCCGCCTGCGTCTTTCCGGCGGGCTTCCTCGGCCGGGACGACGAGCCGCTGCCGCTCATCGTCCGCAAGCGCGACGGCGGGTACGGCTATCCCGCCACCGACCTGGCCGCGATCCGGTACCGGCTCCAGGATCTCGGTGCCACCCGGCTGCTCTACGTCGTCGGCCTGCCCCAGCGGCAGCACTTCGAGATGGTGTACGCGGTCGCCCGGCAGGCCGGCTGGCTGCGTCCACCGGCCCGAGCCGAACACATCGGTTTCGGCCTGGTCCTCGGACCGGACGGCCGGAAGCTGGCCAGCCGGGCCGGCGACTCGGTCAAGCTCGTCAGCCTGCTCGACGAGGCGGTGGGCCGGGCCGGCGCCCTCGCCCGACAGAAGAATCCCGACCTGGATCCGGCGACGGTAGCCGAGGTGGCCCGCGCCGTCGGGATCGGTGCGGTCAAGTATGCCGACCTCTCCAACGACCGGAGCCGGGACTACGTCTTCGACTGGGACCGGATGCTGGCGCTGAACGGCAACACCGCCCCGTACCTCCAGTACGCGCACGCCCGGATCCAGTCCATCTTCCGCCGCGCGGGCGGTACACCGGCCAGCGGCGGCCCGACCGGTAGCGCACCGGCCGGCGATTCGATCTCGGTCACCGAGCCGGCCGAGCGGGCCCTCGCCCTCGAACTGCTGAACTTCGGCGCGGTCATCGGCATCGTGGAGCAGAACCTGGAGTTCCACCGGCTGGCCGGCCACCTGCACGCGGTCGCGGTGGCCTTCAACGGCTTCTTCGAGCACTGCCCGGTGCTCCGCGCCGACCGCGAGGTCCGGAACAGCCGGCTCGCCCTCTGCGACCTCACCGCCCGAGTGCTCCGGCAGGGTCTGTACCTGCTCGGCATCGCCGCCCCGAACCGGATGTGACCGGCGTCGCGGTTGTTCCCGTCCGAGGAACTGTCGCGACGGGCTCGGCTGTCGTCGTCGAGGTGCTCTGAACGCAGCTCAGGATGGCTGGCGTGCGGCGTGGGTCCGGATGAGTCCCTCGACGCCCCGGAGGAAGGTCTCGCAGATCAGTACCGGGTCGAAGAGGCAGCCGGCCGCCATGGCGCCATCGCGGAGCATGACGAAGTGCTGCGCGGCGGGCTCGGCACCGGTCTTGTCGATGCTCGCCATCAGGGTGTTGATCGTGTCGAGGAACCACTGCCGATGCGTGAGGACGGCCCGGTGCACCGGGTGCTCGGGGTCGGGATACTCGGCCACGGCGTTCAGGAAGGCGCAGCCGCGAAAACCGGACGACTGGATGCTCTGGGCGATCGCCTCGGCAACGGCCCGGAGGGCGTCGGGCGCCGGTAGGCCGGCGGCGATGACCGTCTCCACCCGGCCACGGATGGCTTGATCGGCCGCGTGCAGGTAGGCGAGGACGAGATCCTCCTTGCCGGGGAAGTGCCGATAGAAGGTGGCCCGGGTCACTTTCGCCTCGGTGATGATCCGATCGACGCCGACCGAGTGGATTCCCTCGCCGTAGAAAATCCTGGCCGCCGTGTCGAGGAGCCGTTGTCGCGCCTCGGACGGCCGGGCGTCGGTCTCGGTGTGCGCCATGAGCCCATCGTAGTGACAGAACGTTCGGTCTTGCCACGTCGACACCAAGCCGCTATGTTGGGCAAGACAGAACGTTCGTTCTCTCTGATGGCTCCCGACCACGACGCCCCACTGGTCGCGGTTCTCCTCGGCAATCACCAAAGGATCATCATGACCACCGTTACCGCACCCGGCATCTCGATGACGGCGTCCGCCCTGCGACGGCTGTACTTCGTCCGCTTCGCGTTCGCCATCGTCTGGGCGCTCGTGATGTTCACGACCGCCACGCACCTCGGTCCGCTAGCCGTGACGCTGCTCGTGCTCTACCCACTGTTCGACGCGGCCGCCGCCGTCATCGACGCCCGCTCGTCGCGCGCCACCGGATCGCCCACCCTGCTGTACCTGAACGTCGCGATCAGCCTGCTCACCGCGGTCGGCCTGGCCTTCGCCGGGGCGTCCGGCATACCGGCAGTGCTGCGCGTGTGGGGCGCTTGGGCGATCGTTGCCGGGCTGATCCAGCTGATCGTGGGAGCCACCCGCCGCGAGATGGGCGGCCAGTGGCCGATGATCATCAGTGGCGGCCTCTCCGTAATCGCCGGTGGGTCGTTCATCGTGTCCGCGTCCGGCGACAACCCGGCTCTGACCACCGCGATCGGCTACACCATTCCCGGTGCGATCCTCTTCCTCGTCTCGGCCATCCGGCTCGGCCGCGCGGTGAGGGAGAACTGACCAACGTGGGAAACGGTACGTAGTGACGGGGCGCACTGACTGGCGCCCCGTCACTACGTACGCGGATTGGATCACCGGTCGGCGGCTTCCGGGCCGGGACGAGTCGGCCCTGCGCTAAGCCTTCGGCTGATTGAAGCGGATGCTGTTGCCGAACGGGTCACGGAAACCGCAGTCGATTCCGTACGGGCGCTCGGTGGGTTCCTCGGTGAACTCGACCCCCCGGCCCAGCAGCGTCTCGTACGTCTTGCGGCAGTCGTCGGTGGTGAAGATGAGATGGCCGCCCATGGCGCCCTTGGTCACCAGCTCGCGGACCTGCTGCGCCGTCTCCTCGGACATCGCCGGAGGGCCCGGCTTCTCCAGCAGGATCTGACGCTCGGGGTGACCGGGGACGCTGACGGTCAGCCAGCGCATAAAGCCCATATCGACGTCGGCGCTGACCTCCAGACCAAGCTTTCCGACGTAGAAGTCGAGGGCCTCGTCCTGGTCGAGAACGTATATCTGCGAGTGCGTGATGGCGTTGAACATGTATATGACGCTACGGGGCGAGCCGGCCGAAAACTTATCCGAAACTGCTCAGTCGCGGCCGGTACGGGCAGGTCAGGCGCTCGGCCGCAGCCAGGCCATCGCGAAGCACGTCGGTACGTCCATGGGCACCGCTTCCTTGCGGTACGTCCTCGGCGACTGGCCGACGATGTCGCGGAACGTACGGCTGAAGGTGCCCAGGCTGCCGAAGCCGACCTGGAAACAGATATCGGTCACACTCCGGTCCGTCTCCCGGAGCAGGAACATCGCCCGCTCGACCCGGCGGCGCTGGAGATAGCGGTGCGGCGTCTCGCCGAACGTGGCCCGGAAGGTACGTGTGAAGTGCGCCTCCGACACATGGGCGATCCGGGCCAGGGCCGGGACGTCCAGCGGCTGCGCGTAGGCCCGGTCCATCGCGTCCCGGGCCCGAAGCAGACGACGGTTGGTCCCTTCGACGGCGCGGCTCACCAGACCATCACATCACGCGGACGAATCACATCTGCCTGCGGACTTGACCCTGACGCTGCGTCAACCCCCCATGCTGGCCGTCATGAGCATCCCGCCAACAACCGATCGGGTCGCGGAGCCCGCGATACAGGTGCAAGGCCTGGAGAAGTCGTTCAAGCAACTGAAGGTGCTGCGGGGCGTCGACATCGACGTGGCGCGGGGCAGCATCTTCGCCCTGCTCGGCTCGAACGGCGCCGGCAAGACCACGGTGGTGAAGATCCTCTCCACGCTGCTCAAGGCCGATGCCGGAACCGCCCGGGTCAACGGCTTCGACGTCGCGACCCAGGCCGCCGACGTACGCGAGTCCATCAGTCTCACCGGGCAGTTCGCGGCGGTCGACGCGATCCTCACCGGGCGGGAGAACCTCGTCCTGGTCGCCAGGCTGCGGCACCTCAAGGGCCCGGGCGCGATCGCGGACGACCTCCTGAGGCGCTTCTCGCTGACCGAGGCCGGCAACCGGAGGGTGGCGACGTACTCCGGTGGCATGCGCCGCCGGCTGGACATCGCGATGAGTCTTATCGGGGATCCGCCGGTCGTCTTCCTGGACGAGCCGACGACCGGGCTGGACCCGGAGGGGCGCCTCGAGGTGTGGCAGGCCGTCCGGAAGCTCGCCGAGGGCGGCACGACCGTACTGCTCACGACCCAGTACCTCGACGAGGCGGAACAGCTCGCCGACCGGATCGCGATCCTGCACGAGGGCCGGATCCTCGTGAACGGCACCCTCAACGAGCTCAAGCAGCTCCTCCCGCCCGCCGAGGTCGAGTACGTCGAGAAGCAGCCCACCCTCGAGGACGTCTTCCTCACCCTCGTCGGCGCCAGAGCGGAGAAGGAACAACGATGAACAAGCACTTCCTCGGCGACACCGCTGTCCTCCTGGGACGTTCACTGCGGCACATCGCCCGCAGCCCCGACACCATCATCACGACCGCGATCATGCCGATCGCCATGTTGCTGCTGTTCGTGTACGTCTTCGGCGGCGCGATCGAGACCGGATCCGACTCGTACGTGAACTACCTGCTGCCCGGCATCCTGCTCATCACGATCGCCTCGGGCATCTCCTACACCGCCTTCCGGCTCTTCGGGGACATGCAGGGCGGCATCTTCGAACGGTTCCAGTCCATGCCGATCGCACGGTCCTCCGTGCTGTGGGCGCACGTCCTGACGTCGCTGGTCGCCAACCTGATCTCGCTCGTGGTCGTCGTCGGCGTCGCCTTGGCCATGGGTTTCCGCACGGGGGCGGGCGTGCTGGGATGGCTCGCGGTCGCCGGCATTCTGTTGCTGTTCACTCTGGCGCTTACCTGGATCGCCGTGATCCCCGGCCTCACCGCGAAGTCCGTGGACGGCGCGAGCGCGTTCTCGTACCCGCTCATCTTCCTGCCGTTCATCAGCTCAGCCTTCGTACCCACCGCGTCCATGCCCGGCCCGGTGCGCGCCTTCGCCGAACACCAGCCGGTGACCTCGATCGTCAACGCGATCCGAGACCTGTTCACCCAGCAGCCGGTCGGCACCGACATCTGGACCGCCCTCGCCTGGTGCGTCGGCATCCTCGTCGTCGCCTTCGTGTTCGCCGACATCTCCTACCGTCGCAAGATCTCCTGAGCCGAACTCGGCCGGGTCTGGACGAGGTGAGGGCAGGATCAGAGCATGCTGACGATCGGTCAACTGGCGTCGTATGCCGGTGTCACGGTGCGGGCGGTGCGGCACTATCACCAGATCGGGCTCCTGCCCGAGCCGGAGCGGGATAGTTCGGGTTACCGGCGGTACGGCGCGAAGGCGGTGGTGTCCCTCATCAAGATCCGCACCCTCGCCGATGCTGGCGTGCCGCTCTCCCAGATCGGTCAGATGCTCGACGCCGATCCGTCGACCTTTGCCGAAACGATCCAGAGAATCGACAACCGCCTGCACGACGAGATCGAACGGCTGAAGACCAGCCGCAAGCAGATCGCGCAACTCGCTGCCAGAGACAGTCTGGCGCTTCCATCGGAGGTGGTCCGCTATCTCGATCGACTTCGGGAGATCGGGGTGGCAGAGCGGGTGGTGGAGGGTGAGCGGGACGGGTGGATCCTGGTCGCGGCTCGCTGGCCCGATCACATCCACGAGATGATCCCCGCGAAACTCGCGCAGCTCGACGACCCGCAACTCGTCCGGCTCTACCGGGTCCTGTCGGAGATCTCCGAAAGTGATGTAGGCGACGACTCGCGTCTGGAGGAAGTCGCCGACATCATGGCCGCCGGCATGGCCGAACAGGCAGCCAACTCCGGCGAAACCGATCCCGCCGACGTGACGCCCGACGACCTACCGTTTGACCTTCTGGACGCACTCGCCGTCGAGTCCGATCCGCGGGCCCAGCGGTTGCTGGACATGATGCGCGAACGTGGCTGGGGCAGTTGGACCCGTAGCCGGCCGGAGCGGCTGGCGGATCCGCCGGACCAGGGCCTCTCCTCCCGATCTTGACCGGGTACAGCGTCATCAAGTGCTGCGGGTGGCGGCGACGGACGGGCCCCTCGCCGCCGCCTGACAGCTGCCGACCCGGGGCAGCGGGCGGCCCTGCCCGTCACTACGGTGCGGAGGATGGACAGTTCCCATCCGCTGGTGGCCGGTATCGTGCACCAGGCTCCCGGCTCGACCGTACGGTTGCGCCCGGTGGCCGAGGACGATCTGGCGATGTTGCGCCGATTCGCGGTCGAACCCGGGCTGATCGGGCTCGACTGGGCCGGCTTCCGGGACGCCGCCGCGCCGGCCCGCCGCTTCGCCGAAGACGGCTACCTCGGCGAGCGGACCGGCGGCCTGATCGTGCAGGTCGAGCCGGCGGCGGATGCCCGAGCGGGCTACCTGAGCTATCTCCAGGGCCAGTACGGTGGGCGGGCGCCCTACTGGGAGATCGGCATCGTGCTGCTGCCCGAGTGGCGCGGCCAGGGCATCGGCTGGCGGGCCCAGGCGCTGCTCTGCGACTACCTGTTCAGCCACACCCCGGCGCAGCGCATTCAAGCCGGCACCCATGCCGAAAATACCGCCGAGCAGCGGTCGCTGGAGAAGGCCGGCTTCCAACTGGAAGGGGTCGTGCGGTCCTGCGAGTTCCGGGCCGGCGCCTGGCGCGACGGGTGGCTCTACAGCCGGCTGCGCGACGACCCGTCGCCGCTGTGACCGGAATGGCTCTACGAGCGTCCGGCTAGGAGCGGCGGGCAACCTCGGCGACGAAGGTCCGCCACGCGGACGGGCCGAACGCCAGCACCGGCCCCTGTCGGTCCTTGCTGTCCCGCACGCCGACGACGCCGGGAAGGGTCTTCGCCACCTCGACACAGGTGGACCCGCCGTTACTGCTGCGCGTCGACTTCCGCCAGATGGCACCGGTCAGGTCTGCCATGTCGCTGCCACTTCCTTGATCAAGCTGAGGGTCTGTTCCGTGGGCAGAGCTACGGCCCGGATGGCTTCCCAAGCCTCCCCCAGGTTATCAATGTCTTCCTGCTGGCTGACGACGTGCGCGCGGAGCCGGTTGTCAAGGTGCGCGGCCTCGCCGCTCGGCCCCTTCGCCAGGATGAATCCTCCGGCGAGCCCAACATGTCCCCCAGCGCTGGCCGGTATCGACTGGATGTGCACGTGCGGCCGCTCGGCGAGCCGGAGCAGGTACGCGCACTGCTCGACCATGACCGCCGGCCCGCCGACACAGCGGCGGAGAACGGCCTCGTCGACCATGGCGAAGAACTGCGGCGGCTTCGCTCCGGACAGGATCGCCTGCCGATCCATCCGCGATCTCGTACGCTGCTCCACCTCGTCGGCGTTGAACAGTCCACCCCAGCCGAGGACGGCTCGCGCGTACGCCTCGGTCTGAAGCAGTCCGGGCACCAGCGCCGGCTCGAACCATCGCAGCAGCCGCGCCTCGCGCTCGAATTCGATCCACTCGCGCAGCCAGATCGGCTCACGCCGCCGCAGTACGTCCGGCCAGAGGTCCCCTACGTCCCGTCCGACGGCCGCCGCGACCTGGGCACGATGCCGCGTCTGCGGAATCCGTCCAGGGGTCACCCATCGGGCCGCCGTCTTCGAATCCACGCCGATCTGGCCCGCGAGTGATTCGGCGGTCTTGCCCGCCTCGACCATCGCGACCTGAAGGGCGTGGTTCATTCCGCCTCCCGACAGAACGTACTGAACGTAGGGAAACCATAGCGGAGCGCGGTGTGATTGTTCCATCACAGATTGCACGATCGCTTCGGCGCACCCGCTCGGATCCAGCCACGGCAAGGGCATCCGAAGGACGGGCGGGTGTTGCGACGGGGGCGGCGCCGGATCCCTGGTCGGATCACGAGCGCCGCCCCCGTCTCCACTTCGGTGATGGGAGCGAAGAATGAGATGGCAACGTCGGACCAGACCACGCCACCGCCGGGACTGGCGCCGCCTGTGGCTGCGCTGCCGCTGCGGTTTCCGGTGGCGCTGCCCCGATTCGGTCGAGTTGGTCCCGAGGCCGTACCAGCCCACCGGCTCGTGATGCGCCAGCCATTCGCGCGGTTCCGGGCGCACACTCACACCAGGCCGCTGTTCCTGTGCCGGGAGTGCGGGGCACCGTGGCCGTGCCGACCCGCCCGGCTGGCGTTGCTGGTCTGCTACCGGGGTGACCCACACGGTCTGCGTGACTTCCTGTCCGGCCGCCTTCTGGTCGCCATGGTGGACCAGCCACGGATCGACCCGACCGAACTGACCGCGCGGTTCCTCGGGTGGATACCGCCGGATCCCTGACTGCCCCGTCCGGCCCGCACCTCGGCCCGAAACACTTGGTGACCACCGCGCAACCGGTGACGCCCGGCGCCGAAACAAACTGCGCCTTGACTCCTCGCACTGTTCCTGAGCGAGGAAGGAATGGCATGGCGATTCCACCGCCCCCCACCGACGCGGAACTCGACGTCTACATCAGGACCCGGTTCGCACTTCTCGGCATCGACCTGTCCACCCTGCCGGAGAACGATCCGGGCGCACCGATGGACCAGGCACGGGTGATGTCCAACGCCCGGAGCACCCTCCGACAGGAAGTCAGCTACGCCGACTACGTCCCCGACCAGCAGGCGCACGCCGCGGTCCTCTACCCGGCACCGATGTCGATCTGGACGGGGGCGTACCAGCCGTGACGACGACTCCGGTCACACCCACGACTCCGATCACGCCCAGCACGGTCGGCGACGACGCCGAGGCCGTACCCCAGGATCTGACCGTCGACCGACGCTGGTTCCTGTCCCGGATGGCCGGGGTGTGGGCGGCGGCGGGAGCCGGCAGCCTACTCGGCGCCGGGGCCCTCGCCGCGCCCGTGCTCGCGCACGGCGGCGGCGGGTCCGCCGGCAGTGTCTGGGAGACGGCGTACGCGCCGACGATCCGTCGGGCCGCGCTGCTCGACCCGACCGAGCTGACCATCAGCGAGGCCGCCGCCGCGTTCCGGCGCCGGTTGCTCGACCCGGTCGAACTGATGGAGTCCTATCTGGACCGACTGGACCGGTACGACGGCGTCTACCAGGCGTACCTGTGGCGGCCCAGCAACGCGGAACTGCTCGCCTCGGCCCGCCGGGTACGGATCACGTCGAAGTCGACGCCGCTGGCCGGCATCGTCACGGCGGAGAAGGACAACTTCTACACCAAGGACATCCCGACCACCGGAATGTCCCCGGTCTACGCCGGCTTCGTTCCCGAGTACGACTCGACCGTGCACGCCCGGCTCCAGGCCGCCGGAACGATCATGATGGGCAAGGCCGCGATGGGCCCACTCGCCTCCGGCCGGGCCCGGCTCCCCGACGGCACCGCGACCACGGTGAACGCCTGGACCCCCGACGACATCCGGTACAGCCCGAGCGGCTCCAGCGGCGGCACCGCCACCGCCGTCGCCGGCCGGCTCGCCACCGCCGGCACCGGCACCCAGACCGGTGGCTCGATCACCAGCCCGTCGACCGCCCAGAACCTCACCGGCCTGAAGCCGACCTTCGGCCGGGCCTCGCTGTACGGCATCATCCCGCTGACCTTCACCCGGGACCATCCCGGCCCGCTGGCCCGGGACGCGATGGACGCCGCCATCATGTTGCAGTCCTTCGCCGGACCGGACCGCAACGACCCGCGAACCCTCGGCATGCCGCCGGTGCCGAACCTGGTGAAGGCGGCCACGGTCCACCGGTACAAGGGACGGCCGAAGGTCCGCTGGGCGACCACCGTCGGCTACCCGCCGGACTTCCTCGACGAATCGAACGCCGAGACGTCCGCGCTGCGGCACCAACTGTTGCAGACCCTCACCTCGGTCGGCTGCCGGGTCAGCGAGGTCCCCTACCCGGACGGCTGGGACCTGCTCTCCGGGCTCTCCAGCACCGCCGGCGAGGCGACAAACATGTTCCTGCCACAGCTACGCCGGGATGTCAGCCTCTTCGCCGACCGGCTGCCCGGTTTCCTCAACGGGATGTTCCGCAGCTCCGACAACTACATGAAGATGCTCCAAGCCCGTTACCAGTTCCTGCACCTGGTGCTCACCGGCATCTTCGACAGGTGCGACGTGTTCCTCACCGGCACCGTCTTCGACGGGATCGGCCTGCCGCTGATCGCCTTCCCGTACGGGACCGGGGTGGACGGTACGACCGGGCTGACCGTACCCCGGGGCACCACTCTCGGCGCGCCGCCGTTCGGCGAGGAGCGGCTGCTCGCGGTCGTCGCCGCGTACCAGGCCGTCACCGAGCACCACCTCCGCCGCCCGCCCGACCCGACGGTCACCGCCGGCGCCCGCCGCGCCGGGGCGTACAAGGTTCCCGCCGACTACGACGCGACCGACGAGACCTGATTCGCACCTGACCGGTCCCGTCGCCCCTGCCCGGCGGCGGGACCGGTCCCAGCAAGGGTCAGGAGAGTTCGGCGAGCATGCCCTCACAGCTACGCACCACGACCCGGGCCGCCCGGCGCTGGTCGAGACCGCGTACCGGATCCTCGGCCAGCTCCTGCCAGTCGCGTACCGCAGCCGAGCCGCGCGCCCACAGCTCGTCCACCCCGGCGTCGTGCTCGACCCCCAGCCGGGCCGCCACGCTGGTGCCGTCCGCCCCGATCAGTCGATTGGCCTCGGCGGTCAGCTCCGGCTCGAACCGGATCTGCCCGCCCAGCAGCGCGGCCGACAACCGCAGTTCCCGGAACTCGTGCGCGCCGGTCAGCACCTGCTCCAGCCGGGCCAGCAACTCCTTCGCGCCCGGCCGGGGCTCCGCCAGCAGCAGCGACTCCAGCGCCAGCAGCGCGGCCCGGGACTTGAGCACCGGGGCCCGGTCCACGAAGTACCGGGTGATCGACTCCCGCAGTTCGGTCAGTCCACTCCGCCGGACCAGTTCGGCGGCGAGCCTGCCCCGGCTGTCGCAACCGGTCCGGACCAGGGTGGTCGACAGCCGTACGCCGAAGATGCCGAGCCGGTCCAGCAGCCCGCGCCGGGTCTCGACGTCGAGCGGGACCGGGAAGTCCGCGGCGGTGAACCGGTCGGTGGAGAGCAGCACCCGGTCCGTCTGCGCCCGATCGAGCCCGGCCAGTACGGCCAGCGCGGCGAACTCCGACTCGCTCAGCATCCGCCCGGCCAGCGCGACGAGGCCACCCAGCGCGACCACGCTCAGGCACTGGGAGTTGATCCGTGGATCGCGCCGGTGCCGCCGGGCGAGCTGCCGGGCGGTCAGCAGCGCGTCCACCCGACCACCGGCGAGTTCGTCGACCCGGGACAGCACCAGGAGCACGTTGACCGGCGCGGCCCGGGCGACCGTACCCGGCAACGCCGTCTGGAGCAGCCGCAGGTCGTCTCCCCGGCCGTCCCGGCTCAGGTACAGCACCGCGTCCGCCTCCCGGACGATCCGTTCGATCGTCGCCGAGCCGCCGTCGGAGAGCCCGGCACCACCGCCGCCGGGCAGGCCGGCACCCGGGCCGGTGCCGAGCGCCAACCGCCGGTCGCCGGACCGGCCATCGCCAGGACGGCCGTCGTCGGCACCCGCCAGGACGTCGTCGATCCCGGGGGTCACCGCCGGGGTGTCGATCAGGATGGCGTGCCGCAGGGCGCGCGCCGGCCACTGCACCACGATGTCGTCGACCTGGTCCCACCGGCCACCACCCAGGTCGACCCGGATTCCGCCACCGCCCCGGCTGACCGCGAGGTCCCGGGGTGAGCCGGTGGCCGGGTACGCGGTGACCCGGGGTTCCGGCCCGTCCTCGTACCAGGTGAAGACCTGGCGGCCGTCCGCCACCTCGACCGGAGCGACCTCCTCGCCCATGATCGCGTTCAGCAGGGTGGACTTGCCCGACCGCCACGGGCCGGCGACGGCGATCCGCAGCGGCTCGGAGAACCGGCCGAGCTGACGGCCCAGCTGGTCCACCGCCCGAGGATGGTCCCGGTAGAGCTCCAACGCCTCGTGCAGCAGATCCCAGACCGACTCGTCCAGTCCGGACACCCGGCTCACGGTCCCGGCTCCAGACCGGTCCGAGCCGCGGCGACGCTCTGGACGCCGACCAGCGCCTGGGACTGCTCGTACAGGTCCGCCAGCCGTTTCATCTCCGAAGCGATCCGCCGGTGCCGCTGGTCGCGTTCTGCCGCGTCGGCCTCCGCCGCCTGCTTGGCGTTGCGGAACGACCGCACGATCCCCTCCTGCAACTCCTCGGTCAGCCCGGTGAAGTGGTCCCGGAGCATCCGCTGCACCTGCCGGGCGGTGTCCTTGCAGTCCTTGCTCAGCCGGAGGAAGAAGTCGTCGACATGCCGCTGGGTCGCCGTCTTGACCGCCGACTGACGCCGCTTGAGCAGCGACTTGCCCTCGTCCCGGACGCTCTTGCCGCCGAACAGCGCACCGGCGCCCAGCGAGATCGGGTTGATCAGCGGCATCCCGGCCAGCGTGGTGGCCAGGCCGAACATCAGAACCCCGCCGTACGAGCCGCGCAGCCCGGTGACCAGCTTCTGGGTCCGGGTGAACCGCTCGACGGAGGGCTGGTCCATCACCTGGATCCGGTCGGCCAGGTTCTCCGGTACCCGGACGGACCAGCTCGGCAACGCGTCGAAGTCGTACCGGTCGAAGCGGCCCGCGACCCGCTGGGCGATCCAACCGCAGCGTTCGGCCAGCCAGGCGTAGTTCGCCTCCGCCGCGTCGGTCAGGTTATCCGTCAGCCAGTCCTGGAACGTGTCCCAGCCGGTCAGCGGATCGGCCTTGTCGAACGCCTCGTCCACCTTGCGCAGAATCTGCCGGGTACGGTCGCGCAGGTCGTACTCGACGTCGGACATCAGGTCCGCCATCTCGTCGTTCAGGGTGTTCTGCCAGCGCACGGAGCACCGGCGTAGCTCGTCCACCTCCCGCTGCGCGGCGTGCAGTTTGGAGATCGGGCCGGACTTCTCCACGGCGGTCGAGATGGCGAGTTCGGCCCGCAGCGGCGCGGCGAGCTGCTCGATGACGGTCCGGGCGCTCAGTGCCACGGCGGCTCGGGCCAGGTTCTCCGACTTGCCGGCCTGGTCCCGCTTCAGCCGGTTGATCAGCTCGGGGAAGTGCGACTCGGCGTTGAGTTCCTTGTCGTTGCTCCGGGCCGCCTGAAGTCGCAGCGTCGCGGAGACCGGGATCAGCGTCGCCGGCACGCCCGCGTCGGCCAGGTGCTGCCGGTTGCGCTCGACCACCGTACGCCAGTGCGGCACCATATCGATCTTGCTCTGCACGACGACCAGGTTGGCCTGCGACCCGGCGATGTGCAGCAGCAGGTTCAGCTCGGTGACCGAGAGTTCCCGGGTCACGTCGGAAACCAGCAGCACCAGGTCGGCGTGGCTCGCAGTGGCGGCCGGGCTGAGCTGGCGGCCCGGATCGGTTCCGCCCGCACCTGGCGTGTCGATCAGCACCACACCGGAGGCGAGCAGCGCCCGGGGGATGCCGATCTCCGCGTGTTCGGTGCCGCCCGGACGCCGACCCGAGGTGTCGCCGAGCCCGGTCGTACGGCCGCCACCGCCTGTCGTACCGGCAGCCTCCGCGCCGGCCACGAGGTCGGCGATCCCGCCACCACGACCGCTGATCCGTGCGGTGACCTGCTCGATCGATACGGTCACCCGGCGGGCCGGGCCGGCCGGCCGCGCACCGACCGGGGCGGCGGGGCGGGACGCCGCGAGTCGTTCGTCCGAAGTGCGTCGCTGCTCCTCCGGGTGCCGACCCCGCTCCTCAGGATCCCGGCGGCGCTCCTCAGGATCCCGGCGGCGCTCCTCCGACGCGCGCGGCGTCGACCGGCCATCGGGCGAGCGTCGCCCGGCCGGCTCCTCGTCGGCGGAATGCGGGCTCCAGACCAGGGCGGCGGTCGGCGCCGCAGCATGCGCCACGACGGTCGGGATGGTGGTGCTGACGCCCTCTCCCACCGGGCATACCGAGGCGTTGAGCAGAGCGTTGACGAGCTGGCTCTTGCCCTGCTTGGGCTCGCCCAGCACCAGCACCCGCAGCCTCGGGTCCAGCAACTGGGCCCGCCTGCGCCGGAGCCACTGGATCAGGTCACCACGGCCGTGCGCACCGGAGACCCGAACGGTCTCGTCGAGGACATCAAGCCAGATAGGCGCCATCACCGCACCAAGTGTGCCGGTTGCGCCGGAATTATCAAGAGGACCGAAGGCCGGACCGTGGGACCACGGTCCGGCCTTCGGTGGGCCTCACGGACTTCCCGCGCTCAGAGAAGGCCGTCCGTGATTCCCAGGAGGCCGCCGGAGGTGGAGGCGTCTTCGTCTCCGGTCAGGCCGCTGTCACCGAGGACATCCGAGGTGGTCCCGTGCAGGGTGTCGCCGACCTGGTCGGTGAGGCCGGTCACCGTCGAGGTGGCGTCGAGGTCGCCGAGCACAGGGGCGTCGGCGGAACCGAGTTCGTCGAGGTCCAGGCCGTTGCCGACACCGCCGACGGTGTCGGTCACGCCCAGCGAGTCGACCAGCCCGGTGACCCCGTCCAGGGTGCCCCGCACCGTGTCGCCCGCGAAGTCGACCACGCCCAACGGGCTGTCGTCCGCCGTGTCGACGACCAGGCCCCCGGTCGTGTCGACCACGCCGGTCGGCTCGGAAAGGACCGGGTCCGCGACGTCCGCGTCGAGCGTCTCGGCGACGTCCACACCGGTCGGGCCGAGCGGGTCCGCGAGCGGGTCGTTCCCGATCCCGAGACCCGGCAGGACGGAACCGACCATGCCGAGGCTGCTCGGCGCGATGCTGATCGCACCCAGCGTCGCCGCGTTGATGTCGGAACCCGTGGTGTGCGTGCCCACCGGGATCTGCTGTGCGACGCTCTGCAACTGACCGATGACGCCGACCGGATCGGGTTGGAACTGGCCCAGTCCGAGGTCGTCACCGGCCGGAACCAGTGAACTGAGACCCTGGACCGGCGCGTAGTCCACCACCAACGGCACCACGTCCTGCACGTCCGCGACACTGATGTCGGACAGGCCCGCCTCGCGCAGGGTCCCCTCGGGATCGATCTCGAACGCCGACCGGGCATCCGGATTGGTCAGCAGGTTGAGCACGAAATCGTGCAAGGTCTGGGGCGAGCCCATGTGCCGGTCTCCTCGTTGCGATCCTCGCCCGGTCCGGGGACTGGGTGCAGTGAACCGGCGCGTCGCGGTTCGAATGTCCTAGCCGACGGTAGGCGGAGAACGCCGCACCGGACATCGGGGACAACGCCGGGTTTCCGACCGTTCACGCTAGGGCCGCGCCTTAGGTCTGCGTTAGGGGCATAGGGGATGCGTTCCGCCAGAGTTAGGGTCCCGATGGCGGATAGATCTCTGGTACGAAAAGATGACTCCCTAACGGCCCACCGGGCGATGCGAAATGCCCGGGCCGGTCCCCGGTGGGGCGGCATCGCCCTACGCACCGTCCCGGGACGAGAACTCGCGGTGAAGGAATGGTCGGATGCCCCACGTCCTCGGAATCGACATCGGCAGCACCGCAACGGCTGCCGCTGTCGTCCGACTCCGGGGTAACGCCTGGGATCCGCCCGAACCCGTCCGGCTGGGCCCGGTCGACCACACCGTGCCGTCCGTACTGCTGATGTCCAGCAACCGTTCGATCACGGTCGACGACCCCGACGAGTACCACGGGCGGATCGACAGCGGCTGGATCGCGCGCGGGTTCACCAACCGGGTCGGTGACGACGTACCGCTGCTGGTGGGCGGTGAGGCGTGCTCGGCGCAGGCGCTCACCGCGATGCTGGCGATGTGGGTGGTCGAACGCGTGGTGGACCAGGAGGGCGAGCGTCCCGAGTGGATCGTCCTGCGCCATCCGGCGGACTGGGGCGGCCACCGCCGGCACCTGCTCTCCGAGGCGCTCTGGGACGCCGGCCTGACCGACGTCACGCTGCTGCCCACCCCCGTGGTCGCGGCCGCCAGCCACGCCGCACGCGGCTTCACCGGCCGGACCCTCGCGGTCTACATCCTCGGCGGCCACAGCTTCGAAGTCGCGGTGGTCGACCGGGCCCAGCCCCTCGGCTTCGAGCTGCGGGCCGCCCGGTCCGGCACCGAGCCGATCGGCGGAGCCGACTTCGACGACGCACTGGTCGAGCACGTCCGTACCGGCCTGGGCAAGGAACTGTCCGACCCGACCGACCCACTGGTCCGGAAGGCGCTGCTCGACCTGCGCCGCGAGTGCCGACGGGCCAAGACGACGCTGACCGTCGCCGGCAGCACGGACGTACTGGTCCGGTCGCCCGTCCGGCAGGTCCGGGTGCCGGTGACCCGGTCCGGGTTCGAGGAACTGATCCGGCCCACCGTGGCGATGACCGTGGACGAACTGCTCCGTACGGTCCGCTCCTGCGGCCTGGCCCCCGACCAGCTCGACGGCGTCCTGCTGGCCGGCGGGTCGGCACGGATCCCGCTGGTCCGGGACCTGGTCGCCGACCGGTTCCCGGTACCGGTGCAGGTCGAGCCCGATCCGCAGCTCACCATCGCCGCCGGTGCGGCACTGACCGGCTGCCAGATCCTGGACCACCAGCGGGGCAACCGCCCGCCGCCCCGGCCCGGATTCCGGCGCGGTGATCCGCCGCCCCGCCGACAGCGGGGCCGGTCCGGTCAGCAGCCCGACGGATCCGGCCGCGAGCCGGCCCGGTACGACGAGGAGCGCACCCAACTGCCACCCCGGCCCCCGATCCGGATCACCCCGCTGGAGATGCCGATGCGGGCACTGTCCCGCCTCGCGTCCGGACGCGGCACCATGACGGTCGCACTGGCGGTCCTGGCGATCGGCCTCGTCACCCTGCTCAGCGTCGCCGTCGGCCCCGACGCGCTGACCGTCGCCGGCCCGGTCGGGCCGGTTCGGTGAGGCCGCCGTTGATGCTGCGCACCGACACCGAGTCCCCGCTCGTGCTCGACGAGCAGACCATGGCCTTCCTGGCCCGGGTGGAGGCCGATCCGCAGGCAACGCTGAGTACCGCCGTGCAGGCCAGCGGTGGGCACGGCAAGACCGCCCTGCTGGCCCGGTTACGACACGGCTACCAGCAGGCCGGTATCGCGGTGCTCGACAACTGGCGGGAGCTGACGGATCCCGACGACCCCGGCCAGGCCCTGCTCGTCGACGACGCGCACCTGCTCGACGCCGCCGCGCTGGCCGAACTGCGCCGGCTGGCCGAGACCGGCCGGGTCCGGCTGGCGGTCGCGTTCCGGCCCTGGCCCCGGCCGGCCGGGCTGGTGGAGCTGGCGGAACTGCTGCACCGGGGCGGGCCGCCGGTACCGCTCGGCCCGTTCACGGAGCAGCGCACGGGCGCGTACCTGAGCACGGCGTACGGGACGACGGTGTCGCCGGCCAACGTCCGGCTGGTACACGAGCAGACCGCGGGCGTACCCAGATTCGTCGAGTGGCTGGCCCGGGCGCTGCGGCCGGGCGACCGCCGTCAGGTCCGGGGCGACCGGCCCGGCGCCGACCGCGCCGGAACCGACCGCCCCGGGACCGGTGGCCCGGCACCCGCCGGACCACCCTTCGAGATCCCCCGGTCGGTGCTGCTCCAGTTCGCACCCGAACTGGAGAGCCTGGACCTGGAGGCACGCCGACTGCTGCTGGCGATGTCGGCCGGGGCGGCCCTGCCGACCGACCTGCTCGGCGCGCTGCTGTCCCGGCACCCGGACGAGCTGGACGAGCCGCTGGCCGCGGCCCGCGCGGCCGGGCTGCTCGGCCCGGACGACCGGCTCGCCCCGATCGTCCGCCGCGCCATCGTCGCGCTCAGCCCCGCGAGCCAGCGGGCCGCGGTCTGGCGGCGCCTCGCGGAACTCCAACTCCAACGCGGCGGCCGGGTGCTTCCGCTGGTCCGCTCGATGCTCGACGGCGGATTCGGCGGAAGCTGTCCGGCCGGCGTCGCGGAGGCGGCCGGGGACGAGGCGCTCGGGGAGGAGCCGGCACTCGCGGCCCGACTCTTCGCGGTGGCCGAGGCCGCCGGTCGGCCGGTGGCGGCCCGCCGCGCCATGGCGGCCGCGCTCTCCGCCGACCTGGACTCCGCATTGCGGCTGGCCGACCGGCTGATCGCCACCCCCGACTCGCCGTACCGGGCCGACGGGGCGGCGGTCGCCGCGACCGCGCTCGTGCACCGTGGCCACACCGACCGCGCCGTCGAGCTCTACCGCTGGTCGGGTACGCCCGCGTCGGTCGCGTTCGCGGCGATCGGTGCGGTCGGTACCGGCCGGTCGGAGCCGCTCGACCGGGTACTGGCCGACCCGCCGAGGGACGGCCCGCCGACCCTGCTCGCCAGTGCCGCGCTGTTGATGGCCAGAGGGCTGCGGGAGACGCTGTCCGGGCCACCCACCGCCGCCCTGTCCACGCTGGTGCAGGCGTCCGCGCTGCTCGAACCGGCCGGGCGTTCGGTGCTGCTGCCGGAGAGCCCGGCGGTGCTCGCCGCGCTGGTCGCGCTGCACTCCGGAGAGCTGGACATCGGAGAGCGGGTGCTCGACCGGGCCGCGTCGGCCGGACTCGGTGCCGCCCTGATGGCCCGCCGGCACCGGCTGTTGCAGACCTGGCTGCTGATGGTGCGTGGCCGGGCCGTCGAGGCCGGTCGGCAACTGGCGACGGTGACCGCGGGCGGACCGCCGCTGGAGTCCCGCGACCTGCTCTTCGCCACCGCGCTGGAGCTGGGCATCGCCCGCCGCAACAGCGATCTTCCGGCCCTGCAACGCGGCTGGGAGCGGGCCCGGGAGGCGGTGGTACGACATCCGGTCGACCTGTTCACGCTGCTGCCGCTCGGCGAGTTCGCCATCGCCGCGGCCCGGCTCGGCGAGCTGGACCGGCTCGCGCCGTACCTGGGCGAGGCGCGGAACCTGCTGACGCTGCTCGGTGATCCTCCACTGTGGTCCACCCCGCTGCACTGGAGCTGCCTGCACGCGGCGATCCTGGCCGACCGGCCGACCGTGGCCGACGAGCACGTCGCCGCACTGGCCGCGACCACCGGCCACACCCCGTACGCCTCGGTGGTGGCCGCCGCCGGACAGAGCTGGGTCGAGGTGCTGCGTGGTGTGGTCGACCCGGTCCGGGTGGAGGCCGCCGCCCGGGGGCTGCACGGCATCGGACTGTGCTGGGACGGGGCCCGACTCGCCGGGCAGGCCGCCATCCGGACCTCGGACCGGCGGGCGATGACCACCCTGCTGGACTGCGCGCGGATGCTCCAGGGGCGCCCGGCCGGTGTCAAGGGAACGACCCGGCCGACCGGCACCGGCGCACCCCAGGTCGCGGACGCGATCGCCGTACCGGCCGAGGAACGGCTCAGCGAGCGCGAGCGGGAGGTCGCCGAACTGGTGCTCTCCGGCCTGACCTACAAACAGATCGGCGACCGGCTCTTCATCTCGGCCAAGACCGTCGAGCACCACGTTGCGCGGATGCGGCAACGGCTCAACTGTGCGAACCGCAGCGAGTTGCTGGCCCGGCTGCGGACCATCGTCGAGGAGCGGTCCGGCGGTCGGCCGGGCGGAACACCCTGGCCAGAACGGACGACGCGGTGAGCCGGGCGGTGCGGCGTACGGCCGCGCTGCGGGCCAGGCTGCGCCGGGCGATCACGATTCGGCGGGTGTCCGCCGAGGCGGGCGGTTCCGGACCGGCGAACGGTTCCGGCGGGCCCGGTGCGGTGAACCGGCCGGCCGGCGACGGCGGATCGGCGACCCGGCCGGCGACCGGGGGCAACCCCATTCGGCTCGTGCAGAAGGCGAACGTCCTGCTGCTGGTGTTGGCCGTGCTCTGGGGATACGCCGCCTTCCTGACCGCCCGCGAGTCGATGGACCTGCTCGCCGTCCGCACCCTTGGTACACAACTCGGCCAGCCGACCGAGGCACTCGTCCTCGGCCTCCAGGCGGAGCGCCGACTGACCATGGTGGAGCTGGGTGCTCCGGGCCGGCACCGGACCGCTCTGGCCGAGGCGCGGAACCGGACCGACGCCGCGATCGGTGTGTTGCGTCGGTTCGCCGGCGACAGCGACAGCGACCTCCGGCTGCTCACCGTCGGCACGGTCCGGGAGCGGGCGGCCCAACTGGTCCGCCGACTCGACGCGGTCCGGTCGCTCCGCGACACCGTCGACGGCGGCACGGTCGACCGGGCCAGCGCCGCCACCTCGTACGGGCAGATCATCGACGCCGGCTTCGCCGTGTACGGCTCACAGTGGGCCAGCCGGCGGACCGACCTGATCGAGGAGACCCGGTCCCTCGTCGCCCTGGCCCGGTCCGCGGAACTGCTCGCCCGGGAGGATGCTCTGGTGGCCGGGGCGCTCGCCGCGAACCGGTTGACCGAGGCGGAACACCGGCAACTGGTCGACCTCGTCGCCGTGGCGCGGTTCGCCCGGACCGAGGCGGCGGCCGGACTGCCGTTCGCCGAGCGGGTCGGCTACGACCGCCTGGTCGGCGGACCGGTCTTCGGAACGCTGGACGCCCTCGAAGCGGAACTGCTCGCCGCCGGCCGGAGCGCGGGGAGCCCCCGGGTACAGCCGGCCGGGTGGCAGGCGGCGACCGAGCCGGCCCTGTCCGGGCTGCGCAACCTCGTCGCGCGTGGGGTACGGCGCAGCGTCGAGCGGGCCACCCCGGGCGCGGTCGGCGTCGTCGCCCGGACCGGTCTGGTCGGCGGTCTCGGGCTCGTGACGGTGGTGGCCGCGGCCATGCTGACGATCCGGACCACCCGACGGGTGGTCGGGCGGCTCGACCAGTTGACCGCGGAACATGCGGCGCTGGGCACCGCCCGGGACGGGCTGACGGCCGAGCTGGCCGCGCAGCGGGAACGGACCGCGCGACTGACCACCCAGGCCGCGCAGCTGTCGGCCCAGCGCAAGCGGCTGGCGACGCAACGGGAGCAGTTGGTGGCCCAGACCGGCCGGCGGCAGGCGGAGGCCGAGCGGGTGACGGAACGGGCCACGCAGATCGCGACGCGACTCGCCGCGCTCCAGCGCATCCGGGAGGTCTTCGTGCGGCTGACCCGGGACAACCAGAGCCTGCTGCACCGGCAGATCGGCCTGCTCGACGCGATGGAGCGCCGCGAGACGGACACCGACGAGCTGGCCGAACTGTTCCAACTCGACCATCTGGCCACCCGGATCCGGCGCAACGTCGAGCAGATGATCAGCCTGTCCGGCGGTACTCCCGGGCGACGCTGGCGGCGGCCGGTTCCGCTCGTCGACGTCGTACGCGGCGCGGTGGCCGAGGCGTCGGACTACCCGCGCGTGCTGGTGGCCCCGAACTGGTCGGGGTCGGTGGCGGGCCGGGCCCTGCCCGATCTGATCCACCTGCTCGCCGAGGTCGTCGAGGCCGCCCTCGCCGGATCACCGCCGACCACCACGGTACGGATCAGCGGCGAATTCCGGGACGGCGGCGCGGCGATCACGGTAAGCGACGACGGCGCGGGCCGTGGCCCGGCCGAACTGGACGCCGTCAACGAGCTGATCCGGGACACGCCCACCACCGCACCCCTCGGCGGCTCGGTCGGGCTGTACGTTGTCGGCCGGCTCGCCCGGCGACACGGTGTCACGGTCGAACTGACCGCCGGAGCCCGGGGCGGCACGACCGCGATCGTGCGCGTCCCCGATAGCCTGCTGGTTGACACACCCGCGTCCGGCCCGGAGACCACCTCGGGCGGCGCCACCCCGACAGGACGGCCGGCCGACAACGCAGTGGGCCGACCGGGTGGTACGGCGCGTCCGGGCGCCGCGCCTCCGCCCCTTCCGGTGCGGGTCCGCCGGCCCCATGAGGGCAACGCGGCCGGCGCCACCACCCGGACGGCCAACCCGCACCCGAACGGCGCGCCGGTGCGGCCCGCCGAAACCGACTGGTCGGTGACGATGGAGCTACCGGTGTCCGTGCCGACGCCCATCGACGGCCAAGCCGAAAGCAGCGAGAGGACGACAGGTGACTCACGCAGTGGTCACGACGGATAACCTGGTCCGGATACTCGACGAGTTCGTGGACCGGGTCTCGGCGGCCGAGCATGCCGTGGCGCTCTCCCCCGACGGGCTGTTGCTCGGCGTCTCCCGGGGGGTCGGCCGAGAACTCGCCGATCAGCTCTCCAGTGTGGTCGCCGGCCTACAGGCGCTCTCCCAGGCCGCCGCCCGGCACTCCGGCCCCGGCGGGGTGCGTCAGGTCATCGTGCAGATGCACCGGGCGTTCCTGTTCGTCGCCGCGACCCGGGGTGGCGCGATCCTCGCCGTCCGGTTCGCCGGGGACGCCGACGTCGACGAGATGGCCTACGAGGTGGCGCTGGCCGCAGGCCGGGCGGACTCGCACCTGCCCACCTTTCCGGTACCGGCCGATGACCTGACCGGGGGGTGATGTGCGGTGCGCACCGGTGGAGGCGGTCGCAACGACGACGTTTGGTACGACCAGGACGCCGGGCCGGTGGTCCGCCCGTACGCGATGACGCGGGGCAGGACGCAGCCGATCCGGGGACAGTTCGACCTGATCTCCCTGGTCGTTTCCAGATGGCCGGTACCGGAGCGGTCCGACCTGACGCCGGAGCAGTCCGAGATCCTCGTCTGGAGTCGCCGGCCGCTCTCGGTGGCCGAGATAGCCGCCGCGCTGGACCTGCCCGTGGGTACCGTCCGGGTGCTGCTCGGCGACCTGCTGGACGCGGGGCTGATCGAGACCCACGAGCCGCCGGTGCTGGACGCCCCCTCGGAAGATCTGCTGGAAGCGGTGCTCGCCGGGCTGCGGGCGCTCTGAACCCGGTGCCGGCCGATGCGGGGGCGGGGCGCGGCGCCGGAGTGCAGCGAAGGGATGACAAGTGACCAAGGTTCGACAACGTCCGGCGCGTACGCTGCCGGTCGCCGTACTCGATCTGCTGCTCGCCGCGGTGGCGGCGGTCCGCGGTCTGATCCGTCGGGTCGCCCGTGCGCTGCCGGTCCGGCGCGGTGACCGGGCCCTGGCGACCGTGATCGTCGCCGCGGCGCTGGTGGCGGTCATCGGTACCGGATTCCTCGTCACCTCGCTGCTGCGGACACCGGATCAGCTCGCCCCGCTCGGCGTGGCGCCGCCACCGACCCCCGTCGCCGAGGCGAGCACCGGGGGCGTACCGGACGACGCCGAGGGCGGTGCGACCCCACCCGCGTCATCGCCGCTCGCGCTGCCGTCGCCGGAGTCGTCCACCGGGGCCCGCGACCGGCCGCGACCGGCGACGCCCCGGCCGCCGGCACCGCCGCCCACCCTCACCGGCCGGTACGCGTCCGAGGGGGCGACGCTGCTCAACTACACCGCCTCGGTGACGATCAGCAATCCCGGCCCCGGCCCAGCCACCGGTTGGACCCTGGTCATCACGCTGCCCCGGTCGACGCAGGCCGTCGGCGAGGTGTCCGGGGCCACCACCAGTCGGGACGGCAACACCTGGACGTTCGTGCCGGACCAGAGCACCCGTCAGGTACCGGCGGACGGATCGGTGCAGGTGCGGTTCCGGGTCGACGGGTCGCTCTTCGACTCGGCGCCGACGGCGTGCACGATCGACAAGAGGCCCTGCGAGATGACCTCGGCGAAAGACTGATCATTTGTCGGTGGGTTGTCCGCGTAGCCGGATTCAGCGCGACCTCTCGATGGTCCAGTCGAGCCGGCGCTCGGCGTCGACGGTGGGGCGGTACAGCCCCGCGTATGGTTCGCCGGTCTCCAGCGACCTCGCCACGCCCTCGAGAAGATCCGTGACCGATGCCGGCCACCTGTCGAAGCCCGTGCCGTCCTCCGGATAGAACTCGCCCACCCTGCCGTGGCCGCCCGGCCGCTGGTCGACCAGCAGACAGCCACCGTCGCCAGCCGACGCGAACGGCACGAAGGACCGGTGCCACCACTCGTCGTCCGGCGCGTCACCCGCCAACACCGAACAGGTGATCTCCCAGTCCGCCACCATCTCGTCGAGGGGCAGCAGTCGGAAGAAGGGCGGCAGGTCGAAGCCGTCGACCGCCGTGGCACCGTCGTGACGGCGCAGCGACGCGACCAGGTCGGCCGGGAAGGCGACCGACATCCGGGTCTGTGACTTGGCGATCCGGGCCCGGGGCGCCGGCGGTCGGAGCGTGGCACGGGTACGCGGTGCCTTCGCGGCCAGCCAGCGTTCGATCCGGTTCCACACGGCGTCGATCCGGGCCGTGGTTGCCCGGTCAGGCTCGGTGGCGACCACCTTTCCGGCGTACTGCGGGCAGACGGTCGTGGCCGGTGGCCGGGTCGGGTACGCCGTCCGGACCGGCTCGGGAACGACGTGGGCGGTCGGCACCGGGCGTCCGGTATCCACCCGCGCCGAATTGGAGGAGATCCGTACCTGGGCCGTCTGTACGGGCGGGCCACTGGCCAGGGTCAGGCCGCAGAGCAGCAGCAACGACACCAGGAAGACCGCGACGAGGACGACCAGCACCCGTTTGCCGCTGACCCCCGATCGCGCGGTCGCCCGAACCAGCGGAGCCGGGGACCCCGCCGCATGGCCGGCCGAGGCCGTGGCCGTGGCGGCATCCTCGCCAGCCGGGACCGCGGTGGCGGTAGCCGGGACGGCGGTGGCGGTAGCCGGGACGGCGGTGGCGGCAGCCGGCGTGCTGCCGCGGATCGCCCGCCGGCCCCGGGTGGCGTGCAGCAGCGGGTCGAGCCAACCCGCCGCCTCCGCGCGAAAG
>NZ_JADPUN010000208.1 GCF_015690345.1 Plantactinospora alkalitolerans | reverse complement strand
GTCTCCGCCGATGGAGGCGCGGGGGGACCGGGGCTGAAAGGTGGCAGGTCGCACGGCAGATATCTCCGGGGGGAGCCGCAGGTGATTCCGGGCAAATTTCATGAAACGTACGTTCGAAATGGCCCGGTGTCAAGGGTTGGTCACCCTGTGGTACGAGCGACCCGGGCCTCGGGGTGCTCAACGGTCTGGCGGCATCGTTATTCCGGCCGCGCCGTCGACTCCGGCGGTGATCGCCGCCGCCCGCCGGCCCGCCGTGCTCCGGTGACCGGTCATGTTCGTGGGATCGCTCCCACAAAACCTCCCGAACACCCACAGGGTTCGCGGCTGTGCATATTGTCACCGAATGGTGCCAAGGCACTCGGGGTCGCTTAGCCTTCGCCCACCGGAAGCCAGCGTTTTCCCTGGTACGAGAAACCGTCCCCGGGGTACGTACAGGTCGGCTTTACCTTCGTTCAGTGTCGAACGGCGCGCGTGGGAGGCTCCGTGGCATCGCAACAGACGTCGGAACAGAAGTACGTGTACGACTTCGCCGAGGGCAACAGGGATCTGAAGGACCTGCTCGGCGGCAAGGGCGCGAACCTGGCCGAGATGACCAACCTGGGGCTGCCAGTACCCCCCGGATTCACCATCAGCACGCAGGCGTGCAAGGCGTTCCTGAGCACCGGGGCGCAGCCGGACGGACTCGCCGAGGAGATCGCCGCGCACCTGTCCACGCTGGAGGAGGCGATGGGCAAGCGCCTCGGCGAGCCGGCCGATCCGTTGCTGGTCTCGGTGCGCTCCGGCGCCAAGTTCTCCATGCCGGGGATGATGGAGACGGTGCTGAACGTCGGGCTCAACGACGCGAGTGTCGAGGGACTCGCCGCCCAGGCCGGTGGCAACGAGCGGTTCGCCTGGGACTCCTACCGCCGCCTGATCCAGATGTTCGGCAAGACGGTCTGCGACGTGCCGGGCGAGGAGTTCGAGCACGCGCTCGAGCACGCCAAGCAGGCCAAGGGCACGACCGACGACCTGGACCTGGACGCGGGCGACCTGCGGGCGCTTGTCGACGCGTACAAGACGATCTTCACCAAGCACACCGGTCGGGACTTTCCGCAGGCGCCCCTGGAACAGCTCGAACTCGCCATCAACGCGGTCTTCGAGTCGTGGAACGCCGACCGGGCCGTGCTCTACCGCCGGCAGGAGCGGATTCCGGCCGACCTCGGCACCGCGGTCAACGTCGTCGCGATGGTCTTCGGCAACCTCGGCGCGGACTCCGGAACCGGGGTCGCCTTCACCCGCGACCCGGCCAGCGGCGCGCAGGGCATCTACGGCGACTACCTGGCCAACGCCCAGGGCGAGGACGTGGTGGCGGGGATCCGCAACACGATCCCGCTCCAGCGGCTCGAGGAGCTGAACAAGCCGGCCTACGACGAACTGCTGGCGATCATGGCCCGGCTGGAGGAGCACTACCGGGACCTGTGCGACATCGAGTTCACCATCGAGCGCGGCAAGCTGTGGATGTTGCAGACCCGGGTCGGCAAACGCACCGCCGCCGCGGCGTTCGTGATCGCCGCCCAACTGGTCGACGAGGGACTGATCGACCTCGACGAGGCGCTGCACCGGGTGAACGGCGCGCAGCTCGCCCAGCTGATGTTCCCCCGGTTCAAGCTCGGCCCCGACCTGACGCCGGTCGCCCAGGGCATCGGCGCCTCGCCGGGAGCGGCGGTCGGCAAGGTGGTCTTCGAGGGACGGCGGGCGGTCGAGCTGGCCGACGCCGGTGAGGACGTCATCCTGGTCCGCCGGGAGACCAACCCGGACGACCTGCCCGGCATGATCGCCTCACGTGGAATCCTCACCTCGCGGGGTGGCAAGACCAGCCACGCCGCCGTGGTGGCCCGGGGGATGGGCAAGACCTGTGTCTGCGGGGCGGACGCGCTGGACGTCGACGTCCGCGAGCGGCGGTTCACCGTGGACGGTCGGACCGTCCACGAGGGTGACGTGGTCTCCATCGACGGCACCACCGGCAGGATCTACCTCGGGGAGGTGCCGGTGTGGCCGTCCGAGGTGGTCCGGTACTTCGAGGGCAGCGTCGGGCCGGACGAGGCGGACGACGCGCTGGTGGCCGCCGTACACCGGATCATGACGCACGCGGACGGGCGGCGGAGGCTGCGGGTCCGGACGAACGCCGACACCGGTCCGGACGCCGCGCGGGCCCGGCGGTTCGGTGCCGAGGGGATCGGGCTGTGCCGGACCGAGCACATGTTCCTCGGCGACCGGCGCGAGCTGGTCGAGCGGCTGATCCTGGCCCGGGCGGACGACGAGCGGAAGGCCGCGCTGGCCGACCTGCTGCCGTTGCAGCGGGCCGACTTCGTGGAGATCTTCCGGGAGATGGACGGCCTGCCGGTCACGGTACGGCTGATCGACCCGCCGCTGCACGAGTTCCTGCCCTCGCTGGAGGAGCTGGCGGTGCACGTCGCGGTCGCCCAGGAGCGCGGTGAGCCGGCCGCCAAGGACGAGGCGATGCTGGACGCGGTACGTCGGATGCACGAGCAGAACCCGATGCTTGGCCTGCGCGGGGTCCGGCTGGGGCTGGTCATCCCCGGTCTGTTCGCGATGCAGGTACGGGCGATCGTCGAGGCGGCGGTGGAGTGCGCCCGCGGCGGCGGCGATCCTCGGCCGGAGATCATGGTGCCGCTGGTCGGCGCGGTACAGGAACTGGAGACGGTACGCACCGAGGCCGAGAAGATCATCGCGGAGGTGACCCGGGAACAGGCGGTGGACGTGCTGATCGGCACGATGATCGAGGTACCCCGGGCCGCACTGACCTCCGGTCAGATCGCCGAGGCCGCCGAGTTCTTCTCCTTCGGCACCAACGACCTGACCCAGATGGGCTGGGGCTTCTCCCGGGACGACGTGGAGGGAGCCTTCTTCTGGCGGTACCTGGAGTTGGGCATCTTCGGTATCTCGCCGTTCGAGTCGATCGACCGCGACGGGGTCGGCCGACTGGTCCGGATCGCCAGCGAGGAGGGCCGGGCGGCCCGTCCCGGGCTCAAGCTCGGGGTCTGCGGCGAGCACGGGGGCGACCCCGACTCGGTGCACTTCTTCCACGAGGTCGGGTTGGACTACGTCTCCTGCTCACCGTTCCGGGTCCCGGTGGCCCGGCTGGAGGCTGGCCGGGCCGTCGTCGAGACGGCGGGTTCCGACAGCCGCTGACCCCGCTGCGCCGCGGCCGCCCGGGAACGCAAGGGATGTTCTCGACGTGAAGGTGTTCACGGGCGGCCCGGAGGACGCCATCCGCCCGACTCCGACCACAGACCGGCGGGCAGGGCCGCCATCGGGGTGCGGGTGGCAAGCGGTGCGTCCGGACTGGTGGTCGGCGGAATCGCGGTGGCCACGGTGGGCTGCCGAACCGCGTCCCAGAGCGCGCCGAGCCGGTGGGCCACCGGCCGGGCCTCGGCGTGCAGCCGGGCCAGGTCGGTGCCCGAGGGCACCGCGACGGTCAGGATCGCCTCGTCGCCGGCCGGATAGGTGATCACCCAGCCCTCGGCGCCCCGGACGACGAACTCACGCAACGGACCGTGTCCGACGGACTGGGTGAAGCGGTCGCCGATGCCGACGCTCGCCGCGGAGAGCGCGGCGATGTGGTGCGGGTCGGCGCCCGGCAGGTCGCTGGCGACCAGCAGCCCGTCGACCGCGGCCAGCAGGGCGCCCGATATCTCCGGCACCGCCCGCCGCAGCCGGTGCAGTTCGGCCAGCAGGGCGGCGTCAGCATCCACTGGTCTGTCTCCTTAGCATCGTGCGGTGTCGGTTGGCTTGCTTCACCCCGTCGCTTCGTGCAGGTGCAGGTAGACCGTCTGCGTTCCGCCGTCGCGTTCCGCCCCGGGTTGTCGCCACGCCGTCTGGAACCTTCTTCACGCCGTCGGGCGGTTGGGTCGCGCGCCATTGCGCCATGTCGCTGGCGTCGGTCCCGGTCGCCGAGGCTGTGCGCCTTCGCCTGGTAACCATCCGCCTCCGGCACGCTACACCGAGCCATGTCGGAGCGCGGCCCCATGACCATCGGCGATGGTCCCGCAACTCTCGGCTGTTCGGCTGTTGTGCCTGTCTGCACGGATCAATCGCGTAGAGTGTCGGGCGTTCGTTGACACACCGCCCGGCGGAACCCGGGCGTAACCTGGTCGACACGCGAACTTCGTTTCCCTCGCAACGGAGGTGTGGCCCATGGGCAGCGTGTGGGAGAACCTGGTGGTCGACGCCGCCGATCCGGCTCGGTTGGCGCGCTGGTGGGCGGAGGCACTCGGCTACCAGATCGTCAACGAACTGCCGGACGAGGTGGAGATCCGCCGGTCCCCGGACGTGCTGCCCGGCCTGATCTTCGTGCCGGTTCCGGAGGGCAAGGAGGCGAAGAACCGCCTGCACATCGATCTTCGCCCGGCCGACCAGGAGGCCGAGATCGAGCGACTTGTCAACATGGGCGCCCGGAACGTCGACGTCGGACAGCCCCCGGAGGCCAGCTGGACGGTCCTGGCCGACCCCGAGGGGAACGAGTTCTGCGTTCTCGTCCAGCGGAGTTGACGCCGGGGGTGGGTACCAGCGGCGTGGCCGACGAGCCCGACGCGGAGCGCCTCGTGGCCGAGCAGGCGAAGGACAGTGGTTACGGGCGGAGCCCGTACCAGCGGGATCGGGCCCGGGTGCTGCACTCGGCGGCCTTCCGCCGGCTGGCCGCGAAGACCCAGGTGCACACCGCGGGCACCGACGACTTCCTCCGGACCCGGCTGACCCACTCGCTGGAGGTCGCCCAGATCGCCCGGGAGATGGGTGGCCGGCTCGGCTGTGATCCGGACATCGTGGACGTCGCCGGGCTCGCGCACGACCTCGGTCACCCGCCGTTCGGGCACAACGGCGAGGCCGCCCTGGACGTCCTGGCGCAGCGCTGCGGCGGCTTCGAGGGGAACGCCCAGACGCTGCGCGTACTGACCCGGCTGGAGGCCAAGGTGCTCGGCCCGGACGGTGCCTCCGCCGGCCTCAACCTGACCCGGGCGTCGCTCGACGCGACCTGCAAGTACCCCTGGTCGCGCCGGCCCGGACAGGCCAAGTTCGGGGTGTACGCCGACGACGCCGACACCTTCGCCTGGCTGCGCCGGGGCGGACCGGGCGGCGACGCGCGGTGCCTGGAGGCCCAGGTGATGGACTGGGCCGATGATGTCGCGTACTCGGTCCACGACGTCGAGGACGGCATCCACGGCGGTTATCTGAGGCTACGGCTCGCGCCGTTGCGCGCCGACCCGGAGGAGCGGGCCGCGCTCTGCGCCGACGTCGCCGGGCGGTACTCCACGGAGTCGGCCGACGCCCTGGCCGAGGTGCTGGTGGAGTTGCTCGACGATCCGGTGCTGGCGCCACTTGTCGACTACGACGGCAGCCATCGGTCGCTGGCCGCGCTCAAGGCGACGACCAGCGTGTTGACCGGGCGCTTCGTCGCGGCGGCGGTGCGGGCCACCCAGGAGCGGTTCGGTGTCGGCCCGCTGCGCCGGTACGCCGCCGACCTCGTCGTACCCCGGCGGATCCGGGCGGAGTGTGCCCTGCTCAAGGGAATGGCGCTGCGGTACGTGATGCGTCGGCCGGGCGCATCGGGCCGGTACGAGCGGCAGCGGGAGATCCTGACCGCACTGGTGCAGGTGCTGGCGGCCCGGGCGCCGGAACCGCTCGATCCGGTCTTCGCTCCGCTGTGGAAGGCCGCGCCCGACGACGCCGCCCGGCTGCGGGTGGTGGTCGACCAGGTCGCCTCGCTGACCGATCCGGCGGCGGTGGCCTGGCACCGGCGTCTCGCCACCACCGCCTGACGCCGGCCGGGTGCCTTCGGACAGTTGACTGCGGCGGGCCCCACACCTAGCTTGTAACTAGTTACATCGATGCGGACGAACACCTGTGGCACACCGACCCCTCGGGAAGGACGGAGGCGGATCAGCATGGCCGAGCACGTGGTGGTGATCGGTGCCGGCGTCTACGGGGCGGCGGTGACCGCCTCGCTGACCCGGCGAGGCGCCCGGGTCACCGTCGTGGACGCCGGTGCACCGGGAAGCGGCACCTCCGGCGCGACGTTCTCGTGGACCAACTCCTGCGGCAAGCAGCCCCGGACCTACCACGATCTCAGCGTCGCCGGCATGGCGGCACACCGGACACTGGCGGCCGAGGTTCCGCACAGCGACTGGTACCACGACGGCGGCAACCTGGAGTGGGCCGCCGACGACACCGGGCGTGCGGCACTGCGCAAGAAGGTCGACGGCGTCCTCGAATACGGGTACGAGGCGCGTTGGCTCGACCGCGCCGAGGCCGTACGCCTCGAACCGGACATCGATCCCGCCGTGCTTCCGGCGCACGAGATCGCCTACTTCCCGCGCGAGGGCTGGATCGAGCCGACCCGCCTGATCGCCCACCTGCTCTCGAACGCGGTCGCCCGGGGCACCGAACTCGTCCCGAACGACGCCGTCACCGCCCTGGAGGTGACCGCCGGGACGGTACGCGCGGTCCGGCTCGCCTCCGGACGGCGGCTCGACACGGACGCCGTCGTCAACTGTGCGGGGCCGCAGGCCGGCCGGATCGCCGCGCTCGCCGGGCTGACCCTGCCGATGCGCAACACCCGGGGCGTGCTCGTCTACACCTCCCCGGTCGCGGTCGCGGTGTCCCGGGTCATCCACGCCCCGCACGTCCACCTGCGCCCGGACGGCGCCGGACGGCTGCTGCTGCACAGCGAGGAGATCGACGGTGCGGCGCACCTGTCGGCCAGCGGGACGGTCGACGTCGACCGGTCGGCCGTCGAGAAGGTGGCCCGGGCGGGCCGCAGGCTGTACCCGGGGATCCGGGCCGCGACCGTGGAGAGCGTCCGGGTCGGTGAACGACCCATCCCCGGCGACGGCCTACCCGTACTCGGACGGGTGGTCGAACTGCCCAACTTCCACTTCGCCGTCTCGCACAGCGGCGCGACCCTGAGCGTGCACGCCGGTGACCTCGTCGCGGCCGAGGCGCTCGGCGCGGACCACGGTGCCGCCCTGGCCGCGTTCCGGTTCGAGCGGCTCGCCCCGGCGACCCGCTGACGGGGCGGCCGAACCGTGCGTACGACCGTGCTGCACAACGGCGTCCTGGTCGACGGCCGGGGTACGGACCCGCGACCCGGGGTCGACATCGTCGTCCGGGGGGACACCGTCCGGGAGATCGTCGCATCGCGACCCGCCGACACCTACGGAACGGTCGACGAGATCGTCGACGTGGCCGGCATGCTGGTGATCCCCGGTCTGATCAACAACCACACCCACGGCACCGGGCCGGTACCGCTGTTCCCCAGCGGGCATCCGGGCCTGCCGTACGCGCAGGTGCTGGCCAACCTCGACCGGCACCTGCTGGAGGGGACGACGACACTGCTCTGCGTGGACGGCTTCGTCACCGCCGAGGCCCTCGCCGACACCGGCGCCACCCATCCGGTTCACGTCAGGTACGCCTCCTGCAACGTCCCGTCCTGCCTGGCGGCGGCGACCATCGCCGACGGCAGCGGCCTTACCGGGGCGAACCGCCGGTTCACCGCCCGGCAGGCGGTCCGGGCCGGCGCGGTGGCGCTCGGCGAGATCGGGGCCGGGCACACCCTCGGCGGGGGCGGGGCCAGCTACCTCCACATCCCGGCCGAGATCGAGAGACGTACCGGCGTGACGATCACACCCCGGCAGGCGGACGACGTGAAGATCGCGGTCCTCGGCCGGCACATCTCGGCGTCGGCGTACGACCCGGCCGCCGTCGAGGAGGCGCTGGCGGGCGCGGGGCTGACCGGCCGGCTGTCGGTCCCCGAGGCCCGCGAGATCGTCTCGGGGATCGTGCTGCCGGCCTTCGACATCGCCCTGTCCGGCTTCGCCGAGGCGGCCGAGCAGGCCCGCGCGGCGGGCGTCCCGGTGCTGGTGCACAACGCGGCGGCCTCGATGACCCAGGTCGCCGCCATCGCGGCGACCGACGGAACGCTGATCGCCGGGCACTCCAACCATTCCAGCTTCGTCGCCCGTGAGGCCGTCGCGCACGCCGAACGGCTCAAGGAGCTGGGCGCCATCGTCGACGTCTCCACCCTGGACACGTTCGGAGCCCGGCGACTCACCACCGGACCGGAGCTGCTCTACGCGATGTTCGCCGCCGGCGTGGTCGACACGATCTCGACCGACTACGCGGGCGGTCACCACGACCCGATCCTGCTGGCGATCGACCGGGCGACCAGGGCCGGCGTGCTGAGCCTTCCGGCGGGGGTGGCGATGGCGACCGCCAACGTCGCGGACGCCGTCCCCGGGCTGGCACCCCGGCGGGGCCGGGTCGTACCGGGCGCGATCGCCGACCTGGTCGTGACGGACCCGGCGCGGCTCCACCACGTCCGGACCGTCATGATCGGTGGCGCGATCGTCGTCCGCGACGGTGTGCGCAACTGATCGGAGGAGGCCGGTGTCCATGGCGAAGCGGGCAACCATCGGCGACGTGGCCGCGTACGCGGGCGTCTCCACGGCCACGGTCTCCCGGGTCCTCAACGGTGGCGCCGTCGCCGAGACGACGGCCAGCAGGGTACGGGAGGCGGTCGCCCGGCTCGCGTACACCCCGAACGCGCTCACCAGGAGCATCTTCGCCGGACGCTCCAGCACGATCGGGGTCGTCATCCGTGACCTGAGCAGCCCCTTCTATCTCGACCTGATCCGTGGCGTCGACGAGGTCGCCGCCGCCAACGACAGTCTCGTGCTGCTCAGCAACACGTTCCGGCAGGTCGACCGGGAGGTGGCCCAGGTGCGGGCGATGGACGAGCAGCGGGTACGGGGTCTGATCGTGACCACCGGCGAGACGGCCGACAGTCGTACCCGGCGGATGGCCGAGAGCGGCGCGCCGTGCGTGGTGGTCGCCCGTACCGTGCCGGATCCGCCACCCGGGGTCCACTCGGTCAGCCTGGACAACGTCGAGGCCGGTCGGCTGATGGCCACCCACCTGGCCGCGCACGGGCGGTCGTCCGTCGCGGTCGTCACCTCCGGGCGCCGGCCCTCCCAGCTCGAGCGCACGGCGGGGCTGCGGCGGGCGCTCGCCGACCTCGGCCTGCCGCTGCCCGAGGACGCGGTGACCGTCGCCGAGAGCGGGACCGAGGTGGACGATGCGGTGGGCTCGCTACTCGCGGGGGCCCGGAACCACGCCCGGCCGGTGGACGCGGTCGTCTGCACCACGGGCCGGCTCACCGTCGCGGTCCACTCGGCGCTGACCGCCCGGGGGATCGCCATTCCCGACGACATCGCCTTCCTGACCATGGACGACTTCTCCTGGGCCCCGGCGCTCGGGATCACCGTGATCGCCCAGCCCTCGTACGAGATGGGCCGGCGGGCGGCCGAACTCGTCGTCGAACGCCCCGGCGAGCCGGTCACGCTCGTCCTCGCGCCGACCCTGGTGGCCCGCACCTCGTGCGGCGAGGGCCACCGGGGAGGGTCCGGTCAGTTGAACGGGTTGTCGTAGAACGCGCCGTTGCTGACGTACCTGGCGGTCGAGCCGTCGAAGTGGATGCCCTCGATGCCGACCGTGAGGTTCTGGATCACCCCGCCGTACGCGTAGGCACCGCTGATCGTGCCGGACATGCCGTGGCCGCCGCCGCAGCTCTCCGGGCGTCGCTGGTTGTCCTGGTTCGAGAAGCTCTGGTGCGCGGCGCCGTTGACGCCGATCCTGACGGTCGGCACCACGTAGCTCGACTGGCGACACAGGACCAGCGACAACAGGTAGTGCGAGTTCCCGTCGTCGAACTGGACCGTTCCGACGACCCGGCCCACCAGGTACTGGTACCCGCCAGAGTAGCTCCGCAGTTGGAGGTCCACGGTCTGCGGTGGGCCGTAGGCCGCCTGGGCCGGCACCGCCGTCAGCGAGGTCACGAAGAGCGTCGCGGCAAGGGCGGCGAGGGTGGTGGCGAGAAGTCTGGTCAGGCGACGACGCATTGTGGTGGTGGAGGCCATCAGCGTGCTCCATTCATCGATGAGTGTGAACATCGCGGGTAGCCTCGCCGACCCTGCTGGACGCCGACTGGACGCCGACTGGACGAACTCGACGGTCACCTCGGCTGGGCCACCCCGCCCCACCCGTCGTGGTCAGCGGCGACGGAACCCCGATGACACCGGGACGTCCCGTCGGGGCGGGCAGCCGGACGCCGCCCGGCGGTGTGCAACTGTGTGGATCGATCAGGTGTGATCAAGGGGGGCGACAGGGCAAGCTGACGGGCATGACCCAACCGAGCGGACTTACCTTCGTGATTGTCGGTGCCTCGTTGGCCGGAGCGAAGGCGGCCGAGACACTTCGCGCCGAGGGCTTCGTCGGCCGGATCGTCCTGGTCGGCGAGGAGATCGAGCGACCGTACGAGCGACCGCCGCTGTCCAAGGGCTACCTGCTCGGCACGGAGCCGAGGGAGAAGGCCTTCGTACACGACGCGGACTGGTACGGGCAGCAGCGGATCGAGCTGCTGCTGGGACGCCGGGCCACCGACCTCGATCCGAGTACCCGGACGATCACCCTGGACGGCTCCGAGCCGCTGGGCTACGACAAGCTGCTGCTTGCCACCGGCTCCCGGGTCCGGACCCTCGACGTTCCCGGTGCCGACCTGCCCGGAGTCCGGTACCTGCGCAGTGTCGAGCACTCCGACGAACTCGGCGCGGCGCTCCGCTCCGGCGGGTCCGTGGTGGTCGTCGGCGCCGGCTGGATCGGTCTGGAGGTGGCCGCCGCCGCCCGTAAGCACGGCTGCCAGGTCACCGTGGTCGAGTCCGACGAGCTGCCGCTGCGCCGGGTGCTCGGCGACGAGGTGGCGGCGATCTACCGTGACCTGCACCTGGCTCACGGGGTGGACTTCCGGTTCGGCACCGGGATACGCGAGTTCGGTGCGCAGGGCGGCCGACTGACCGGCGCGGTGCTCGACGACGGCACGGAACTTCCCGCCGATCTGGTGCTGGTCGGGGTGGGCATTCGCCCCGCCACCGAGCTGGCCGAGGCGGCCAAGCTGGAGGTCGACGACGGGATCGTCACCGACGCCGCCCTGCGGACCGCCGACCCCGACATCTACGCCTGTGGAGACGTCGCCGCCGCCTACCACCCGCTGCTCGGGACCCGGCTGAGGGTCGAGCACTGGTCGAACGCCCGCAACGGCGGTCCGGCCGCGGCCCGGTCGATGCTCGGCCAGCCGGTCGAGTACGACCGCGTCCCGTACTTCTTCACCGACCAGTACACCGACACGCCCTCGCTCGGGATGGAGTACCGGGGCCACGTCGGGCCGGACGGCTACGACCGGGTCGTGTTCCGGGGTGATCCCGCGATCCGTCCGACGGCCGATCCGGAGTTCGTCGCGTTCTGGCTGCGTGCCGGCCGGGTGCTGGCGGCGATGAACGTCAACCGTTGGGACGACGGCGAGCCGTTGGAGGCGCTGGTCCGGGCCGGCCACCAGGGCCGGTCCGTCGATCCGGACCGGCTGGCCGACCCCGAGGTGCCGTTGGCCGACCTGCTGGGCTGATCCGGTCATCGGAACCGCCCGCGTCCACTCCGGCACAAACACCCCACGGGCGAGCAGGATCGGCCACCGGCGATTGGCCGATCCTGCCGCACGTCCCGGTTCGAGATGGAAGCCTCCTTGGTAGGAGGCGTTGGCTGACCGGGAGCCGTGGACAGGAACTGGAGTGGGCCGATGAACCCCAGGACATTCGTGGTCGACGGCGGTACCAGCGGGCTCGGGATGGAGGTGGCCCGGATCCTCGCGCCCGAGCACCGGGTGGTCATCCTCGGCAACGTGCCGGAGGAGGTGTCCCGGGCCCGGGACGAGTTGGGCTGCGACGGCATCGTCTGCGACGTGTCCCGTAGTGAGCAGGTCCGGGACACCCTGGCCGAGGTCGTCGTCCGGTACGGGCCGATCGACGGCCTGGCCCACTGTGCCGCGATGTGGGCCGGCGGGAAGCTGGAGGACCTCTCCCCGGAGACGATCCGCGCGGCGGTCGAGGTGAACGTCCTCGGCACCGCGTTCCTGCTCCACGAGGCGCTGATCCGGCTGCGGGAACAGGGGTACGGCAACATCGTCTACGTCAGCGCGCTGGCGACCGAGGTACCCCGGCCCGGCATCCCGCTCTACCGGGCCACGAAGAGCTTCGGCACCAGCCTCGTCGAGTCGTTGGCCGAGGCGCAGGGGACGAACAGCATCAAGGTGATGGAGATCCATCCCGGGCCGATGCACACCAGGCTCCAGGAGCGGGTCGGTGCCGACTTCCTCGACACGATCTTCGCGCTGCCCGAGCAGGTGGCCACCGAGGTGGTCCGGCTGCTGCTGCTCGGCGCCGACGACCTCTACGTCTCGGGGCAGAAGGTGCTGCGCGCCGACGGACGTTGGTAACCGGCTCCGATGGTCAGCGTCGGGCCGGCATCCGCCGAGCCACCCCCCTCGGCATGGGCGCCACTGCGGGTGGCGACCTACCGCAACCTGTGGGTGGCGATGCTGGTCGCCAACATCGGCACCTGGATGCAGACCGTGGGTGCCCAGTGGCTACTGATCGACGAACGGAACGCCTCCACCCTGGTCGCCCTGGTGCAGACCGCCAGCACACTGCCGATCCTGCTGCTCGCGCTGCCCGCCGGCGCCCTGGCGGACACGCTCGACCGGCGGCGGCTGCTGATCGCCGTCCAGTTCTTCATCGTGGTGGTCGGCACGGCGCTGACGCTGCTCACCGCCACCGGGCGGATGCCCCCGGCGCTGCTGCTCACCCTGACCTTCGCCTTCGGGGTCGGCCAGGCGCTCACCCTGCCGGCCTGGGCCGCGGTCATTCCCGACCTGGTGCCGCGCACCCTGTTGCAGTCCGCCTCCGGGCTCGGCTCGATCAGCGTCAACGTGGCCCGCTCGGTCGGCCCGGCGATCGCCGGCCTGCTGATCGCCTGGACCGGCGTACCACTGGTCTTCGCGCTCAACACCGTCGCCTTCCTGTTCTTCGCGCTCGTCCTGATCCGCTGGCGGCCCGGTACCTCGCGTTCGGTCGAGGTGCCGGAGCGGTTCACCGCCGCGCTGCGGGCCGGCGGCCGGTACGTCCGGCACTCGCCGATCGTGCAGCGGCTACTGCTCCGGGCCCTGCTCTTCCTGATCCCCGGCAGTGCGTTGTGGGCCCTGCTGCCGCTGGTCGCCAGCCGGCAACTCGGGCTCTCCTCCGGTGGGTACGGCGTACTGCTGGCCGCCCTCGGCGCAGGTGCCGTGCTGGGCGGGCTGGTGCTGCCCTGGGTACGGTCCCGGCTCTCGCCGAACCAGTTCCTGCTGATCGCCGGAATGGCGTACGGGCTGGCCATGCTCGTGGTGGCGCTGGTCAAGATCGAGGCGGTGGTGCTGATCGCGCTGGTGCCGGCCGGCCTGGCGTGGGTGACGGTGCTGTCCAACGTCAACGCCGAGATCCAACTCTTCCTCCCCGGCTGGGTACGCGCCCGCGGGCTGGCCGTCTACCAGGTGGCGTTCGCCGGTGGGCAGGCGATCGGCGCGTTGGCCTGGGGCATCGTCGCTGACGCGTCGAGCCTGGTCGTCGCCCATCTGGCCGCCGCCGCGCTGATGATCCTCGGCGGGCTGACCGTGCGGATGTGGCCGCTGCCGGACCTGCGGGCGGTCGAGCGGGACCCGGCGACGCACTGGCCGGATCTCGACCTGGTGCACGAGCCGGACCCGAGCGTCGGACCGGTGATGGTCATCCTGACCTACACCGTCCGGGAGGAGAACCGGGAGCGGTTCGTGACGGCCATGGAGGAGGTCCGGGCCGCCCGGCAGCGCACCGGGGCGATGCGCTGGGGCCTGTTCCGGGAGGGCGAGTCGGCGGATCTCTTCGTCGAGGTCTACGAACTGGCCTCCTGGGACGAGCACCTGCGGCAGCACGGCGGCCGGTTGACCAAGGCGGACCAGGCGGCCGAGTTGCGGGCGCTGGAACACGCCGACGGGATACCGCAGGTGAGCCACCTGCTGCCGGCCCAGGCCAACCCGTAGCCCGAGGTCGGGACCGACTATCCGGTCGGGTGGGCACCGATCGGCTCGCGGACCAGCGCCCCGTCGAGGTAGCAGTACCGCCAGTCCTCGCCTGGTTCGAGCGACCGGATCAGCGGGTGCCCGGTCTCCTCGAAGTGCGCCGTCGCGTGTTTGTTGGCCGAGTCGTCGCAGCAGCCGACGGCGCCGCAGGTCAGGCAGAGGCGGAGGTGTTCCCAGCCGTCGCCGGCCTCCACACACTGGAAGCAGGACTCGGCATCGGTCTCGGTGATGTGTATCCGGTCGGTGTGCGAGCAGGCGGTGCTCATCGTCTCCTCGCGGACGTACCGCCAGCGTGACCGGAGGAACTGGTCCGGGATCACCCGGGCGAGGTAGCGGGACTGGGCCGCGAGCATCGGGCTGAGGACCGCCAGGATCAGCACGTACAGCGCGACGAACGGCCCGATCCGGGGGTTCAGCCCGGCGGCCAGCGCCAGGGTGGCCAGGATCAGCGAGAACTCGCCCCGGCCGAGCACGGTCAGCCCGACGTTGCTCGCGCCCCGCTGGTTGAATCCGAAGAGGGAGCCGGTGATGAGCCCGGAACCGATGTTCGCGACGATGGTGATCAGCACGGCGATGGCCACCGGCCCCGCCACCGAGCCGAACGCGCCGACGTCGATGCTGAGTCCGAAGGCCACGAAGAAGATCGCGGCGAAGACGTCCCGGAGCGGAAGTACCAGCCGTTCCACCCGTTCCCGTACGGCGGTCCGGGCGACGACGAGCCCGATCATCAGTGCCCCGATCGCGTCGGAGACGCCGACCTCGGCCGACAGCCCGGCCACCAGCACCACCAGGCCGACCATCCCGATGACGAGCAGTTCGTCCTCGTGGCTGCCGATCAGCCAGCCGACGGCCCGGGCACCCCACTTGGCGACGACCACCAGCAACAGCAGGTATCCGAAGCTCATCCCGATGTGCATCGCGATCTCGGCCGGCGAACTGGCGCCGGCCAGGATCGGGGAGAGCAGGGCCAGGTAGAAGGCGAGGAACAGGTCCTCGATCACGATGATGCCGAGGATGATCGGGGTTTCGGCGTTGGCCAGCCGGCGCAGTTCGATGAGCAGCTTGGTGGCGATCGCCGACGACGAGATGCCGAGCGCGCCGGCGATCACGAAGGCCTCCGAGGTGCCCCAGCCCAGGCTGAACCCGAAGGCCAGGCCGGCGCCGACGTTCAGGCCGATGGAGCAGCCCGCGGCGATGAAGAGCCGCTTCCCGCTGCCGAACACCTGCTGGACCGGGAACTCGACCCCGAGGTTGAACAGCAGCAGCACCAGTCCGATGGCGGCCAGCAGGGCCAGGTCCTCGGGGTGTTCGATCAGCACCGGACCGGGGGTGGCCGGCCCGAGCACGATCCCGGTCAGCATGTAGAACGGGATACTGGGCAGGCCCACTCGGCGCCCCGCACGGGCCACGAGGCCCGCGATCAGGACTATGGCGCCGAACCCGATCAGATCAGCGTGCATCACGTCTCCCACCAGGTGTCGTGCCGGCGGAGCCGGTGGTGTCAGGCGAAGAAGGTACCGGAGAGCACGGCGCCGACCTTGCGGGACTGCTCCTCGCTCAGTTCGATGACCGCCGTCGGTTCGTCGGACCGGGCGGTGAAGACGTACAGGTCGCGGGTGCCGTCGCGGCGTACCACCACCGAGACCCGGTCGCCGCCGTGCCCGAGATCGATGTCGTACCGCTTGCCGATGCCCGGCAGCTCCTGCACGTGTACGCCCTGGCCCATGACCCTCTCCCCAGTGAAATGACAGTTTCACGGACGAACCGACCGTTGCGACCGATCGGCGTCGGCGGTTCGTGGCAGTCAGCCTACGTCGCCGACCAACTGAAAAGCGGGCCCCGGTCGCCGAATCGAGGTGACTTAGGCTAGCCTAATCTAATGGCGGATGGTAGGAACGGGACCGGGGTCAGGTACGCCACCGTGCTGCGTAAGCGGTGGCTCACCCCGCACATGATCCGGGTGGTGCTCGGCGGGGACGGGTTGGCCGGCTTCACCGCGGACGCGTACGCCGACCACTACGTGAAGTTGATCTTCCCGCCGGCCGGCGTCGACTATCCGGTGCCGGTCGACCTCGACCTGATCCGTCGCGAGCTGCCGCGCGACCAGTGGCCACGGATGCGGACGTACACCGTCCGGGCCTGGGACGCGGCGGCCGGCGAGTTGACAATCGACTTCGTGTACCACGGCGACGAGGGGCTGGCCGGGCCCTGGGCCGCCCGGACCCGCCCCGGCGACCAGGTGCTGTTCCGGGGCCCCGGCGGCGGATACTCCCCGAACCCGGCCGCCGACTGGCACCTGCTGGTGGGTGACGAGAGCGCCCTGCCGGCGATCGGCGCGGCACTGGAGCGGCTGCCGCACGGCGCTCCGGCGCGGGTCTTCGTCGAGGTCGCGGGGCCGGCGGAGCAGCAGCAGTTGGACACCGCCGGAGCCGCCGAGATCGTCTGGGTGCACCGGAACGGTCGGGTCGTCGGCGAGGCGCTGGTCGAGGCGGTACGGGCGCTGACCTTCCCGCCCGGCGCCGTGCACGCCTTCGTGCACGGGGAGGCGAACTTCGTCCGGGAGTTGCGCCGGATGCTCCGGGTGGAACTCCAGGTGCCGCAGGATCAGCTCTCCATCTCCGGCTACTGGCGTCGGGGCGACGACGACGAGAGCTGGCGCTCGTCCAAGGCCGAGTGGAACCGGATCGTCGAGGCGGAGGAGACGGCGGCGGCGGTCCGCTGAATCGAGCCGCGGCACCCGGTGCGGGAACCCGGGCCCGCCGGCACACCCCCTTCGCCGAGGAGATCAGTCCGGCAGGGCAGGATGTACGCCGGAGGGGGTGGCGGATGGCTGGTCGGATCCGGGACGAGGACATCACGGTGGTGCGGGAGCGCACCTCGATCGCCGACATCATCTCCGAGACCGTCACGCTCAGGTCCGCCGGCGGGGGCAACCTCAAGGGGCTGTGCCCGTTCCACGACGAGAAGACCCCGTCGTTCACGGTGGCGCCCGCCCGAAATGTCTATTTTTGTCATGGGTGTGGAGCCGGCGGCGACGCGATCAAGTTCCTGATGGACGCCGAGCACCTGAGCTTCGTCGAGTCGGTCGAACGGCTCGCCGACCGGGCCAACATCCAGCTCCGGTACCTCGAGGCCGGACCGGCGCCGATCCGCCCGCAGCAGGGGCAGAGGCAGCGCCTGGTCGCCGCGCACGCCGCCGCCGCCGAGTTCTACGCCGGCCAGCTCGGCACCGCCGGAGCCCGCCCGGCCCGGGAGTTCCTGGCCCAGCGCGGCTTCGACCGGACGGCCGCCCAGACCTACGGCTGCGGGTTCGCCCCCGACGCGTGGGACCCGCTCACCAAACACCTGCGGCAGAAGGGTTTCACCGGACCGGAACTGGTCACCGCCGGCCTGTCCCGGGAGGCTCGGTCCGGCTCGCTCATCGACCGGTTCCGGCGCCGGCTGCTCTGGCCGATCAAGGACCTGACCGGCGACGTGATCGGGTTCGGGGCGCGCAAGCTGTTCGCCGACGACGACGGCCCGAAGTACCTGAACACCCCCGAGACGCCGATCTACAAGAAGTCGCACGTGCTCTACGGCATCTCGCAGGCCAAGCGGGAGATCGCCCGGCAGGGACGAGCGGTGATCGTCGAGGGCTACACGGACGTGATGGCATGCCATCTGGCCGGCGTACCGACGGCGGTGGCGACCTGTGGCACGGCGTTCGGCGCCGACCACATCACCGTGCTGCGCCGGCTGCTGATGGACACCGACGCGGTGGCCGGCGAGATCATCTTCACCTTCGACGGGGACGCCGCCGGGCAGAAGGCGGCGCTGCGGGCCTTCGAGGACGACCAGCGGTTCGTCGGGCGTACCTTTATCGCGATCAGCCCGGACAACATGGACCCGTGCGACCTTCGACTGGCAAAGGGCGACCTCGCGGTGCGTGACCTGGTCGCCCGGCGGGAGCCGCTTGTCGACTTCGCGCTCCGCCACGTGCTGGGCCGGTACGACCTGGACACCGTCGACGGCCGGGTGGAGGCGATGCGCCGGGCGGCACCGCTGGTGGCCAAGCTCAAGGACCGGGAGAAGCGCCCCGAGTACGTCCGCAAGCTGGCCGGCGATCTCGGCATGGAGATCGAACCGGTGCAGCGTGCGGTGCTGAACGCCGCCGCGCAGCCCGGGACCGGAACGAACCGCCGGCCGGGTGCTCCCGAACCCGCCCCGGCCGGCCGGCGCGTGCCGGTGGTGGACAACCCGCAGTCGATGGTGGAGCGGGAGGCGCTGAAGCTCGCCCTCCAGGTGCCGGTGCTGGCCGGGCCGATGTTCGACGCGCTCGCGCCGGAGTCGTACCTGAACCCCGTACACCAGGCGGTCCGGGCGGCGATCGAGGCGGCCGGTGGCGCGGCCTCGGCGACCGCGGGCGCGGTCTGGATCGAACGGGTCCGGGACGCCTGCGGCGACCTCGGCGCCGCGGCGCTCGTCGGCGAACTCGCCGTCGAACCGCTGCGGATCGACGCCGAGCCCGATCCGCGGTACGTCTCGATCACGCTGGCCCGGCTGGAGTGGGGTGCGGTCACCACCCGGATCCGGGACCTGAAGTCGAAGGTCCAGCGGGTCAATCCGGCGGCCAACAAGGACGAGTACTTCACGCTCTTCGGGGAGTTGCTCTCGCTGGAGCAGCACGCCCGAGCCCTGCGTGAGCAGGCGATGGGGGGCCTGTAGCCATGGCACTGTTCAACCTGTTCTCCCGGGGGAGGCGGCTGCCGACCGACCGCCGTCCGGCGGCGCTGGACCGGGACGAGCGGGTACTCGACTGGGCGAAGGTGGCCGACGGCGACGAGATCGTGGTGGTCACCGACCGGGGGCTGTGGCTGCCGGGCGATGCCGCACGGATCGGTTGGCACGACATCCACAAGGCGGTCTGGTCGGGTCGGGATCTGGCGGTCACCTCCGCCGACCTGGTGCAGGAGCGGGCCGACTACCGGGTGGTCGCCGACGGCCCGGTCCGGACCTACCTGCTCGTCGACCCGGGCGACGTGCCGAACCAGGTACGGGCCCGGGTGACCCGCTCGGTCGCCTACACCGCCCATCACCGGCTGGAGGGTGGCGGTCTCCGGATCGCGGCCCGTCGGGTACGCGGCGTCGACGGCCTGACCTGGACCGTCCGGTACGACCCCGGCACGCCGAGCGGCGACGACGCGGTGGTCGAGCAGACCGACAGCCTCGTTGCGGCGGCCCGCTCGGGTACCGATCCCGACCTGTGATCCCGGCGGCCTGACCCCCACCTCCGGGGGCGGAAACTCGGTGGACGTGTCGGACCAGGCGGTTAGGGTCGACGCCGTGGCGAGCGACACTGTTCTCATCCAGGCCCGAGGGTTGGTCAAACGGTTCGGAGACTTCACCGCCGTCGATGGGATCGACGTCGACGTGCGGGCCGGAGAGGCGTTCGGCTTTCTCGGGCCCAACGGCGCGGGCAAGAGTTCGACGATGCGGATGATCGGCTGTGTCTCGCCGCCGACCGGTGGCGAGTTACAGATCATGGGCATGGATCCCCGCCGGGACGGTCCGGCGATCCGGGCCCGGCTCGGGGTCTGTCCGCAGTCGGACAACCTCGATCCCGAGCTGACCGTCCAGGAGAACCTGACGACGTACGCGCGCTACTTCGGCATCCCGCGCCGGGTGGCCCGGGAACGGGCCGCCGAGTTGCTGAACTTCGTGCAGCTCGCCGAGCGGGCCGGCAGCAGGGTGGAGCCGCTCTCCGGCGGCATGAAGCGCCGGGTGACCATCGCCCGCGCGCTGGTCAACGAGCCCGACATCGTGCTGCTCGACGAGCCGACCACCGGGTTGGACCCGCAGGCCCGACATCTGGTCTGGGAGCGCCTGTTCCGGCTCAAGCAGCAGGGCGTCACGCTGGTGCTGACCACCCACTACATGGACGAGGCCGAGCAACTCTGCGATCGGCTGGTGGTGATGGACGGCGGTCGGATCGTGGCGGAGGGGGCACCCCGGACCCTGATCGAGCGGTACTCCACCCGTGAGGTGGTCGAACTGCGCTTCGCCGCCGACAACCAGGAGGACTTCGCCGGCAAGTTGGTCGGTCTCGGCGAGCGGATCGAGGTGCTGCCGGACCGGGTTCTGCTCTACGTCGGCGACGGCGACGCGGCGGTGTCCGCCGTGCACGCCCGGGCGTTGACCCCGGCCAGCGTGCTGGTCCGGCGGAGCAGCCTGGAGGACGTCTTCCTGCACCTCACCGGCCGGACGTTGGTGGACTGACATGTCGCTCGCGGACGCCGTGGCGCCGCCCCGTCCGAAGACCGGGCTGGTGGGCCGGTTTCCCGTCCTGGCGGTGCTGGAGTACCACCTCGTCGCGTACCGCCGCACCTGGCGGTCCGGCGCGTTCTCGTCGTTCCTGCTGCCGTTGCTCACGGTGGTCGGCTTCGGAGTGGGCGTGGGCGCCTACGTCGACGCCGGGGTGGGTGGCGTCCCCTACCTCGACTTCATCGTGCCGGGGCTGATCGCCTCGACCGCGTTGCAGATCGCGGTGGGCGAGTCGACCTGGCCGGTGCTCAGGAACTTCGAGTGGGTCAAGATCTACTTCGGCCAGGCGGCGACGCCGTTGCGGGCGGCCGACATCGTCGGCGGCCACCTCGCCTTCGTGCTGTTCCGGGTGCTCACCAGCAGCCTGGCGTTCCTCCTCGTCGCCGGGCTGTTCGGGACGCTGCACTCGGCCTGGGCGTTGGCCACGCCGCTGCTGGTGCTGCTGATCGCGATCTCGGTGGCGGCGCCGGTCTTCGCGTTCAGCTCGGCGGTCCGCAGCGACAACTACGTCGCGATGCTGTTCCGGTTCGCGGTCATTCCGATGACGCTCTTCGCCGGGGTCTTCTTTCCGGTCGAGTCGCTGCCGGTGGTGCTGCGCTGGCTGGCGTACGTGTCGCCGCTGTGGCACGGCGTCGACCTGTGCCGGGCCGCCACCCTCGGCCTCGCACCCGCCTGGTCGGTTCCCGGTCACCTGCTCTACCTCGCGGCGTGGGGCTTCGTCGGCTGGCTGCTGGCCCGGTCGCAGTTCCGTCGCCGGTTGGTGATCTGACCGCCCGGAGAGTCGCCGGCCCCGGCCCGGAGCGTGGCCAGCCCCGCCCGGAAGTCGTTCCGCCGCCCGTCCCAGACCGAAGGAGAGGTTCCGTGGTCAGCATCGTCCTGCCCCGACTGCTCAGTCTCGACGCGGCGGCCCGCCGCTCCGTCTCGGTGGCCGGGCGGAACGTCGCGGCGCTGCGGTCCGCGTACTGGGTCGTGCTGATCTCGGGGTTCTTCGAGCCGCTGCTCTATCTGCTCTCGATCGGCGTCGGAGTGGGGGCACTGGTCGGCGATCTGACGCTGCCGGGCGGCGAGGTGGTCTCCTACGCGGCGTTCGTGGCGCCCGCGATGCTCGCCTCCTCGGCGATGAGCGGCGCGCTGGCCGAAACGACATTCAATTTCTTCGGCAAGATGAAGTACATGAAGCTGTACGACAGCATCCTGGCCACCCCGGTCAAGCCGTTCGAGATAGCGCTCGGTGAGCTGGGTTGGGCGATGCTGCGCGGCACCGCCTACTCGGCGGCGTTCCTGGCCATCATGGTGGCGCTGGATCTGACCAGTGCGGTCCGGGCACTGGTCGCCTTTCCGGCCGCCGTACTGGTCGGGTTCGCGTTCGGTGCGGTCGGGATGGCGCTCTCCACCTTCATGCGGAGCTGGCAGGACTTCGACCTGATGGGGTCGGCCCAGTTCACCCTGTTCCTGTTCTCCGGGACCTTCGTACCCGCCGAGGCGTACCCGTCGGTGCTGCGCTGGGTGGTCGAGGTGACCCCGCTCTACCGATCGGTCGAACTGATCCGGGGCATCTCGGTCTCCGGCGGGGGATGGAGCCAACTGGTGGACGTGCTCTATCTGATCGGGATCACGGTGCTCGGCCTGGTCGTCGCGGGCCGTCGGATGGGCCGACTGCTCTGTCAGTGAGCCGGTTGGGCCGACGGGTGCCCGGACAACGACTACCTTCGGTAGTGGGACCGTACCCGGTCGGCCGGCGACAGTCGTGCCCCGGTCGGAGTCGTCGAGGAGGCCGGGGTGAGCGAGCGGCAACGAGCCGAGCATCCGGGTCGGCTGTCCAGGGGCTCCTGGTGGCGGGTGCTGCGGCGGACCTTCCGGGAGGCCCAGGCGGACAACGTCACCGACTGGGCGGCGGCACTGACCTACTACGGGGTGTTGTCGCTCTTCCCGGCCCTGTTGGTGCTGGTCTCCGTGGTGGGCCTGCTCGGCGACTCGGCGGTACGCGGACTGCGGGACGTGGTCCGGGACGTCGTACCCGCGCAGGCCGCCCGGGACATCCTGCTCGGCGGGATCACCCAGGTCCAGGGCAGCGCCGGCATCGCCAGCCTGGTCGCCGTGCTCGGCGTTCTCGGCGCGTTCTGGACGGCGTCCGGCTACATCGGCGCCTTCGTCCGGGCCGCCAACGCGATCTACGACGTGCCGGAGGGGCGCCCGCTCGTCCGGACCCTGCTGCTGCGGGTCGGGGTCACCGCGCTGGTCGGCCTGCTGGTGCTGGTCAGCCTCGTGATCCTGGTGTTCAGCGGGCGGCTCTCCGCGCAGGTCGGCCGGCGGCTCGGCATCGGTTCGGCGGGGGTGACGGCCTGGGACATCGGCAAGTGGCCGGTACTGCTGCTGTTGGTCAGCCTGACGTTCGCGGTCCTCTACTGGGCGACGCCCAACGCGCGGCAGAGCTTCCGGTGGATCAGCCCGGGAGGGATCTTCGCCGTGCTGGTGTGGGCGGTGGCCTCCGCCGGCTTCGCGCTCTACGCGGCCAACTTCGCCTCGTACAACAAAGCGTACGGCTCGCTGGCCGGCGTGGTCGTGTTCCTCGTCTGGCTGTGGTTGTCCAACCTGGCCATCCTGCTCGGCGCGGAGTTGAGCGCGGAACTGGAGCGGGAGCGGACGATCCAGCTCGGCGGCCCGACGGATCGAGAGCCATTTGTCCCGCTTCGCGATGACCGCAAGCTCCGTAAACCTGGTCACGACGAGTGACCAGGTCCTTTCCTAGATCAACAGCTAACTTTCGTCCGTCAGGACAAAAGTTAGCGTCAGATGGCCTGAAGCTCTAGACATCGACTCCGGAACGCTCCTACTGTGTCGAGCACAACGCCCCTGCGTTGCATCGAGATGAACGTGAGCCTGACGGAGGTGACTCTCTGTGCGCACCCCCGAGGCACTGCACCTCCGACTGCTGCGGCTGTTGCGCGACGAGGGCGCGGTATCCAGGGCCGAACTCGCCGACCGCCTCCAGATCCCCCGGCCCCGCCTGATCGCCGAACTCGAGCGACTGGTCGGCCTCGGTTACGTCGCGGAGGCGGGACTGGCCGCATCCCGGGGCGGGCGGCGTTCCACGCTCGTCGAACTCAGCCCGGACCTGCGGTTCGCCGCCGTCGACCTGGGCGCCAGCTCGATCGACGTCGAGGTGGTCGACGGCCGGCTGGAACCGATCGCGCACTACGCCGAGACGGCCGACATCCGCTCCGGCCCGAAGGCCATCCTGCAACGCGTCAACGAACTGCTGCACAAGGCCAGGGTCGACGGGGCGTACGAGCGGCTGCACGCCGTCGGGATCGGCGTACCGGGGCCGGTGAGCTTCCGGGACGGCGTACCGGTCTCACCCCCGATCATGCCCGGCTGGGACCGCTTCCCGGTCCGCGAACTGCTGACCCGGGAGCACGGTTGCCCGGCGGTGGTGGACAACGACGTCAACATCATGGCCATCGGCGAGCGGCACGGCGGGGTGGCGCACTCGGTGGACGACTTCCTGTTCGTCAAGATCGGTACCGGCATCGGTTGCGGGATCTACCTCTCCGGTGAGGTCTACCGGGGTACGGACGGCTGCGCCGGCGACATCGGGCACATCCAGGTCGACGCGCACGGTCCGATGTGCTCATGCGGCAACGTCGGCTGCCTGGAAGCCCTGTTCAGCGGCGCCGCGCTGGCCAAGGAGGCCGGCGTGGCAGCCCGGAGCGGGTCCTCACCGGCCCTCGCCGAGCGGCTGGCCGCCACCGGCTCGGTCAGCGCGCTCGACGTCGCCGAGGGTGCGATCGAGGGCGACGTGACCTGCATCCGACTGATCCGCGACGGCGGACGCCGGGTCGGCGGCGTGCTCGCCGGCCTGGTCAGCTTCGCCAACCCCTCGATGATCGTCATCGGCGGCGGGCTGGCCCAGCTCGGCCACATCCTGCTCGCCGAGATCCGCAGTGTCGTCTACCGGCGCTCGCTGCCGCTGGCCACCGGCAATCTTCCGGTGGTCCTTTCCGAGCTCGGCCCGCGTGCCGGGGTCACCGGCGCGGCCGTGCTCGCCACCGACGTCGCATTCGCGGAGGCGTCATGACCCGAGTGGGGCGGGCGGACGTCATTACCGAGCGCAGCGAGGAGAGGCCATGACCGAGAACAGCGGGGAACAGACCTCGACCACCGCCGGGGAACCGACGGAGCCGCAGCCGTTGCTGGCCGCACCCGCCGACACGGTGCCGGGCGAGGTCGTACTGCGCCTCACCGACGTGGTGAAGACCTTCCCCGGCGTACGGGCCCTGGACGGCGTGCAGTTGGAGGTACGGGCCGGCGAGGTGCACTGCCTGCTCGGGCAGAACGGCGCCGGCAAGTCGACGCTGATCAAGGTGCTCTCCGGCGCCCACCAGCCCGACTCGGGACAGGTGGAATGGCTCGGCGAGCCGACCACCTTCGCCAACCCGCAGGCCGCGATGAAGGCCGGCATCGCCACCATCTACCAGGAACTCGACCTGGTCGACGACCTGTCGGTGGCGGAGAACGCCTTCCTCGGCCACGAGCCGCGCACGCTCGGATTCGTCCGCCGGGGATACATGGCCCGCCGGACCCGGGAGATCCTCGGCCGGCTCGGGCACGCGGAGATCCCGCCCCGCCGGATGGTGCGCTCGCTGCCGGCCGCCGGCAAGCAGGTCGTCAGCATGGCGCGGGCACTCTCACACGACGCACGGCTGATCATCATGGACGAGCCGAGTGCGGTGCTGGCGCACGACGAGGTCGGCAACCTGTTCCGGATCATCCGGGAGCTGACCGCCCAGGGGATCGCGGTCATCTACATCTCGCACCGGATGGAGGAGATCCGCGAGATCGGCGACCGGGTCACCGTACTCAAGGACGGTCGCACCACCGCCGCGGACCTGCCGGCCCGGACGACCCCGACCCGCGACCTGGTGAGCCGGATGACCGGCCGGACCATCGAGTACGTCTTCCCGGACCGCCCGACCGCCGAGCCCGAGCACTCCGAACTCCTCCGGGTACGCGAGCTGAGCCGTGAGGGCGAGTTCGCCGACGTCTCCCTGACCGTGCACAGTGGTGAGATCGTCGGCATCGCCGGCCTGGTCGGTTCGGGCCGCTCCGAGTTGCTGGAAACCATCTTCGGCGCGCGTCGGGCGGAAGCCGGCACGGTGTCGATGGCCGGACGCACGCTGCGTCCCGGCAGCGTCGGTGCCGCCGTCCGAGCCGGCCTGGGCATGGCACCCGAGGAGCGCAAGAGCCAGGCCCTGCTGCTCGGTGAGCCCATCTACCGCAACGTCACGCTGGCCACCTTCAGCCGCTGGGCGCGGCTCGGGTTCACCAACGCGGGGCGGGAACGGAGCGAGGCGGAGGCGGTTGCCGACCGGCTGGACCTGCGCCCCCGGGACGTACGTCGTCCGGTGCGGACCCTGTCCGGCGGCAACCAGCAGAAGGTCGTGGTCGGCCGCTGGCTGCTCGGAGACACGAAACTGCTACTGCTCGACGAGCCGACCCGAGGCGTCGACGTCGGCGCCCGGGCGGAGCTGTACCAGGTGATCCGGGCGCTGGCCGCCCAGGGCGTCGGCGTACTGCTGGTCTCCAGTGAGGTGCCCGAGGTGCTGGGCCTGGCCGACCGCGTACTGGTGATGCGGGAGGGCCGGGTGGTCCGCGAGGCCCCGGCCGGAGAACTCGACGAAGACACCGTGCTCGACCTCGTGATGGCGGGGTCGCTGATGGAGGGGGCGCCAGCATGAGCGAGCTGAGCGAGGCGTCGGCATGAGGGAACGAAGTGAGCGAATCATCAGGCTCAGTGCATCTGGTGCCTCGTGGCGGTGGCGAGCGGAGCGAGGCACCGGCACGAGTGAACATACAGCGGAGTGGAGGTCGGCATGAGTGAACGTACCGAAACCGCCGTGCCGGCCGGTACGGCGCCGTCGGAGGGCCTGCCGGCGCAGTCGTCCCCGGTGTCGCCCGCACCGGCCGGTGCCGGGCACGGCGACCCGGGCGTCGGCAAGACGTCCGGCCCGGGTGGTCTGTGGAGCGGCGACGCGGCCGAGTCGATCCGGCGCAACCTGGGCCTGGTCGGGGTGCTGGTGGCGCTGATCGTCATCGGCGTGATCACCCGACCCGACCTGTACGGCAACATGAACTGGGTCGGCGACAACATCATGTCGATCCTCACCCTGGCGTCGGTGGTCGGCGTGGTGACGGTCGGGATGACCTTTGTGATCATCGGCGGTGGCATCGACCTCTCGGTGGGTGCGATCGTCGCGATCGCCGGGGTCTGGTCCACCACGGTCGCCACCCAGAAATTCGGCGCGGCTGGAATGATCTTCACTGCGGTGGTGGTCGCGACCTGTGTCGGCCTGATCAACGGCCTGCTGATCTCCTACGGCCGGCTGGTGCCGTTCATCGCCACCCTGGCGATGCTGGTCGCCGCCCGCGGCCTGGCCGCCGAGATCTCCGACAAGCAGACCCAGGTCTCCGGGAACGAGACCATCAACAGCATCGCGAGCAACCGGATCCTCGGCATCCCGCTGCTGGTCTACATCCTCGCCGCGGTCGTCGCCGCCGGCTGGGTGCTGCTCAACCGCACCACGTTCGGGCGGCGCACGGTCGCGGTCGGCGGCAACCCGGAGGCGGCCCGGCTGGCGGGAATCAACGTCAAGCGGCACACCCTGCTGCTCTACGCGCTCTCCGGCCTCTGCTGCGGAATCGCCGCCGTCATGCTGACCGCACAGGCCAACTCGGCCCAGGCGGCCATGGCCAACCTCTACGAACTCGACGCCATCGCCGCCGCGATCATCGGCGGAACGCTGCTCAGCGGCGGCCGGGGCACCATCATCGGCTCCCTGCTCGGCGTCATCATCTTTGCCACCATCACCAACCTGTTCGCGATCAACGGCCTCTCCACCGAGGCGCAGAACATGGTCAAGGGCGGGATCATCGTCGCCGCCGTACTGGTCCAGCAGTTCCGGTTCAAGTCCGTCACCCAACTCTTCGCCCGAAACAGGCTCACCTCCAAGAGCTGACATACCGTACGAGGTTCCCCCTGGGCGGCCTCCGTCACCGCTGGCCGGACAACCGGTAAGCGGCGGAGGAGTGATCGCCGGTTCCACCACATCCCACCCCCCACTGAAGTCGAATATCAGGAGGTCGTCATGACCCAGCACGATCCGCTCCGGCCGGTGCGTGACCTGTCGCGCCGGCGGTTGCTGCTCGGCGGGGCCGCGGTCGGCGCGGGCGCCCTGCTCACCGCCTGCACCAGCAACGAGGGCGAGCCAGAGGACAACGGCCAGGTCAAGGCCGCGGACAGCTCGGCCAACCCGAACAGCGCGCCCGGCAAGAAGGTGGTCATCGGATTCTCCTCTCCGGCGGCGGACCACGGCTGGACGGCCGCCATCACCAAGAACGCCGAGGCACAGGCGAAGCTCTACACCGACGTGGAGTTCAAGTCGGTCGCGGCCGGTGCCGACGCCGCCAGTCAGCGCGCCACCCTCTCCACGCTGGTCTCGCAGAAGCCGGACGTGATCGTCCTGCTGCCGTGGGACGGCAAGGAGCTGAACGCCTTCGGCCTGGAGGCCATGGCCGCCGGCATCCCGGTTGTCAACCTGGACCGGGCGTTCCCGGACGCGCTGGCCTACCGGCTCCAGATCAAGGGCGACAACTACGGCATGGGCGTCTCCGCCGGTCGCTACATCGGCGAGCAGATGAAGGCCAAGGGCATCGCCAACCCGATCATCGGCGAGATCGCCGGCATGGACGAGCTGGAGCTGACCCAGGAGCGGTCCGCCGGCTTCAAGGCCGAGCTGGCCACCTTCGGCTTCAAGGTGGAGAACCGGCGGGCGGCCCGGTTCACCGCGGACACCGGCCAGGCCGAGGCGTCGCAGCTGCTCCGGGCGCTGCCGAAGATGGACGCGATGTGGAACCACGACGACGACCAGGGCATCGGCGTACTCGCCGCGATCAAGCAGGCGAGCCGGTCCGACTTCATCATGGTCGGCGGCGCCGGCTCGAAGGCCGCGATCGACGCGATCGCCGCGGACAACTCGGTGCTCAAGGCGACGGTCACCTACAGCCCGTCGATGGCCTCCTCGGCGATCTCGCTGGCCCGGCTCATCGCCCAGGGCCGGGGCATGTCGGACCTGGTCGAACTGCAGGTCCCGAAGGAGATCACGTTGGCCTCCGAGACCATCACGAAAGAGAACGCGAGCACGTACAGCAAGCTCGGGTTCTGACACACCGGGGGGAGACCCACCTTGTCCACTGAAGAAAAAGAACTGCGGGTCGGCATGGTCGGCTACGCGTTCATGGGCGCCGCGCACTCACAGGCGTGGCGCACCGTGAACCGGGTGTTCGACCTGCCGGTGCGGGCCCGGATGGCCCTGATCTGTGGCCGGGACGAGTCGAAGGTCGCGGACGCGGCCGGTCGGCTCGGCTGGGACGGGCACACCACCGACTGGCGTGAGCTGATCGCCCGGGACGACATCGACATCGTCGACATCTGCACCCCCGGCGACAGCCATGCCGAGATCACGATCGCGGCGCTGGAGGCGGGCAAGCACGTACTGTGCGAGAAGCCGCTGGCCAACACGGTCGAGGAGGCTCGGGCCATGGTCGCCGCGGCGGCCAAGGCGCAGACGGTGGGCGTACGGGCCATGTGCGGGTTCAACTACCGCCGCGTCCCCGCGGTCAGCCTGATGCGGGAGCTGGTCGCGTCCGGCCGGCTCGGCGTGATCCGGCACGTCCGCGCGGTCTACCTGCAGGACTGGATCACCGATCCGCAGTTTCCGCTGGTCTGGCGACTGCAGAAGGACAAGGCGGGCTCTGGTGCGCTCGGCGACATCGGTGCGCACATCATCGACCTGACCCAGTTCGTGACCGGCCAGCGGATCACCGGGGTCAGCGCGATCACCGAGACGTTCGTCAAGGAGCGTCCACTGCCCGCCGAGTCGAGCGGACTGGCCGCCTCGGCCGACGGCGCCGCCGGTGCCGGGGCCACCGGGCAGGTCACCGTCGACGACGCGGCGGTCTTCGTGGCCCGGCTCGACGGCGGGGGACTGGCGACCTACGAGGCCACCCGGTTCGCGACCGGCCGGCGGAACGGCCTCCGGGTCGAGATCAACGGTTCGCTCGGCTCGGTGGCGTTCGACCTCGAGCGCCTCAACGAGCTGGAGTTCTACGACGCCACGAACCCCGGTGTCGAGCAGGGCTTCCGGCGGATCCTGGTCACCGAGGGCGACCACCCGTACATGTCGGCGTGGTGGCCACCGGGGCACATCATCGGCTACGAGCACTCGTTCACGCACGAGCTCCGCGACTTCCTCGCGGCGCTCGCCAGTGGATCGGATCCGACCCCCTCGTTCGCGGACGCGCTCCAGGTCCAGTTGGTCCTGGACGCCGTCGTGCGGTCGGCGGAGGTCGGCTCCTCCTGGACCGAGGTGGAGCCGGTGCCCGCGCCGGTCTCCGCGTAACACCTGACGCACCGAACCGGCGTACGCCGGCTTTCCGCCCGCCGGGCGCGGAGGCCGGCACCGCCGGGAGCAGTTGTCCATCCGTCGGGAGTGGACCGATCCAGAGCCGGGTCGGCACTTCCCGACCCGAGTCCTTTCCGGAGTGATCGGCGAGGGTCCGGTCGCGGTTGCGCCCCGCGATCGGATCGAGGTCCCTCCGGAGGGTGTACGCCCGCACGCCGGAGCCCGCTCCGGCGGGTGGTGCGTACGGCAGGTTGATGCGGCCGTCCGGTGCGGCCGGACCGGGATTCCCCGGTCGTGCCGGACGCCGGAACCCGGCGGGGACAGAACC